>JAHIWG010000063.1 GCA_018816345.1 Spirochaetota bacterium | reverse complement strand
GGCCTCGGCCATGCCGCCGACGGCCTCCGCGACCATGGCCGGGTCGAGCCTGGAGCTGGCCAGATAATCGAGGAACAAGAGCGGCCGCGCGCCCTGCACCAGGATGTCGTCGACGCAGTGGTTCACGATGTCCATGCCTATTGACGCGTAGCTCCCGGCCTCCGCGGCCAACTTCACCTTGGTGCCGACCCCGTCGGTCGAGGCGACGAGGACCGGCTCGGCCATGGCCTTGAGCTCCGACGCGTCGTAGAGCCCGCCGAAGGAGCCTATGCCCGCGAGCACCGCCTCGCCGTAGGTCGACTTGACGGCCGCCGACATCAGCCTGACCGCCTCGTTGCCCGCGTCGATGTCGACGCCGGAACGCGCGTAGGACGAGCCCCCGAGGCCCGCCGAGCCGGCCGCGAGCCTCGCCAGCCCCTTGGCGCCGATGTCGCGCCTGAGCCTGGCGCCGGGGAAGGCGATGGCGTCGACCTTGGCGTAGGCGGCCGCGAGCGCCGAGCGGAGATCCGTACCCGCCGCCGTCACGCCGAGGACGCGGCCCGGGCCGGCTACGACGCCCGCCCCGTCGCGGCTCGTCGCGGCGTGCAGGACGTAGGCGCCGCCCGAAGGCCCGAGCCCGGATAGCCGCGCCCCGCCGACCGGCGCCTCCGGGTAGCCCGGGCTGGCCATCACGACGCAGGCGGCCGCGCCGGGCTTCCATGAGGGCGGCGCCGCGAGGAGGTTGCCTGCGGCGCAGGCGGAAAGGGTCGCGGCCAGGTCTCCGTCGAAGAGCGCGAGAATCGCCTGGGCCTCTGGGTCGCCGAAGCGGCAGTTGTATTCCAGAACCTTGGGGCCCGAATCTGTGACGATGATGCCCGCGTATAGAACCCCGACGAAGGGCTCGCCGCGCGCCGCCATGTCGGCGACCACCGGCTCGATGGCTATGCGCGCGTATTCCGCGGCCAGCTCTGGCGGGCATAGGGGCGCGGGAGCGTAGGCGCCCATCCCTCCCGTATTAGGGCCTAGGTCGCCGTCGAGGAGCCGCTTGTGGTCCTGGGCGCTCGGCATCACGGCGACGCGCCGCCCGTCGCAGAAGGCCAGGATCGACACTTCCTCTCCCTCGAGGCGCTCCTCGACGACGACCTCGCCGCCGGGCAGGAGCTCGTGGAGGAGGCCGACGGCCTCGCGGCCCGAGTCGGGCAGGAAGACGCCCTTGCCCGAGGCGAGGCCCGACACCTTGACGACCACCGGCCACGGCGCGGCCTCCACGAAGGCGGCCGCCTCCTCGAAGTCGGCGGAGCCCGAGAAGACCGCGTAGGCCGCCGTCGGTATGCCCAGCCTCGTCATCAGCGCCTTGGAGAACGCCTTGGACGACTCTATCGTCGCGGCCGCTCGGCTAGGCCCGAAGCACGCTATGCGGCGGCCGACGGCCTTGGAGCGCTCGGCCAGCGCGTCCGCGAGCCCGAGGGCCAGCGGGGCCTCGGGGCCGACGACGACCAGGTCCGCCCGCTCCCGCTCCGCGAGCTCGACGAGGCCCGCGACGTCGGTCGCGGCGACTGGCGCGTTGCGGCCCAGGTCCGCCGTTCCGGCGTTGCCGGGGGCTATCACGAGCGACTCGACGAGGGGCGAGGCCGCCAGCCCGAGCGCCAGCGCGTGCTCCCTCCCGCCGGAGCCTACTAGAAGTACGTTCATGATACCTCGAATCCGTTCTTGCCGGCCGCGCCGCCGACGTCCAGTGGATAGTCGCCCGAGAAGCACGCGGAGCAGAAGCCCCCCGACCCGCCCGCGTCGGCGAGCGCCGCCATCATGCCCTCCAGCGACAGGTACGCGAGGCTGTCCGCGCCTACGGCCAGCCTGATCCCCTCTATCGATAATCTGCGCGCGACGAGCCCGTCCCCGCCGCCCATGTCGACGCCCATGTAGCAGGGGTGGCGTATGGGCGGGCAGGCGATGCGCACGTGCACCTCGGCCGCGCCGGCCTCGCGGAGCAGCCTGACGAGCGGCCCGGTGGTCGTGCCGCGCACGATGCTGTCGTCGACCATGACGACGCGCTTCCCGCGCACCGTGCCCGGCATGGCGTTGAACTTGAGCGCCACGCCCTGCTCGCGGAGCGCCTGCGTAGGCTGGATGAAGGTCCTGCCTATATAGCGGTTCTTGGCGAAGCCCTCGTCGTACGGGAGGCCCGCGGCCTGGGCGTAGCCTATGGCGGCCGATATCGACGAGTCCGGCACCGCAATGACCACGTCGGCCTCGGAGGGGGCCTCCCCAGCGAGCGAGGCGCCGAAACGCCGGCGCGCCTCGTGCACCTGGGCCCCGTTCCAGACGCTGTCCGGCCTGGAGAAGTACACGTACTCGAAGACGCACGAGGCGCGCCTGGCCGAGGGCTCCACGCCGCCGCGGTCCGCGGGGCCGTCGGCCCGAAGCTCGACGATCCGGCCGGGACCTACGTCGACGGGGGCGTGGCAGCCGAGGGTGCGTAGGGCGCAGCTCTCGCTGGCGGCCGCCGAGCCTCCGTCAGGCAGCCTGCCCGCGCAAAGCGGCCTGAAGCCCCAGGGGTCGCGGGCGACGAAGGCCGCGTCCCGCGTCAGCACGGCGAACGAGAAGGCGCCCTTCCATCGCGTCATGCAGTAGGCCATGCGCTCGGGCCAGTCGTCCCCGGGGGCGGCGGCGAGCGCCATCACCATGACCTCGGTGTCGGACGAGGTCGACAGCCCGACGCCCCGCTCGAGGAGGTCCCGGCGGAGCTCGGCGGCGTTCACGAGGTTGCCGTTATGGGCCAGGGCTAGCGGGCCGTGCCTGGTCTCCACGGAGAACGGCTGGGCGTTGCGGAGGCTCGGCTCGCCGGTTGTGGAATAGCGCGCGTGCCCAATGGCGACGCCCCCTGACAGCGCGTCCATATCGGCCTCGGCGAAGGCGCCGGAGACGAGGCCGAGGCCCTTCCTCGCGACGAGGCGGCGGCCGTCGGCGGCCGCTATGCCCGCCGACTCCTGGCCCCGGTGCTGGAGCGAGAAGAGCGCGTAGAACGCTGCCCGCGCCGCGTCGTTGCCTCCTGACCCGACGCCATTATTTATGGCGACGCCATTATTTATGGCGACGATTCCGCATTCCTCATGGACGGAATCGTCAGGCGTCACGCTAGCCTCCCGCTGAGCGGCTCTTCGCGCGCCTTCGAGTCGTCCGCTAGTATCGCCTCCGCGGCGGCCTGGCGGAACGAGCGTACGCGCTCGGCGAGGCCAGGGTCGGCCTGGGCCAGGATCTTGGCCGCGAGGAGGGCCGCGTTGGCGGGGTCGAGTACGAGGGCCGGGGCTACGCCGCTAGGCATGCGTATAGACGAGAACAGGTCCGCCCCGGCGAAGGCGTCGGAGGGCGGCGGGCAGGCGATCACCGGCGCCTCCACCGAGCCGTCCACGAAGCCCGAGAGCGCGTTCGACCTGCCCGCGACCGTGACGTAGACCCGCGGCCGCCCGCCCGCCTCGTACTCGGCGAGCATGGCGGACACGTGGCCCGGGGTCTTGTGGGCCGAGCCGACGCGGAGCTCGCGCTCGACGCCGAGTCCGTCGAGCGCGGCCGCGATCTTGGCGCAATGCGCCCCGTCGGCCTTGGAGCCCATCAGGATGACTACGAGCGGCTTCGTCATCGCAGTAGCCCCGCGGAGCGCAGGTTGCGCTCTAGCCGCGGCCCGACCGGATACTCTCCCGGCTCGAAGGCCGTTCCCGTCAGCCGCTCGAAGGCCTGGCGGTACAGCGCGCTCGTCTCGTCCCATAGCGTCGGCCTGACCTCCGGGACCGGTCCGTCACCCCTATAGCCGACCGCCGAGTACGCGAGCCTCACGAACTCCTTGTCGAAGCTCTCGGGCTCCAGGCCCTCGGCGACGCGGGCGGCGTAGGTATCGGCCTTCCAGTAGCGGGACGAGTCGGGCGTGTGCACCTCGTCGATCAGCAGTATCGATCCGTCCGGGGCCCGGCCGAACTCGTACTTGGTATCG
>JAHIWG010000062.1 GCA_018816345.1 Spirochaetota bacterium | reverse complement strand
CGGCTGGGAGGCCGCGGCCTGGGGTTCCGGGGTCGCGGGCTTCGCGGCGGCCGCGCCCTGGGAGCCCGCGGGAGAGGACCCGCCGCACGAGACGGACAGGGCCGCCGCCAAGACGAAAGCGGCGACCGCGGCCGGCAGGGACGCGTGACGCGAATGCTCAATAGTCGATTTCATTCCTTGAATTCCTTTATCGTCTCGGCCATCCGCAGGAGCTCGTCGGCCACCATGGCGTTGAAGCTGCCCTTGGGGAAGCGCCCGGCCGCGTCCATGACGCCCGGGGCGCGGTCGGCCAGCACCTCGATGCCCTCGTCTATGGTAGAGACGGCGTAAATCGAGAAATCGCCCGAGCGCACGGCGTCGAGCACTTCCTTGGAGAGCGTCAGGTTGACGACGTTCTGCCTGGGTACCATGACGCCCTGGGTGCCGGAGAGGCCGGCGCGCTTGCAGATGCGGAAGAAGCCCTCGACCTTCTCGGCGACGCCGCCTACGGGCTGGATCTGGCCCATCTGGTTCATCGAGCCCGTCACCGCGACGTCCTGCCTGAGCGGGACGCCGGCGATCGCCGAGAGGAGCGCGTAGACGGCGGTAGAGGAGGCCGAGTCGCCCTCGATGGCGGTGTACGACTGCTCGAAGCAGATGCTGGCCGAGACGGCGAGCGGGAACCTCCGCGCATAGCGGCTCCGTAGGAAGCCCTCCACGATGAGCACCGCCTTGTCGTATATCTCGCCGGAGAGCCCCGACTCGCCCTCGATGTTGATGACGCCCGACTCGCCGGGGGAGACCTGCGCGGATATGACGGCGGGCAGCCCGAACGCGTAGTAGCCGCGGTCGTGCACCGCGAGCCCGTTCACGCGCCCTATCCTCGAGCCCTCGGCCTCGAGGATTATCTCCCCGGAGACTATCATGTCGGCTATCTTCTCCTCGGGCAGGTCGGCCAGCCACGAGCGCACGCGCTCCGCCTCGACGACCGAGGGCGCGTCTATCGTCTCCTTGCCGGCGAGCGAGGCCCGGTAATCGGCCTCGCGTATAAGGTCGGCTATCTTGGAGAACCTCGTCGAGAGCCGGTCGCGATACCCCGAGAGGCGTATGCCGTACTCGGCTATGGCCGCCATGCCGCCCGGCGACGGCTCCGTGAGTCCTTCCTCCAGCGTTATCTTGCGGGCGAACGAGACGTACTCGCGCAGGGATGCGTCGTTCCTCGGCATCGTGGAGTCGAATTCGGCGCATATCTTGAATATCTTCTGGAAGTCGGGATCGGCGCTATAGAGGGCGTCGTAGGTCATCTCCCCGCCGATCAGCACGATCTTGACGTCGAGCTCCAGAGGCTCGGGCTTGAGGGCGACGATCTGTCCCATCGGGCCGGTCTGGGGCTGTATCTCGACGCCGCCGGACCCGAGCACCCGCTTGACCGCAGCCCAGGCCTCGCCGTCGCTCACGAGGTCCTCGGCCTGCATGACGAGGAACCCTCCCGACGCCTTTATTATGGAGCCCGGGCGTATCTTGAGATAGGCGGCCTTGCCCTCGCCCTGGCCGTCGGGACCGTGCTCGAGGCTCCCGAAGAGGTTGGCGTAGCTGGGATTGGCCTCGAATATCACCGGCGGCCTCGTCGCGCCGCCGCGGTCGGAGAGGACGTTGACGCCGTACCTGGAGAGGGGCGGCCTCTGCTTCCGCTCGGGGAGGTTAGGCTGGAAGAGGTAGAGCCTCGAGACGACGTCGCGCTCGAGCGCGCGTATCCACTCCCTCGTCCGCTCGTCGTCGTAGCGCGACGATAGGATGTCTATCTCCGCGTGGACCAGGGGCTGGAGGGCCTTGGTTCGGAGCTCCGATAGCCTGGCCTCGAGCCCGGCCCGGCCGCGCCTGAGCTCCACGAACAGGAGGCGCATGGCGTCCATGTGGGCGAGGTAGCGCTGGCGGATCGACGCGAAATCGGCCTCCGGGATGGAACCCTTCTCCGCGGCGGCCTGGAACTCCTCGAAGGGCACGGGCTCGCCGTCCTTGAGGGGCAGGATGTCGGTGGCCGTCTGGCCGTCCTCGCCCTGGAGCTGGACGACGCGGAAGCCGTCGGAGGCGAGCTCCGCCTCGAAGGCGGCGAGGCGGCCGTTCTCCTCGGCCTCCCACTCGGCCTCGAGGGCCTCCTTGCGCTTCTTGGCGTCTCCCGATTCCGCGTGCAGGGTGACGAGCTTCTTGACGTTCTCGATGAACCCGTGCACGTCCTTCTTGAAGGCCTTCGCGTCGCCCGCCTTGAAGTACAGGGCGACGGGGGCGATCGGCGAGCCGAAGCCGTAGACGTAGGCGGCGTCCCGGAGCTCGAGCCGCTCGGGCTCGTAGGCCGACAGGGTCCTCATCACGGCGGTGCGCCTGCCCGTGCCGGGGGCGCCGGTCACGAAGACGTTGTAGCCCTTGGCCCGTATTATCGTGCCCATGGACAGGGCCTCGAGCGCCCGCGGCTGGCCTATTACCGCGTCGCCCCAAGCGCCCCCGTCCAGCCTGATAGCGTCGTCCGCCGAAACCGAGTAGTCGAGCGCCTCAATTGATAGCCTGAATCGATCGGCGAGCATCTAACCTCCGTGGTTACTCCGCGTGCTTCATCAGCACCGATACGGGCACTATCTCGTACCCGCCCGCGAGCATGGCGTTTATAAGGAGCGGCAGCTCGTTGAACATGTAGTCTTCCCTGCCGCCGTCCGGGATGCCTATGCGCACGGGCACTATGGACCCGGGGGCGATGGCCGCCGCGGCGCGCTCCACGAGGTCGTGGGCGCCCGAGTACAGGCCCTGGGTCAGGGCGCCCTGGAAGCGGCCTACCCAGTCCAGCGGGTCGACGTCCTTGCCTATATAGGTATAGTTCATCTCCGCCGCGGATTCCAGCATCAGGGTGCTGGTCGAGTAGTTGGGGGAGTGCCAGAGCAGGGACAGCTCGGAGCCGGTCGCGGCGAAGTACTCGTCCTCGGTCCTCGCCAGGCCCCGCTTCATGAATTCGGCGTCGGCCCGGTAGCGCGAGTCGGTCGGGTCGAAGACGCTGAAGAACATATTGCCCACCTCGTGGCCGCTCTCCGCGATCAGCCTGGCGGCTCCGGGGTTCCGGCGCACGAACTCGCCGTTGACGAAGAAGGTGGCGCGTATGCCGTATTCCCTGAGCGTGTCCAGTATGCCTACGAGGCCCTCGGCCCCGTCGTAGGCGTTGAAGACCAGCGCCGCCTCCCGGCGCCGTATGCGGGAGCCGTGGTCGAAGATGAGGGGCTCGCGGGGCTCGTCCTTGTCAGGGAACGGGGCGTACGACAGGGCCGGGGCGGGCAGGAGGCTCCTCGTGCCCAGGCCCTTGGCGGCGCGCACCATGATGGTGTTGGCGTACGAGCCCGAGGCCATCGCGTCGGGGTAGACGCGGTAGTTGGCCGAGCTCGTAGAGGCCGGCAGGGGATCGAACGAGGCGGCCCTGGCCCAGGCGGCCGAGGCCGCCCGGGTCCTGAAGGTCTCCCCCGAGGACTTCGCGACGACCGTGCCGGGCTCGGAGGCCGACCAGCCGTACGTTCCCGGCTGGCCGAGCGCGACGAGGGAACGGGACCCGTCGGCCATGCCGACTATCTCGATGGCTCCCGACGAGGCGACGGCGAGCTTGTCCTGCGCCACCCAGGCGGCGTGCAGGGCTCCGGGCGAGGGCAGGGTCCGCTCGGCGGCCCAGTTGGAATAGCGGCGTATCGTCACCCCGCTCGGGGAGACGATGGCGACGCGGCTCTCGTCGGGCGACAGCGAGATGCCGGTCGCGCCGGCCGCGTCGAGGGACTGGAAGCCGGCGCTCAGGCCTTCCTCGCCCTGGACCGGCGCCTTGACGCGATACGCGCCGCATACCCGCTCGCCGTCCTCGAGCGAGGCCGTGAAGACGGTAACCTCGTCGTTGGCTGGCCATAGGACCTGGTCCACGACGGTGTTCCCCTGGAGGAAGAGGTAGGGCATCGCGTTGACGGCGGCCTCGCGGCCGTAGTCGTCCGGATCGAGCGTATAGAGGAAGATGTTCCTCCCGTCCTTGCAGAGGAGCACCTTGGAGCCGTCGGGTGAAATCCAGAACGAGTCGAAGTTGGGGTCGAAGGGGAAGGGAGCCTTGCCGACGAGCACGCCCGGCTGGACTATGCCCGTATAGATAGCCTGGGTGAAGAACTCCTGAGGCATGATGCGGTACATGGAGCGGTCGCGGAGCAGGTAGAGGCTGCCGTTGGCGCTCCACCTCGCCTGCGAGACCCGGCCCCGGCCTATCTTGCGCCAGCTCTCGTCGGGGACCCGGTCGGAGCGCGATTGCTCGGTGGAGTAGTAGTAGAGCTCGGAGGCCTTCCCGTAGACGAAGTACCTGCTGTCGGGCGACCACGACGCGGGGAAGCTGTCCGCGGAGTATTCCAGGTTCTCGGCGACGGTCGCCTCGGTCTTCCGGGTCAGGTCGAAGAGTATAAGGTCCCCCCGCGCGGGGCTCGTCGGGGAGAGGAATAGCAGCATCGTCCCGTCGGGCGAGGGCCTGGAGTCGATGAGCCTGCCCGATTGGACGGCCGAGCCCCTGGCGAACGACGGTATGCCCGGGAGCGGCGCCAGCCCCGTGAAGCCCCTCTCCGTCATGAACACGCCGAAGCGGTTGCGGATCTGCAGCCTGCGCCCGTCGTCGACGACCGCGATATGCTCCGGGTAGAAGGTCAGCTGGACGAGCTCGCCCGACTCGGCGTCGGCGCAGAAGAGCGTGTCGTAGCCCGGCTCCCCGGGGACCTCGACGCGGGCGCTGAAGAGTATCGCGTCGGCCGCGGATACGTCGAGCCCGACGAATTCGATATCGGCCGCCACGGTACGAGCGATGGCCGAAGCCAGGATCGAGACGGCTATGATACGGAAGCGAACATTGGTCATGGCGTTCCCCTTCGATCCATTTTCGGCGAAAAACGGCTAAAGCGATAGGGGGAAGCCGCCTCGGGCCGGGCTTTAGCTAGGCTGTGACCAGGCTAGGTCTAGGCTCGGGCGCGCCTCAGGGCGAATCGATCGATCAGCTCGGCGACGGCCCCCTCGTGATGGGGCAGCGTCGAGGCGTGGCGGGCCGCCGCTATCACGTCGGGCCTGGCGTCCGACGGCGCGCAGCCTATCCCGGCCCAGGAGACCATGCCCAGGTCGTTGCCCGAGTCGCCTATGGCCATGACGTCCTCGCGGGCTATGCCCCTGGTGTCGGCGACCCACGCGAGCGCCTCGCCCTTGTCTGCGCCCGCCGGCAGTATCTCTATGAAGTAGGGCTTGGAGACGACGATCTCCGCCATGCCGGCGAAGCGGGCGCGGAGGACCGGCGCGAGCCCCGCTATGAGCTCAGGGGCGCCTGCCGAGAGGAGCTTGCTCCTAGGCTCGGCGGCTATCTCCTCGGGCCCTGACGCCACGCGCGCGACGAGGCCCGTGATCTGGCAGTCCCTGTCCGTCCAGGCGTTGCGCTCGGATACGACTATCCCGCGCTCGTCGTAGGCCTGGACCGGCAGGCCGTACCCGGAGAGGACCTCGATGGCGGTCAGGCAGGCCTCCCTGGAGAGCGTGAGGCGCCGGACGACGGCCCCCGTATCGACGTCCCGGACCTCGGAGCCGTTGGCGCATATCATCTGGAGGCCCCGGCCCTTCATGCCCAGTTCCTCGGCGAAGGGCATCATCGACTCCACGGTCCTGCCGGAGGCGAGCATGACGGCTATGCCCGCGTCGAGGGCTTCGCGGACGGCTTCCGCGTTCGCCGGGTGGATGCGGAGCTCGGGGGTAAGCAGGGTGTCGTCGAGGTCGATGGCGATGAGCTGTACGGGCATGGCTAGCGGTATAGCACGCGGCGCGCGGCGGCAGCAAGGGAGGGCGGCTGGCGCACGGGTGGGCGGCGGGCTTTTTCCCTAGCGAGCCGGCGATTAAGCGATATACTAGGCTGTATCAAGAGCTCGTCCGAGGTGGCCGTATGACTATGCG
>JAHIWG010000061.1 GCA_018816345.1 Spirochaetota bacterium | reverse complement strand
TTCGCCGCCGTCAGCTCTTCCGACAGTCCCCGGATCGTCTCGCGTAGGAGGTCCTGCTCCGACGTATCCTCGCCATAGCGGACCAGGCCCGTCCTGGCCCCGGAGCGATCGGTCAAGGGGCTTCTCTCGATCCTGTACGCCCTCCGCTCGCCGTTCGCCCCCGTACGGGTCTCGCTATCGATCGTGGCGACCCCGCTTTCCATCGTTTCCCTGTCCTTCTCGTCGCCGGATCCCGCGGACGCCCCGCCCGGCAGCTCCGCGTCCTCCCTCCCTACGACCTCGGCCTTGGATTCCAGGCCTATCGACTCGAGAAAGCCGCGGTTGCAGCCGATGTACCTGAGCCCCGCGTCCTTCCATGCTACCGGGTGCGGTACGGCGTCTAGCGCCGATTCCAGGATCCGGATCGACTCCGCGAAGCCGTCCGTCCTGGCCTTCGTCCTAAGCCTGGAGGCCATCGACGCGGCGAACGATATCACCGTGGCGGCGAACGCGATCGCCGCCAGCAGTATCATCGCCTTGCTCGGCGGGGGAGTCGTCGATACCCTGAACCGGTCGTGGAACCGATGCTTGAGGCGCAATCGCTCGAGCTCGCCGCTCGCGGCCAGGCGAGCGACGGCGTCGTTCAGGGCGGCGAGGAGATCGGCGTTGCCTTCCCGGATAGCTATCCTGAACTCGGCGCCGTAAAGGGGGCGTCCCGTGTCGCTCACGTCGCGTATGCCGAGGGCCTCGAGCGCGCCCATCCCCATGGCGGCGGGCGCGATCGTATAGTCGACCCCGCCCTCGGAGACGAGCCTCAGCGCGCCGGCCATGGAAGGCGTCAGTATAGCCCCTTCCATGAGCCCGTTAGGCGATAGGTAGGCCTCGATTGCCGCGTCGCCCTCCGGTACCGCCATGCGCTTGCCAG
Source organism: Spirochaetota bacterium (assembly GCA_018816345.1). Classification (GTDB taxonomy): domain Bacteria; phylum Spirochaetota; class Spirochaetia; order Treponematales; family UBA12059; genus SZUA-370. Next base: position 47,057 of record JAHIWG010000061.1, on the reverse strand, counting down.
CGACGTCCGCCAGGGTCGCTATGCCCGAGCCCCGCCGCGAGAAGATGGTGTAGTAGTCGGTATAATACGGAATAGTGTAAGCCAGGTCCCCGTCCCGGCCGGGAGAGCGTAGCGCGGCCGTCATGGCGTCGGACTCGCCCGACGCTAGGCTCGCCAGCGCGTCCGCCCATCGTTCGGTCCTGAACTCGGGCTCGAATCCGACGATACTCCCGAGCCTCCGGATGAGATCCACGTCGAGGCCCGCCAGGACTCCCGAGTGCTCATAGCCTAGGGGCGGATAGTCGGAGCCTACCGAGAATACGAGCCTAGCCGCCGGCGCGGCGGACGTATCCGAGGCTCGAGTCGCTTGGGGGGTCGCGGTCGCCGTACAGAAGGCCAAACAAGCCGTTATGATGGCGGTTAGGTGCGCATGCGTCGAGTAGAGGGCCATCGTAACCCATTGTAATAGGATCTATAGATAGATTCAATGAGAAAATAACTATTCTATCGTTTTTTTTCGACGAAAACTCTATCGGTCCTCTCGGGCGGCTATGTCATCGCCTGAACCGGAACGAGGAGTACCGAGAACCCGAGCCGCGCGCCAGGTACCGGCCCTCCAGCTCCAGGGCGGGGAGGGCGTGGCTGAACAGGAAGCCCTGGGCGTGGTCGCAGTCCATGGACCGGAGCAGGTAGAATTGCTCTGCCGTCTCGACGCCCTCGGCCACGACGGACAGTCCCATGCGGTGGGCGAGGCCGATGATGCCGCTCACGATCTCCAGCGCAGCGCTCGAGCTCTCTATGTCCTTGATGAACTCGCGGTCGATCTTGACTATATCTATTGGGAGGTTCTTGAGGTACGTCAGCGAGGAGTAGCCGGTGCCGAAATCGTCGACCGACAGGGATACGCCGAGGGCCTTGAGCCTCGCTATGCCGAGGGCCGCGTCGTCGAGGCTCTCGAGCAGCACGCTCTCCGTTATCTCGACTATGAGGCGCTCGGGCGGCAGGCCCGTGGCCTCGAGCACCTCGGCTATCATATTGGGGAACTCGGGGCGCTCCAGCTGGACCGGCGATACGTTCACCGAGACCTTCAGGGCGGCTCCGTCGCCCTTGGACCATGCTCCGCCCTGCCTGCACGCCGAGCGCATCACGAGCTCGCCGAGGCGGACTATGAGGCCCGTCTCCTCGGCCAGCGGGATGAAGTTCTCCGGGGCCACGTCGCCCCTGATGGGGTCGTTCCAGCGTACGAGCGCCTCCACGCTATCGATGGCTCCGGTCGATACCCTCACGACTGGCTGGTAGTGCACGGCGAGGAGACCGGAGTCTATGGCGCAGCGCAGGTCGGCCTCGAGGCTGGTCCGGCCGCGGCGGTCGAGGTAGAGGCTCTCCTCGAATTGGATTATGCCGTTACGGCCGGAATCCTTGCAGGCCTGCAGAGCGACGTCGGCCGCGGCGAGGAGCGCGACCGAGTCGGCCCCGTCCCGGGGCCATACGGCGACGCCCAGGCTCGCCCGGAGCGGGAAGCGCTTGCCGTCGTGCTCGATGGGCTCGTCGAAGGCGGCCTTCACCTTCGCGGCGACGTCCTGGGCCTCCTCCGGCGAGCGGACCGGCATCAGGACGCTGAATTCGTCCCCTGCCGTCCTCGCGCTTATGTCCCCCGCTCGCACCGTCGACGCGACGCGCTTGCCTACCGCCCTCAGGAGCATGTCGCCGCATTCGTGGCCATAGTCGGTATTGTATCGCTTGAAGTCGTCCAGGTCGGCGGTGACGACGACGAAACAAGAGCTCGTCCCCTGGTTCCTCTTGATTATCGAGTCCACTGCCGCGGAGAAGAGCGTCCTGTTGGGAAGGCCCGTCAGCTCGTCGTGGTTCCTCGTCCAGGCCAGGCGCTCCAACGCCTCGCGCTCCTCGGTCACGTCGCGGACGACGCCGACGTAACAGGGGCCGTCCTCTACGGAGCAGGAGGCCTGCGCCTCGGGCGCCAGGGCTATCCTGAGCTCCTCGATGCTCGGGCGGCCGGATTGGCGGCTCTTCGTCAGCTCCCCGCTCCAGAACCCTACCGATTCGAGGGCGACGGCGGCGTTCGCGATGGGCCTGTCGTTCATGGGCTCGGGATAGAGGTCGCGGAGCGTCGGGGGCTCGTCCTCGAAGGCGTCCAGGCCGGCCGTCCTGGAGAACGACGGGTTGGCGTACCTGACGCGGAGGTTCTTGTCGGCGAAGAAGACGCCGTCCTTCATTATCGAGAGCAGGGTCCTGGAGAGAGCGAGCCTATCGCCCTTCGAGGTCTCTCCCCACTGCTCCTTCTTCTCTTCTACCGTTTCGTCGCTACGCATAGATGTCGAGTACCGTCCCATGGGCCAAAACCGGGTGCATACATGATGAGGACGCGGCAGGCGGAAATTCAGTACATTGTATCATAGCCATCCCCGTCGACGAAAGGAGTCGCATTGTTTCGATATCTAGTATCGGCAGTAATCGCCTTGTCCTCGCTCGGTTTTTTCCCGGCCGCCGCGTCCCCGTTACCGTCCGACGTGGCGGCGTGGTGGGCTACGGCCACGTCGGCCTACGGAGCGGCCAAGGGATACCAGGCCTCGCGGACCATCCTCCGCATCGAGGAGCTGGACGCATCCGGCGCGGTTTCGTCGTACGAGCAAGGAGAGACCCGCCTGGACTGGGCCGGCCCCGAACCGAGGGTCGTGGTCGTGAGGGCGGAGAAGGACGGCAAGGACGTTAGCGCCGAGTGGCGCAAGCGCTACGCGAAGCAGTCCCGGCCCTCGTCGGCCAAGGAAGGGGCGGCGGGGCCGCCAGCGGGATTCGACGCCTCTCCCTTCGATCCCAAGTACTCTTCCAGGGTTGCCAGGGGGGACGAGAGGGCGTCCGGCGGGGTCGTGGCGGTGCCGTACACTATAGCCACCGACGGAGGGCCCGTCGAGGGAGTCGCCCGGTTCTCTAGCTCGGGCGCGGCCCTGGACGCTTCCCAGTCGTGGTCGAGCCCGCCGGTCTTCGTGTCGTACATGAGATCCTCGATGCGCTACGCGTACCACGACGGCGCCCTGGTGGTCGCCGGCATGGATATAGAGGGGGAGGCCTCGATCCTGTTCATTAAGAAGCGTTTCAGGATGTCGTTCGAATTCTCGGAATGGAGGGCGGCCGCCGGGGGCTAAACCGCCGACGGCTAGGCCGCGGGGCGCGCGCTAGGCCTTCCCGAGCGAGACCGGTCCCTTGACGACCATGCAGGCGTAGACGAATAGCTCCAGCACCACCTTCTCGTTGGCCTGTCCCATCGCGCGCAGCCGGGCGTCGGTCTCTACGCAGAAGGCCACGAGCCGCGAGCAGGCGTCCTTGGGCCATCGGCGCCTCGCGGAATCGTAGCTGGCCAGGGCGGACCTCCTCGTGATGCGCAGGCCCCTCGCGGCCTGCTCGAACGGAGCGCCCTCGGCGAGCGCCTCGTGCAGCGACGAGAGCCGCCTGAAAGACCACGAGAGCCCCGCCAGGAGCCCGACTCCCGATCCGTCCCTGTCGGAGAGGATGGCGGCGAGGGTGTCGAGGGCCTGCTCGAAGCTGCCGGCGGCCATCTTGTCGAAGAGGCTGAACGCGTCCTCGGCGCGGTTGTGAGCGATGTACCGGTCGACGTCCGCCTCGCCTATGGCGGAGCCCCTCGGGAAGAAGAGCGCCAGCCTGGAGCATTCGACCTTCAGCGCCTCGGTATTGTTCTCCACGAGGTCCAGGATGGCCTCGACGGCGTCGTCGTCTGCCCGCACGCCCTGGCTTGAGAAGTAGTCGCGTACCCAGCGCCCCGACTCCTGGGCCGAGAGCTCCCAGAACACCTTCTTGGCGTCCTTGGGCAGCGCGGCCTCTACGGCCTTGTCGACGCCTATGCCGTCGGCGACGAGCACCAGCACGGTGGCCTCGGCCGGGCGCTTCGCGTACTCGACGAGCGCCTGGACGTCGGCCTTGGCCTTGACCTGGTCGGCGCCGAAGTACTGGACGAATTTACCGGGGGAGAAGAGCGAGCCGTTCATGAGGAGGTCGAGCAGGGCTGGCACGGGAGTCTCGTGGGCGTAGAGCCTATGATCCTCGGGCTCGCCCTTCCAGGCGGCGGCGCAACGGGAGCGGAGCTGCCTGATGAAGTCGTTGCGGCGGCCGAGCTCGGGCCCGCCTACCGCGAAAACGGAGTCCATGCCCGCCTAGTAGGTACGGACTATGCCGCGGAGCTTGCCAAGTATCCTGGCGTCCTGGGTAAAGATCGGAGCGTAGGAATCGTTCTCGGGCTCTAGCCTGATCCTGCTCTTTTCCTTGAAGAAGCGCTTGAGCGTCACGGAATCCTCGATCGCGGCTACTACTATCTCCCCGTCGGCGGCGACCTGCCGCTGCTCGATGACCGCGATATCCCCGTCCAGTATCCCCGCCTTTATCATGCTGTCGCCGCGGACCCGGAGCGCGAAGCAGCGCTGCGCGCCTACCATCGACGTCGGCACGTGGACGCTGGACTCGTAGTTCTCCTCCGCGAAGATGGGCTTGCCGGCGGCCACCGAGCCCAGGACGGGTACCTCGATAGTCTGGGACCGTCCCGACTTGAGCGACTTGCCGATAATCTCGATTTTCCTGGAGCGGCCGCCCCCGGCCCGGATCCGGCCCTTGCGCTCGAGCGCCTTCAGGTGATCGTAGGCGCCCTTCACGGACATGCCGAAATTCGCCGCTATCTCCCTGATGGTGGGGGGGTAGGGGTTCGTCTCGATGAACGCCTCGATGTAGTCGAGGACTTCTTTCTGGCGATCCGTCAAGTCATTCATTCGCCGGCCTCTATACCGAATTTCTTGATCTTGGCGTGCAGGTTGCTCGGGTAAACGCCTATGGACTCTGCTGTCTTGGCGATATTATAACCGTGTTTCCGTAAATTGTGCACTAAGAATCCTCGTTCGAAGGCTTCTCTGGCCTCCGCTAGCCTAAGGTCGGATAGCGTGTCGAGCCGATCGGGGGCGACTTCGGGCGCCTTTCCGTCGGATCGCGCTATGAAATGCTCGACCGTCTCGGCCGATATCTCGTCCTCGTCGCTCATGACCGAGACGCGCTCCATGAAATTCTTGAGCTCGCGGACGTTGCCCGGCCAGGCGTAGGCCGATAGGACCTCGAGCGCTCCCCTCGAGAGCCTCCTCCTCGGCTGGCCCGCGAGCCGCTCCAGGAAGAAGTCCGCGAGCGCGGGTATGTCCTCCACGCGCTCGCGCAGGGCCGGCATCCGGAGCGGTATGACGTTGAGCCTGAAGAACAGGTCCTCCCTGAAGCGGCCGGCGGCTATCTCTTGCCGTAGGTCCTTGTTGGTGGCCGCGACGACGCGCACGTCCACCTCTATCGTCTGTTCGCCACCGAGGCGCTCGAAGCGCATCTCCTGGATGGCGCGGAGCACCTTCGATTGGGCCGAGAGCGACATGTCGGCTATCTCGTCCAGGAATAGCGTCCCGGTATGGGCCGTCTCGAACTTGCCCTTGCGCCTGGCCACGGCGTCGGTAAACGAGCCCTTCTCGTGGCCGAACAGCTCGCTCTCTATCAGCGTATCCGGCATCGCGGCGCAGTTGACCGCTACGAAGGGCCCTCCCGACCTCGCCGAGAGCTCGTGGATGCGCCTCGCGGCCAGCTCCTTGCCGGTGCCGTTCTCGCCGGTCACGAGCACCCTGGCGTCGGATCGCGCGCTCTGGTCTATGAGCTCCCGTACCTCCGTCATCTTGGCCGAGACGCCTATGATATCGTCGCCTTCCGCCTTGGTCCGCTTGAGCCTGGCGTTCTCGAGCCGGAGGTCCGATAGGGCCCTCGCGTTGCGGACGGCCGTTATCAGCCGCTCTATCGATAGCGGTTTCTCGATGAAGTCGAAAGCGCCTAGCTTGACGGCGCTGACGGCCATGTCGATGGAGGCGTGGCCCGAGACGACTATGGTCTCGACCGCCGGATGGTCCGCCTTGATGGCCTTGAGGACGTCGATGCCGCCCATCTTAGGCAGCCAGACGTCCAGGATCACGACGTCGACGCTCTCGACCCGCAGCAGGTCGAGGCCAGCGTAACCGTCTTCCGCCGTCAGGGCGCGATAGCCCTCGTCCTCGAGGATATCCTTTACGGTGGCCCGTATCCCGGGTTCGTCGTCGATTACGAGGATGGCGCCCATGCATGACTTCCTTTATTCGATAATGCTCTCCGCCGGCAGGTCTATATAGAATACCGTACCGGCGTTCGGGCCGGAGTCGAAACGGATTTTCCCGCCGTGCGCGGCTACGATATGCTCGACTATGGCCAACCCGAGACCGGTGCCGCCCGGCTTCGTCGTGAAGTACGGTGAAAAAACCTTGTCTTGGACGTCGCTCGGTATGCCGTGGCCGTCGTCCCTGACCTGTATCCTACAGTACCTGGATTCGGCCGTTTTGACAAGATCGGCCCTGATCCAGACGTGGCCCCGGCGATCAGTCGCGTCCGCGGCGTTGGCGATAAGGTTACCGAGGGCCTGCTTCAGGTAGCCCCTGTCGGCCTTGAGGCTTATCCCGGGATCGATTTCGCGGCAATCTATCTCGAGGGCCGGCCACGACGCCGAATACAGGTGGACGACCTCCTCTACCGTGGGTTTCAGCTCCATCCAGTCTTTCTGGGGCTCCGGGAGCCTGGCGAAGTCCCTGAACTCGGTCAGGAGCGATTCCATATTGGCCGTTTCCTGGACTATGGCCACCATGGACCTCTCCAGGATGTCGCCTATGGACGAAGGATCGTTATTCCAGCGCTTCAGCACCCTCTCGGCCGACAGCCGTATGGGGGTGAGGGGGTTTCGCAGCTCGTGCGCCAGCTTCCTCGCGATATCGCGCCAGGCGCCTATCTTCTCGCTACGAAGCTCGTCGCCCCGCGACCGTTCCAGGTCCTCGAGCACGCGGTTGAGCGATTCGACGAGCTCCCCCGCCTCGTCGCCCGGCTTGGCCAAAAACGGCGCCCTCCTGGCGCCTGAACCGACCCTCGCGATAGCGTCCGAAAGGGCGGCTATGGGCCTGAGGAGGCGGTCGGACGCGCCGAGCGCGAACAGCAGGGCCATCGCGAGGAAGGGCGAGGCGAGGCAGGCGCCGAAGAATATCAGGTAGAGGGGGAACGATCCGGCGATGCGTCCCGATCGCTCCAGCGTCGATAGCGCCGCCGATAGGCCGGCCGCGGCGTACTCGGTTTCCTCGTCGAAGCAGAGCGAGACGACCGCGGAAACCCTGCCCGCCTCGGTCTCGCCCGCGTCGCTCGCGAAGTACCGGGCGTAGCTCCTGCCTCCGGAAGAAAGGCGCGGCAGGAAGCCGTTCTTGTCCATCGCCGCGGCTCCCGGGCTCGACCTGACCGAGCGCTCCCCCGCGAACGAGGCCGAGCGGCCCGCCGAGAACAGCTCGACGGCGCAGATAGACGAGTCCCTCGCCGAGAGGCGCGCGAGCACGCGCTCCGCGTCCAGGCCCCGCGCCGACACGACGGGGGCCACGTCGTTCTCGGCCGCGTACCGTAGCGCCGCCTCCTTATCCGCGTAATAGCCCAGCGCCAGGTCGACGCCGTCGCTCAGGGCCGAGCGGACGAGCCCGGACGAAGGCAGCTCGACGGCCCGTATGGCTATCATGCCGAGCATGAGGCTCGACGGTACGGCCGCCATCGCGGCTACGGCCACGAAATACGCGAGCACGCGCGCCCGTAGCCTATAGCCCCAGGCCCTGCGCTTATAGTCCCTGGCGAAGCGCGCGCCGGAAACGGCGAGGACGGCGGCGAGCATGGTAGGGGTTACGGCCAGGATAGCGGCCGTCGCCTTGGAACGGATGCCGGGGAAGCCCTCTCCGCCGCCCATCTCGCTCAGCAGGTACGTGAAGGAGCCCGCGAGTACGATGGCGTAGAGCATCGCGACCACCGTCAGGTCGGTGGCGCGGCGCGACGAGATGCCCCGGCCTAGCATTACTCCTCTTCGAAGCGGTTCTGGAAGAGCCTGTCGATGGCCTCGGAGGCCTCGTTCTCGTCCTCGCCGTCCGCTATGATCTTGATCTCCGTCCCGAACCCGGCGCCGAGGGTAATGATGCCCATGATGCTCTTGGCGTTGATCCGGTCGTCGCCCTTCTGCAGCGAGATCTTAGATTTGAATTTTCCGGCCGTCTGCACTATCAAAGCGGCGGGCCGGGCGTGGATGCCGGCCCTATTCTTAATGACGGTCATCTTCTCAATCATAGAGGAGTCTCCGATCGCGGACGGGTTATATCGAGTCGTCCCTGCCGAAGTATACGGCGCGGGCGCTCTCGCTCTCAAGCCACCTTAGAATATTCTGGTTGAATTCCTTCGCCGAATGGTAGCCCATCTTCTTGAGCCGCTCGTTCATCGCCGCTGTCTCGACGATTATGGGGATGTTCCGCCCCGGCTTGACCGGTATGTCGAGCTGCGGCACGTGGACGCCGAGGATGTCCATGGTCTTCTCGTCGGTGCCTATGCGATCGTAGACCTTGGCTGAATCCCATTCCTCGAGCGAGCAGATGAGCTGGACCTGCTTCTTGTCCCTGATCGCGCCTACGCCGAACAGGTGGGTCACGTTGATGATCCCAAGGCCCCGTATCTCCATGTGGTGGCCTATGACCTTGTTCGCGCCCGAGCCCATGAGGATGTTGCCGGAGACGCAGCGGATCTCCACGACGTCGTCGGCCACGAGCCTGTGGCCACGCTCTATGAGCTCGAGGGCGGTCTCGCTCTTGCCGACGCCGGATTCCCCGACGAGCAGTATCCCTATGCCGTACACCTCGACGAGGACCCCGTGGACGCTCGTCTTGGGGGCGAAGACGTTATTGAGCACCCGCATGAGCCGGGACGATAGCTCCGTGGACGAGAGGTCGGATAGGAGGATCGGGCAATCCGCGTCCTCCGCGGCCTTGGCGAACATCGGCGCGGGCGGCTCCCCGTTCGCGAAGATGAAGCAGGGTATGGGGAACGAGAAGATTTTAGACACGCCGTCCTCGCGGCCCTCGGACGCGAGCAGGTGCAGGTACGCCGCCTCGCCCCTGCCTATAAGCTGGATGCGCTGGTACGCGAAGCTCTCGAAGAATCCCGATAGCGCCAGGCCGGGCCTGTTTATATCGGGCGCGCTGATGATCCGGCCCAGGCCCTTGCGCCCGCATATGCAACGGAGCTCGAGCGCGTCGTGCTCCTTGAGGTCGAGGTCTAGTAGGTCTAGAACGGTGAAGCGCTTTTCGTCCATCGAAGGGGAGCATACCCCTATTCGGAGCGTTGCGCAACGACATTACGAGCCTCGAAAAAAGCCCCGTCCGAGGGGGACGGGGCATCTATGGCTTACGGCGGTCGCTCCCGAGGGGGCCGCGGTCTATTGTTTCTTATCCTGCACCTTGGATTTTTCCTTGGTGATCTTGTGCTCGAGGATGTCCATGAGCTTATCGATGCCGGCCGTGAGGTCGAAGTCCGTTTCTTGCACGTGGGCGCTCGCGCCCCAGCGGAAGTTTATCGTGCACTCGCACTTGAACTGCTTCTCCTTGGTGAAGGAGAATAAGAGGTCGACGATCAGGTCCTTCGCGTACGCGATTCGCTCGAGTTTCTTGTCCAGGTAGGCCCTGTTAGCCTCGCCGAGGTCGAAGTGCACGGAACGGACGTCTATAGTCATGCAAGCCTCCTTGTGGCCGGCGGAATCCGGCCGGTTGCGTCTAGCCGCGCTTGCGGCCGAACGAAGAATCCATGTTCAGTTCTCCGCGGTATTTTGCCACCGTCCTCCTCGCTAGCTTGATGCCCTTGCGGGCGAGCATATCGGTGATGTCCTGGTCGGACATCGCGGCCGTCTCGTTCTCGATGATCTCCTTGATCACCTGCTTAACGCCGCTCTTGGAGAACCTCGAGCCCCTGCTCCCGGAGCCGGAGATGCTGTTAGTGAAGAAATAGCGCAGCTCGAAGATCCCCCAGTCGGTTTGAACATACTTCTTTCCGGCGATGCGGGAAATAGTCGTCTCGTGGACGCCGACCTCGACGGCGATATCCTTGAGCGTCAGCGGGGCGAGGTGCTTGGGGCCGCGCGCGAAGAACGGCCTCTGGAATTCCACGATAGAGCGCACGACCTTGAGCAGGGTACGGTTGCGCTGCTGTATGCTCTGGATGAACCACTTGGCGCGGCGTATGTTGTCCTTGACGAAGACGTCCGTCTCCTTGTCGTGCCGTTCCCCGGATAGCCTGTCGAAGAACGGGTTGATGCCGATGACCGGTATTTCCTGGTCGTTTATGACGATGACGAATTCGCCGTCCTTGAGCTTCACCTGCACGTCCGGCGTCACGTACCGCGTCTCCTCCGCGGAGTACTGCCTTCCCGGGAAAGGGGAGAGGGTCTTGATGTAGGCGAGGGCGTCGTGCATCTCCGCTTCGTCAAGGCCGAGCCGCTTCTGGATCTCGAGGTGCTTGCCGTGCTCGAGCAGGTCCATGTGGTCGCGTATTATATCGACGACCCCCGGCGGCGCCCCGGGGACGGCCTCCGCCTGCACGAGGAGGGACTCGCGGAAGTCCTTCACGCATACGCCGACCGGCTCGAGCCCGCGGACTATGCGCATGACCGAGTCGACGCTCGACCTCGAGGACCCTTTGCAGAGCAGGTACGGGTCGTCCTTGTGGAAACCGTCCGCGTCCAGGTTCTGTATGAGGCGCTCGCCTATCTCCCGCTGCGTCTGGGATATTGGCTGTAGCCTCAGCTGCCAGAGCAGGTGCTCCTGGAGCGTCTCGGGGCTCGTGATCGCGCCCTCGAGGAACATGCGCTTAGAATCGGAATCGTCGTCGTTGGATCGGCTGTAGCCCGGGTCCGAGCTGTTCTCGAATCGCTGGCTGGCCTCCGAATCGGCCTCCCGTTCCTCGGGGATCGATTCGAGCGACATAGTCGACCTATCCTCGAGTACCTCGAGCGCCGGATTGGCCTCTATTTCCTGCTGGATTTCTTCTTTAAGCTCTTGGAGGGGCAGAGCCATGAGACGGATCGATTGGATCATCTGCGGGCTTAGTTTTTGTCGTTGCTCCTGGATTATCGACGGTCTCTGAAACTGCAATCCCGATCCTCCCGCGCGATTCGCGCCGTAGCGCGGGCCGAAAAGCCCTGATATCAATGGTATAGCATCGCGGAGTATTGTCAAGAAGGGCCCGAACGATCGTCGGGCGGCGGCAACTTACAAAAACCGTGCCTATTTTAGTGATTATCGGTCGAATCATGACCCTATCGCCTTGACGCTTCAAAATAGACCTTATTATTTTACACCTACTATCCGTACGGCTCTACGGCGCACGCCTTCTGGAGCCTTCCGGTCATCATCAGAGCAGAGCGAGGCTATGTCTAAACAAAAGAAGCATGATAGCGAAGAACGCATACAGGGCCCCGAGGTTACGGGCGCAGACCGGCCAGAGGCCGCGGACTCTGCCGGAGAGGCCGCGGACATCGCCGGGCAGCCCGCTGAGCGAGCGGGCGGGGCGTCGGCGGAGCTAGGCGCCGCGCGCGAGGCGCTCGCGGTGGCCGAGAAGTCGGTCAACGAGGGCGCGACCAAGATCGCGGATCTAGAGGCCGAGGTCTCGTCGCTCAAGGACCAGTACCTGAGGAAGCTCGCGGATTACGAGAATTTCCGCAAGCGCATGTTCCGCGAGAAGGAAGACGCTGTGAAATTCGCGAATTCCCAGATTCTAGGGGATCTCGTGAACGTCGTCGACGATTTCGATAGGGCCGTGCAGAGTTCCGAGCTGTCGAAGGACTTCTCCTCGCTGCACGACGGAGTCGACATGATACGCAAGGGCCTCCTGGGCCTGCTGGAGAGCAAGTACGGGCTGCAGAGGTTCGACTCGGTCGGCGTCGCCTTCGACCCGAACCTCCACGAGGCGGTCATGAGCGACTCCGGCGAATGCGCCGAGCCGTACGTCGTCGAGGAATTCATCAAGGGCTATAAGCTGCGCGACCGCGTATTGCGGAGCGCCAAGGTCAAGGTACGCATGCCCCTGCCCGACGGGGCCGCGAACGAAGAAACTACAAGCGAAACGAAAGCATAAGGAGCATCCCATGGGAAGGATTATCGGAATCGATCTAGGGACCACGAATAGCTGCGTGGCCGTCATGGAGGGGGGAGAGCCCCTCGTCATAGCAAACTCCGAAGGCCAGAGGACGACTCCATCTATCGTCGGCTTCACCGGCAAGGGCGAGCGCGTCGTCGGTCAGCCGGCCAAGAACCAGATGATCACCAATCCCGAGAACACCGTCTATTCTATCAAGCGCTTCATGGGCCGGCGCTACGAGGAGGTCCATAGCGAGACCTCTCTGGTGCCCTATAAGATTGTCGCCCACCAGAACGACGTCCGGGTCGACGCGGCCGGCAAGCTCTATAGCCCCCAGGAGGTCAGCGCCTTCATCCTGCAGAAGATGAAGAAGACCGCCGAGGACTACCTCGGGGAGGCCGTCACCGAGGCCGTCATCACGGTCCCGGCCTACTTCAACGACGCCCAGCGCCAGGCCACCAAGGACGCCGGGCGAATCGCCGGCCTCGAGGTCAAGCGCATCATCAACGAGCCCACCGCCGCCTCTCTCGCGTACGGCTTCAACAAGGACCAGAAGAAGGAGAAGACCATCGCCGTCTACGACCTCGGCGGCGGTACCTTCGATATATCGATACTGGAGCTCGGCGAGGGCGTCTTCGAGGTCAAGTCGACCAACGGCGACACCCACCTCGGCGGCGACGACTTCGACAGGACCGTGATGCAGTGGCTGGTCGACGAGTTCAAGAAGGACTCCGGCATCGACCTGTCCAAGGACAAGATGGCCCTGCAGCGGCTCAAGGAGGCCTCGGAGAAGGCCAAGATAGAGCTGTCTAACGTCCAGCAGGCCGAGATCAACCTGCCGTTCATCACCGCCGACGCCTCGGGCCCCAAGCATCTCCAGAAGAGCCTGACCCGCGCCGCGTTCGAGCGCCTCATCGAGTCCTACCTGGAGAAGTCCAAGGAGCCGTGCCGGAAGGCGATGAAGGACGCCGGCGTGACGGCCGACCAGATAGACGAGGTCATCCTCGTGGGCGGCTCCACCCGGATCCCCAAGGTCCAGCAGATCGTCAAGGAGCTGTTCGGCAAGGAACCCTCGAAGGGCGTGAACCCCGACGAGGCGGTAGCCGTCGGCGCCGCCATCCAGGGCGGGATCCTGGGGGGCGACGTCAAGGACGTGCTCCTCCTCGACGTGACCCCGCTGTCCCTCGGCATCGAGACGCTGGGCGGCGTATTCACGAGGCTCATCACCCGCAACACGACGATACCCTGCCGCAAGGGCCAGATATTCAGCACCGCCGCGGATAGCCAGAGCACTGTCTCCATCCACGTCCTGCAGGGCGAGCGCGAGATGGCGAACCAGAACCGCACCCTGGGCCGCTTCGACCTCGAGGGCATCCCCCCCGCCCCCCGCGGCGTTCCGCAGGTCGAGGTAACCTTCGACATCGACGCCAACGGCATCGTGCACGTGTCCGCCAAGGACCTCGGCACCGGCAAGGAGCAGAAGATACGCATAGAGTCGTCCAGCGGCCTTAACGACTCCGACATCGACAAGATGGTGAAGGAAGCCGAGGCCCACGCCGAGGAGGACAAGCGAGAGCGCGACCGCGCCGAGGCCCGCAACGAGGCCGACTCGCTCATCTATACCACGGAGAAGTCCCTCAAGGACTACGGCGACAAGGTGAGCGCCGAGGAGAAGGCGACTATAGAGGCCGCCGTGGCCGACCTCAAGAAGGCCGTGGAGGCCAACGAGGCCGAGCCCATGAAGGAGAAGATCGAGGCGCTCAAGCAGGCCTCGTACAAGCTCGCCGAGCAGGTGTATAAGAACGCCTCTCCGGGAGCCCAGGGCGCGCCGGGCGCCGAGGCTGGCGACGCGGGTACGCAGGGGCCCCAGGGCCAGTCCGGCGACGGCGCGAACGGCGGGGCCGAGGACGCGGACTACCGCGTCGTCGACGACGAAGACAAGAAATAACGAAGAAGGAACAGGAAAGCACAGAGTCACAGCGAAGATGAGGCTGTAACGGGGGAGCGAGAGAGGAAAGGGGAATAGTCTTCCGATACCTCCCGTTCCCTTCGTTACTTATCTCTTCTTCTCCGTGGCTCTGCGTTCGAAATCTTGAATAAGGGTTAACCGTGGCTAAACGAGACTATTACGAGGTCCTAGGCATTCAGAAGAACGCCGATAAGGACGACATCAAGAAGGCGTACCGCAGGCTTGCCGTACAGAACCACCCGGACAAGAACCCGGGCGACAAGGCCGCCGAGGAACGCTTCAAGGAAGCCACGGAGGCCTACGAAGTCATTTCCGACGACCAGAAGCGCGCCGCCTACGACCAGTTCGGCTTCGCGGGCGTGGATAGCATGGGAGGCCAGGGCGGGTCCCAGGACTTCACCAACATCTACCGCGACTTCGAGGACATCTTCGGCGGGTTCGGCGATTTCTCGAGCATCTTCGATAACCTGTTCGGCGGGGGCGGAAGGGCCTCCTCGGGCAGGCGCAGGGGCGAGCCTCCCCGGGGATCCAACCTCCGCTACGACATGGAGCTCAGTTTCGAGCAGGCCGTGTTCGGCACCTCCGTGGAGATAGCCTACAGCCACGACGAGGGCTGCCAGGCCTGCAAGGGCTCAGGCTCGGAGTCAGGCGGCGGCAGGAAGGTCTGTCCTACCTGCCAGGGATCGGGCCAGGTTAGGCGGAGCTCCGGGTTCTTCTCCATCGCTAGCCCCTGCCCGACCTGCGGCGGCGAGGGGCACATCGTCGATAAGCCCTGCAAGAGCTGTAGCGGCTCGGGGCTCACGAAGAAGAAGCAGAAGATCAAGGTTACCATCCCGCCGGGAATCGACGACGGCAAGCGCCTGTCCGTGGCCGGCCAGGGCGACGCGGGCCCGAACGGCGGCAGGGCCGGCGACCTGTACGTGTTCATACACGTGAAGCCCCACGAGTTCTTCGAGCGCGACGGCTATGACCTGTACTGCGCGGTGCCCATCTCGATAGCGAAGGCCGCCCTCGGCGGGGAGATCACCGTGCCGACGATAGACGGCAAGAAGGCCAAGATCACGGTGCCGGCCGGCTCTCAGCACGGGAAGATGCTCAGGCTCCGCGAGGCCGGCGTGCCCGGGGCGAACGGCAGCGCTCGCCGGGGCGACATGTACATCAAGCTCATGATCCAGGTGCCGCAGAAAATCTCGAAGCGCGGCAGGGAGCTGCTGGAGGAGTTGGTAAGGGTGGAAGGCGACGAGGCCGAACCTAAGCCTATCAAGCTATCCGACCTGAAATGAGCGCCTTGGCGCTCCGCGTACGAGAAGGCCCCGGTTATGCGCCGGGGCCTTCTCGTACGCGGGGCGATGGATCACGGGAGCACTGACACGACCGAGTATCCGGCCTTGACTACCGCTCCCCGGAGCATGTTCGCGTCGAGCTCGTCTCCGTCCACGACCGCCTTGCCCTCGGCGACGTCGACCACGGCTCCCGATACGCCGTCTATCTCTTCGAGCGCCGACTTGACGCGCATCGCGCAATGCCCGCAGCTCATTCCTTCGATCGTGACTATCTTCTTCATCTCGGCCTCCTGCTGGGAGCTATTATACCCCCCAGGGGTATAATATAGTCAATAATCCCGACGGAGTAAACCTCGCGCCGCGGTTCCGCTACGCCGCGCCCCCGATCGCTATCGCCCGGCCAGGGCCGCCTTTACGGCAGCCAAGGCGCTGACGTAGTCGGGCTCCTGCGCGATCTCCGGGACCTGCTCGCGATAGACTACGCGGCCGGCGCCGTCCGCGACGATGACGGCCCTGGAGAGCAGCCCCGCGAGCGGTCCGTCCGCGATGGTGGCGCCGTAGGCCTTGCCGAATTCCCTGTCCCTGAGCTCGGAGAGCGGGATGACGGCGTCGATGCCCTCGGCCTCGCAGAAACGCTTCTGGGCGAACGGGAGGTCTCGGCTGATCGTCAGGACGAGCGCGCCTCCATGCTCCTTGATCTTGGCGTTGAACGCCCGGGCGCTCGCGGCGCAGGTGCCCGTGTCGAGGCTCGGCACGATGTTGAGCACGAGGACCTTGCCCTGGAAGTCGGCGAGGCCGACGTCCGATAGATCCCCTTTCGTCAGCTTGAAATCGGGCAGCCGCGCGCCCTGAGCCGGCAGCTCGCCTGATGTATGAACGGTCGCGCCCTTAAGCTTTATAGTAGCCATGAACCCTCCCTCGTTATGATTCCGTATAAAGGTACTCGCGGCGGGTGGAGGAATCAAGCTGAGGGCGCTGGCGATTACCCGTGGCGGCGCATATACTTGCCTTAGGCTAAATCGATAAGCATCCAAACCGAAATAGAGAGGGGCGCCATGGCTAGTGGAACGAGGCGGGGGCTGGGATCGGCCGAGCAGATCAAGGATCTATGGTCTCGGACCTATAATACCCAGGGGAAGCCCGATTGGTCGCACATCTACCCGTATTACGACGACGCCGTGGTGTTCCAGGATTCCATACAGCGCATAAGCGGCATCGAAGACTTCAAGGCCCTCTGCGAGCGGCTCACGGAGCGCTGCGCGGAACTCCGGATGGATATCCTGGCTCTCTCCATGAGCGGCCCGACGGTCTTCATGGAATGGGACATGACCATGATCTTCAAGAAATTCCCCAGCTCCACGATACACGGCTGTACCAGGCTAAGCCTGAGCGACGAGGGCCTGATCGTCAGCCAGCGCGACTATTACGACCTCTGGGGCGATATCTTCGATAATATCCCCTGGTTCGCCAGGCCGTACCGCGGCTTCATGCGTCGGAAATTCGGGTAGCCCGGATGCTTAAGTACTTAAAGGAATATAACTGGCCCGATATGAGGCGGATGATAGAGAACGGCAGGCTGCCTCCGGATACCTGCGACGAGCGCTTGGACGGGAAGCTATGCGTAGTCACCGGGGCTACCTCCGGCGTAGGGCTGGAGGCGGTAAAGTCGCTGCACGGCGCGGGCGCCGATATCCTGATGATCAACCGCGACGAGCGGAAGTCGGAGGCGGTCGCCGACTCCCTCCGCCGGGCCGGTCCCGGGTCGGTCGATTACTTGATAGCCGATCTGAGCAGCCTCGCCCGGGTCCGGGAGGCGATAGGGGGGCTCGTAAGGCTCGAGCGTCCCGTGGACGTGCTCATTAACAACGCCGGCGTCCATATGACCCGGCTCGTCCTGACTCCCGACGGCCTCGAGACGACCTTCGCGGTGAACCACATGGCCTCGTTCATGATCACCCTGGCGATGCTCCCCGTGATGAGCCGGCGGGGGGCCGGGAGGATTCTGCAGGTCAACTCGCAGGGCCACCGCTTCTTCGGCTTGGACCTTGGCGACATCGATTGGCGACGAAGGCCGTTTTCCGGGCTCCGCGCGTACGGAGCGGCCAAGACCGCCCAGCTCCTGTGCTGCCGCGAATTCGCCGACCGGCTCCGCGGCACGGGCGTTACCGTCAACGCGATGCATCCCGGCGCCGTAAAGACGGGCATAGGCGAGAATAACGGCAGGCTGTACCGATGGTACAATCACCATGTCGTCTGGAAAGGCCTGGGCGACCCTTCCATCTCCGGAACCGCCCTGCATTACCTCGCCGCGGCCAGGGAGCTGGAAGGCGTATCGGGAGCGTACTTCAACCTGACCCGGGAGGAGAAGCCCGCCCCGCACGCGCTCGATCGGGAACTCGGTAAGCGCGTCTGGGAGCTTAGCCTGAGGCTGAGCGGCATGGAGGGATGATCCGTCCCGTCAGGCCCGATCGCGGTCGGAACCGGGAGGCGGGCCTGGCGTAGGCCCCGCTATAGCCCGGGCTCGACGAATTCCGGCTCCGGCGGGAAGAGCCGGTCCCGTAGCGCCATCAGCTCCTCGCAGGTATCCACGGAGTCGTCGACAGGCACCAGGATAACCGGATTGAGCCCGGGGTCGGCTACCTGGCTGGCGTTCGACTCCTGGCGCAGTATAGCCATCGAGGCGCCGATGACGAACTGCTCGGAGCGGTCGGCTACGCTTCCCGTAATGGACCCGTCGGCGTTCAGCGTCGCGCGAGTCGAGTATATCTCGCGACGGGTAATATAAATCTCGCCGTCGACGACGTTCCCGATGTTGATACCGACCGTGACCCCTGGGTGGCCGTCCTCGTCCGGATCGGTGAAATTAGGATCGTACGGATCCTTGGGAAGCGGGAGCGAGGGGTCGCCGGCTATGCCCAGCAGGGTCGGGGTCTCCGGGCGGTACAGGCGCCAACGGCCTTCCACGAGGCGAAGCTCGACCTCGGCGACGCGCGGCTTGATGGCCTGGACGGAAGAATCCCGGAACGTGGACGTGACGCCCCTCTGATTGATCTTCTGCTCCGCGTGGCAGAAGCGATCCGACTGGAATAGCTTGCCGTCCCGGACGAATAGGTCCGTGAAGCCGTACGATATCACGAAGGTGCGCATGGGCGTCCTCGTTGACAGGTCCTCGTACGCGACCACGTCATAATGCGCATAGTGGCCCGCGACGGCCTCGAGCGCCGCTTGGTAGTCTTCCGGGAACGATTCCGGCGCCGACGGCTCCTGGAAGCCGTATAGCGGCGACATCGGCCAGTCCAAGGGCTTCGAGCAGCCGACCATGGCCCAGGCCGAGCAGGATATGACGAGCATCGCAATAGCAGGCGTCCGCATCGGGGCTCCCTCCTAGCTCGGTACGAGCTTTACGCCATACCGCTAACAGGAGATAGCGGTATTCTCTATTCCTTACTACGAATATACGAAATACTATATTCAATAGTCACCGCCTTCTTCTGGAATTACGGCGATGACGCGGAGTCTCCTTACGGTAGCATGATCTGGCGCTCCGGGCCGCGCAGGCCGTTGGCGAGGGTCCTCGCCGCTAGCCTGAGGCTCGTCCTGAGCATCGAGCGGTCGAGGTGCTCCTGTAGGCGCTCGTTCGAGTCGAAGCCGATTATGCCCGCCGCCCTGTTCCGGTTCGTCTGGCCGACGAGGTCCCGCATCAGCCCGGCGTACTCGCGGACGGCGGCGGTCCCCCTCGAGGACGAGCGCAGGACGGCCTTCGCGGCGAGGCGGCCGCTCAAGGCCGCCGCGTCCATGCCCACCCCGCGCGTGAGGTCGACGAGGCCGGCCGCATCGCCGGCCGCGAGGAGGCCGCCCTCCCCGAGCCATATCCTCTCGTCCGCCAGGAGGGACATGGTACTGCTGAACGCCTCGCGCTTGACTATCTCTACGTCGCTCAGCTCGAAGCGTCGCTTGACGAACTCGAAGAAGCCGTCCTGGCGCTGCTGTATATTCTTGTCGTAGCCGGTCCCCGCTACCCAGTAGTCCCTGCCGTCGCCGAGCGTCTTATTATAGACCCAGGCGAACATCCTATTGTTGAAGTCGATGTTCCAGACTTGATAGAGCGTATCGGGCCGAAGCTTCCCCTCGGCCTTGAAGTAGTAGTTTAGCGTCGCCCCCGAGTTGCCCTTCTGGAAGCCCGTCGTCCCCCCGGACTTGCGCCTTATCACGGGCCTCATCCCGGTCGCGTCGATGATATAGCGAGCCTTGACCGACGCGACCGAGTCGCCGGATCGGAGCCTGGCCGTATACGCGCCGTCCTCCCCGGAGAAATCCTCGAAGGCGCATCCGTCGCGGATCTCCGCTCCCTTCGACTCGGCCTCGAGGCACAGCCACTCGTCGAAACGGTCCCTCATATAGTTCAGCATGGGGAACGCGCAACGGGTGACGCGTCCGTCGGGGGCGAGGATTTCCACCTTTGACAGAGCGTTATTGCAGAGGCGGTCGCGCGGGATGGGCGCGCCTATGATCTTCTCGAGGTAGGGGAACTGAATGCCCGAGCACGGCTTCTCCCGGGGTATTCGGTCCTTCTCGACGAGGAGCGTCCGCAGGCCGCCCGCGGCGCAGAATTTCGCGGCGACTGGGCCGGCGACGCCTCCCCCCGCGATGAGTACGTCGAATTCTTCCATGGCTACGTCCTGTCCGTCCCGGCGCGCCGACCGAGCCTCGCCGGGCATGGTCGTAGGATAGCACGATAATACCGATACGGCGAAACAGATCGAGCGTGACTATATGCGACTATCATGCTTAACTAGTGGCATGGCGGGATTCGATGAACGAGATACTGTCTTCTCGCGGATGGAGCTTCGGGAGGGAACGCCCAGGTACGAGGCGTATTATGCCGCTCACCCTTCGCGCAAAGCCGCGGACGACGCGGCGCGCGCCGCGAAGGGGCCGTACGCCGGCGACGAACCGAGGCGGCGCATAGTCGACGCGACATTCGGGCTCCTCGAGCAGATGCGCCCCCTAGCGAGAGGGGAACCGTCGGGCGAAAGGATGGATATCTCGCCCGATACGGCGAGAACCGAGCTCGAGGCGCTCGCCAAGGGCTACGGGGCCGTCATGTTCGGGACCGCCGTCCTCGGCGAGGCGTGCTTCTACGGCATCCGCGGGAGGGGCGAGGAGTACGGGCGGGAAGCTACCGTCATCGGACGGACCGGCGTCGTTTTCGCCGTTAGGATGGCCCCGGCGGAGATCGCGGCGGCTCCCGAGCCTCGCGCGGCGGCGGAGGTGGTGAACGGCTACGCCCGCGTCGCCCTCGTCGGCCTCGTCCTGGCGCGTTGCATTCGCGGCTGGGGCTGGAACGCCTCGTGCACCATGGACGGCAGGGCCGACGTCGTGCTCCCCGTAGCGGCGCGATACGCGGGCCTCGGATCTATAGGACGCTCTGGTATCTTGCTGACCGAGGAGTTCGGTCCATGCCTAAGGCTAGGAGCCGTCGTAACCGACCTTCCATTAGCGCGCACTCCTCGCTCCGCCGGTACCGAGGCAAGGCTCTGCTCGACCTGCTCCCTCTGCGCCAAGGCCTGCCCTGCGGGAGCCATCGACGGCGGGACGGCCTCGTCGGGGCGTTTCAAGCCGGTTAACGACGATGCCTGCTTCGCGAAATGGAAGGAGTTCGGGACGGATTGCGGCTTGTGCATCGCCTCGTGCCCCCTGTCGCGCGTCGGCCGGGTCTCCGGAAGCGGCGTCGTAGGGCCCTAGCCCGAGGACTCGGACCAGCTCGAGGCGAACCCGCCCGTCAGGCGAGTCGAGCGGATAGAAGCCGTCCGGCCCCTCGTACGCGCGAACCAGCCCGGGGCCTCCCTCGCGAACGGAGTCGTAGAGGGCCGCCCATCGTTCCCCGTCCCCGCTCCGTACCGCCGGGAGAGCGCGGGAGACCCGTCCGTCCGGCGCTATCGTCCCCGCCAGGCGGGAGGCTACCGATGCCGCCTGGCGCAGGGGAAGCTCGTCGGGGCTCCGCGCCGAGTCGACTCGCTGGGCGCGGAACCGTCGGAAGAAGCTCATTACCGCCCGCAGGCGGGAACGGGCGAGCGCCCTCTCGAAATCGCGCCGCGCGCAGAAGTCGTAATAGGCGTCGATGCCGTCCGCGCCGACGGGCAGTATCCTAATCCACGCTCGGGCCGAATCGCTCAGTCTCATACCTACCTCCTATATGCAACCGGTTGCATAGAATCCTAAAAAAATCCGTTATGCCGAGGCTCGCCTGATGAGCTCCACGGGAATGGTGGCGGCCTCGGCGACGCCCCGCTCGATCCGCGCGACGACGTCGCGCGCGAGCCGCCGCCCGGCGTCGGCGATATGCTGGCTCACTGTCGTCAGCGCGGGAGTCGTGAAGGCGGAGACGAAGAGGTCGTCGTAGCCGACGACGGCGACGTCCTCCGGAACGCGGACGCCGCGCTCGGCGAAAGCCCGCATGGCGCCGATGGCCATCATGTCGCCGACGGCGAAGACCGCGTCGAGGCCGTCGTGCCGCCGGCTTAGCTCGAGCGCGGCGGCGTGGCCCGAGGCCTCCGAGAAGTCGCCGCTTGCCTCTCCGAGGAGGGCGTTCCCCGCGCCGCCCCCGGCCAAGGCCTCGAGGAATCCCTTCCGCCTATCGACGACCTCCGGATCGGCGCAGTCCCCGCCGATGAAGCCTATGCTCCTCTTCCCCAGGCCCGCGAGCAGCTCTCCCGCGAGGTATCCTCCGCGGCGATTATCGGAAGACAGCGAGCAGAACCGCCGCTCGTCGCGGAAGCCCCAAACGACGAACGGGGCATCGAGCTCGAGGAGGCGCTCCACGTGCAGGCGCTTATTCTCGTACGGCATTAGTATGAACCCGTCCACCCGGCCGGATCCGAGGTATTCGGCGGCCCAGTCGCCCCTCCGCTGATCGGCCTGTACGACCAGCATGTCGTAGTCGAGCTCCCTGAGTCCCGTCGCCGCTCCGCCCATGATCTCGAGGCTGAACGGCGACTCGAGCCCGCATTCGCTGTCGTAGGCGTCTATCACGTAGGCGACGGTCCTGCTCGCGCGCGTCGAGAGAGCCCGGGCGGTAACGCTGGGCCAGAACTCGTGCTCTTTAGCGATCGCGCGTATCCGCTCCTTAGTCTCGATACCGATGAGGGGACTATCGTTCAGCGCCCGCGAGACGGTGGATTTCGATACTCCGGCGATTCTTGCGATGTCGCCGATGGAGCGTAGCCTTTGTTTTTCAGTCATTCATGCAACCGGTTGCAATGATAGATCGGATTCTTAGGATCGTCAAGACCGTTCGTTGATTCTTTCTCGATCTTGAGCCTGGAGCTTGCCGCGAGTAGCGACTGTGGATACATTCTATGCATGGCGGCGCATACCACTCTCGCGGCGGTCCTATTCGTGGAGCTGTCCGACTTCAACGATCTCGTGGCGGGCGACGAGCGCCGCGCCGTCGAGGCGCTCGAGGCGTACCGCCGCCTGTCCTCGCCGGTGGTCGCCGAGCACGAGGGCGAGATAGTCGACGCTACGGGATCGGAGCTGCTCGTCGTGTTCTCGAGCGCTGTCTCCGCCGTGCAATGCGCCCTGCACTTGTGCCTTTCCCTCGACTCGTTCGGCGAATCGCACGGCCTCTCAGGCTCGTGCCTCGCGAGGATAGGGGTGCATCTCGGGGAGATATGGCGCGAGGGCTCGCGGGTCTACGGCAACGGAGTCAACGTCGCCGCCCGCGTCATGCAGGTCGCGCCCGCCGGGGCGCTGTTGATATCGGAGGACGTCTATCGCCAGGTCTCCGGGAAGCTGGACCTCTCCTTTCGGGAGTTCGGGGGCGTCGAGCTGAAGAATATCGAGCGGTCGCTAGCTCTCTACGAGATCGACTCCGGGAAGGGGTTCCTAGGATCGGCCCGAGCCGAGGAGGCGAGGCCTCGAGCGCGCCATGACGACAATGACGACCTGGACGACAATGACGACCTTGACGATGTAGACGAGTTAGACGGCTCGGACCGGCCAGATCGCCTGGACACGCTTTCCCGCTTGGCTAAGCTAGGCGAATTAGGCCATTTGGGGAACTTAGGCCGCTTGGGGAGCCTGGGCCGCTTGGGGAGCCCGAGCCAACGCGGCCATGCCGCCAATAGGACGTCCAAGGCCGCGGCCGAGCTTCGCGAGTCTATTCATAAAGAAGTCATGGGAGCCCTGGCCAGCCTGCCCGACGGCGGGAACGACCGCGGCGAGGGAGCCCTGCGGGTGTCCATAGACCTCGGGGATCGTAAAGGACGAGCGGATAAGGGCGACGTCGAGCAGGACGTCATAGCCGACGAGAAACGTATAGCGAGGCGACGCGCGGAGGCTGGGCGTCGCATGCTCGTGAGCCTGGGCTTCGGCGGGGGCCTGGCCTACGGCTACGTAGCTACCGGGAAACCGCTATTCGCGCTAGGCGCGCTCCTCCTAGGGCTCCTGCCGTTCCTCTCGGGCGTCAAGGGACTCGTGAAGGCCTCGTCCGACTCGAGGCTGCTCGCCGATAAGGCGAGAAGAGAGGCCGGCCCCGATACGAGGCGTACCCCGAGGTGACGCGCGCCCTTGCCTACATCCCTATGGGGAATAGGCTGCCCTGCTTATCCCTGAGGCGGCTCTCCACCGTCCGCGCGATGGCGTCGAAATCCTTCGACTCGGCGACGAAGTCTAGGCGGTCGCCCGGGACGACGAGTACCGGAGACAGGTCGAAGCCGCCGATCCATTCCTCGTAGAGCCTGTCGAGGCCGGAAAGGTACTCGTCGGGTATAGCGGCCTCGAAGTCCCGACCTCGCTTGGCGATGCGCTTCTTGAGCGTCGGTACCGAGGCCTTCAGGTAGACGACGAGGTCGGGCGGCGGCAGGAGGCTGGCGAGGGTGCGGTACAGCTCGCTATAGGTGCCCCAGTCGCGGGCGCTCATGGAGCCGCGCTCGTAGAGGTTGCGCGCGAATACCTCGGCGTCCTCGTACATAGACCTGTCCTGTACCACGGAGTAGGGGTCGTCCATGAGCGCTCGATGCGAGCGCACGCGGTGCGTGAGGAAGAAAGCCTGGGAGTGGAAGGCCCATCGCTCCATGTCGCCGTAGAAATCCTCGAGGTATGGGTTCTCGGCGACGGGCTCGTAGTAAGGCCTATAGCCGAGGCGTTCCGCGAGTAGTCCGACGAGCGTCGACTTGCCTGCGCCGATGTTGCCGGCGAGTACGAGGTATTTCTTCATACGATGTTTTCTCGGCCGCTAGTGTAGGGCGTCCGCCCGTTTTAGGCAAGAACGGCCGCCGGTTGTATACTATCGTCCCGGATTCCGGTATGATACCGCATCTCCCGCCGTAAAAAGCACCCCAGGACGAATCCTTGACGCACAAAGACTCCTCTAACCCCTCCATACGCAATATCGCCATAATCGCGCACGTCGACCACGGCAAGACCACCCTCGTCGACGCCATGTTCAGGCAATCCGGCGTGTTCCGCGAGGGGCAGCAGACGCAAGAGCGCTTGATGGATAGCATGGACCTGGAGCGCGAGCGGGGCATAACGATCGCCGCCAAGAACTGCTCCGTGGTATGGAACGGCGTGAAGATAAACATACTCGATACTCCCGGGCACGCCGACTTCGGCGGCGAGGTGGAGCGGGCCCTGTCGATGGTGGACGGCGCGATCCTCCTGGTCGACGCGTCCGAGGGGCCTCTGCCCCAGACGCGGTTCGTGCTCGGCAAGGCGCTCTCGGGCGGGCTTCCCGTCATCGTCGTCATCAACAAGATAGATAGGCTGGACGCCAGGCCGGCCGAGGTGCTGAGCGAGATATACGACCTGTTCATAGACCTCGGGGCCACAGACGCCCAGCTCGAATTCCCCATACTCTACGCCATAGGGCGGTCCGGCATAGCCAAGGAGACCCTCGAAGGCGAGGGCGACAGCCTCCATCCCCTCCTTAACGCTATTCTCAGGGACCTCCCCTGCCCTAGCTTCTCGATGGCGGAGCCTTTCCAGATGCTCGTATCGGACTTGTCGTACTCGGATTATTTCGGGAGGCAGGCCATAG
The DNA here is from genome assembly GCA_018816345.1 of Spirochaetota bacterium. GTDB lineage: Bacteria > Spirochaetota > Spirochaetia > Treponematales > UBA12059 > SZUA-370. Next base: position 21,751 of record JAHIWG010000061.1, on the reverse strand, counting down.
GCAAGGTCATCAACGGGCGCGCCCACTTCAAGGACGCCCTCGTGCGCATAGGTGAGGGGAACCAGAGAGAGGCGCTCTCCATCTCGAAGCTGCATACCTACGTAGGGCCGAAGCTCGTCGAGTCGGACTGCGCCGAGACCGGGGACATCATCGTGCTCTCCGGCATCGAGAACGTCCATATCGGGGACACGATATGCACCCGCGACGCCCCTAAGGCCCTGCCCCGGATAGTCGTCGACGAGCCGACGGTGGCGATGCGCTTCTTCGTCAATACCTCTCCCTTCGCCGGTACCGACGGCAAGAAGGTCCAATCCCTGAAGCTCTTCGAGCGGCTGCAGAAGGAGACGCTCAATAACGTATCGATACAGGTGGAGGAGTCTAAGGGCGGCGGCGGCTTCGTCGTCCGGGGCCGCGGCGAGTTCCAGCTCGTCATCCTCATCGAGATGCTCAGGCGCGAGGGGTTCGAGATATGCGTAAGCCGTCCGGAGGTCATCTTCAAGTACGAGGGCGACGCCCGGCTCGAGCCCATCGAGCACCTGTACGTCGACTGCGCCGAGGAATTCGCGGGCGTGGTCACCGATAAGCTATCGGCCCGCAAGGGCCGCATGCTCAGCTATACCTGCCATGACGGCGCGAGGGTCAGGCTCGAGTTCTCGGTGCCATCGCGGGCGCTCATCGGCTACCGGGACGCCTTCCTGACCGATACCAAGGGGACCGGCATAATGAACTCCATCCTCTCCGGCTACGAGGCGTACCGGGGCGACATCGTCAACCGGTTCACCGGCTCCCTCGTCTCCGACCGCAGCGGGGCGGCCGTCACCTACGGCCTCTTCCACCTCGAGCCGCGGGGGAGGCTGTTCGTCGTACCCGGGGAGCAGGTCTACGAGGGCATGATCGTGGGCGAGCACAACCTCGACTCCGAGCTCAACGTCAACCCGTGCAAGGAGAAGAAGCTCTCCAACATGCGCTCGGTGCTGAAGGATGAGGCCCTGACGCTGACGCCCATCCAGCCGATGACGCTGGAGCGCGCCATACAGTTCCTGCAGGACGACGAGATGGTCGAGGTGACGCCTCATTTCATAAGGCTTCGGAAGACTATCCTCGCGTATCAGGAGAGGAAGTGCCACCGCCGCGACGCCTCGTGAACGAAGCCGCGGCGCGCTCCCCGGCGGGGCAGCCGGGGACGTGGGCCCCGGGCAGATAGCCCGAGCTCATGAGGAATTCGCCCACTATCTCGCCCCCCACGAAAACGAACGTCTTCTTGAACAGCTTGAGCCAAGCGTCCTTAGCCATCGGATGGTAGGCCTCGAGCCACCCGCCGAACGAGCCGTACTCGGGCCTGAGCGCGACGATGCGACGGGCGTTCTCTATCGCGGCCGCGACTTTTAGGCGATTCCTGATAATGCCCGCGTCGGAGAGCAGCCGTTCGACGTCGCGCTCGCCGTACGACGCGACCCTGTCGACGTCGAAGCCTTCGTAGGCGCGATGGAACGCGTCCTTCTTCTTCAGGATCGTTACCCACGAGAGGCCGGCCTGGTTGATCTCCAGGACGAGCCGACCGAAAAGGCCCGCGTCCGAATCGATAGCGAAGCCGTACTCGAGGTCGTGGTACGCCTTATTGGGGTCGCCGGCCGGCGAGGCCGCGCAGTATTCGCAGTAGCTGGAGTACTGAGGCACGGTAGCCGCCTACGGCGTCCCGGCCGCGGCGGCCAGGCCGTCGAGGCTCGAGGCGAAGCGCGCGGCGGCGGCCGCGATGCCTGCGTGATCCGGCGCCATGGAGAAGCCGCTCGCGACGATGCTGCCGTCCTGGGACGACGATAGCGAGTACGCGACGAGCCAGCCGGAATCCGTCTTGACGACGCTCCCGGCGGCGACGAAGTCGGCCGAGAACAGGCGGCCCACGGCCATGTCCTTCTCGCCTGCCGTCGCGCCCGAGAGCGATAGCTCCAGCTCGTCCAGGGCCGTCCTCCTCGAGTCCGCGTCGACGAGGCGCAGGTCGCCCCGTCTCGATAAGGCGTCCCTGCACGCGAGGCGAGCGACCGCTATAGTCGCGTCGTCCGCCCCGACCGACTCGGGGCTCGCTACGACCACGACTGGGCCCTCCGCGGCCGCGGGAGGCGCGGAGGCCGCCGCGAGCGCGGGCGCCGTAGGCGGCTCGGGCGCTAGGCTGTACCCGGCGAGGTACGTCGCGTACTCGGTCGCGGCCTCCGGCGAGTCCAGGCTGATATCGCGTATATCCTTCTCCCCGAGCATCACCGCTATGGCGGTAGCGGCCCGCTGACCCAGGTCGGCGCGTTCCAGGGCGCGGGCCGCCGATCTCCTGGCCGCCTCCATGCCGTCGAAGGCCGCCAGCCTGAATTCCAGCACCGCGCGCCCGGGGCCGGCCGGCGCGCCGACGGCGCTCGCTTGCCTGAGCGCCTCGCGGGCGGCCTCGCTAGATCCCGCGAATAGCAGAGCCCAGGACTTGGCCTCCAAGGCCCCCGCTATGGAGGCGAGGTCCTTAGCCGTTCCTAGCGCGGCCTCGACGCTGTCGAGCGCTAGCCTCGTGGCCCCGGCCAGGGACTGCGACATCGCCAGCTCTATCGACGCCCTGGTGGAGTCCAAGGCCGTCTCGAGGCTTATCGGGTTCTCCTCCCGCACCGTGGGCCGCGCCCCGGCCGAGGCCTCCCGCGTCGCGGGCCCGGCGCTCGCGCAGCCGCCGAGGGTAAGGATAGCTATCATCGCGGCGCACGCCGCGTACTCCGCGCAAGCGGCGCGCCCGCGGTTCTTTCGTATCATCTGTATGACTCCCCCGCTACCCGAGGGTAGCGCCTAGTACTATATCCCCGCGGGCCGGGCCGCGGCCATCGGCCCGCGGCTAGCGGCTAGCCGCGTTATGCGGCCGGCGCGACGTCGATCGGCTCCCTTCGTTAAGCGGCGCCCGTATCCTCGAGCCTGGCCCTGAGTTCCTCCATGCGCTGGACGTTCTCCCTGCCGAGCTCGTTAAGGGCCGAGGCCTGGGACAGGAGGGCGCCGCACGCCGTCGTCATCCTGTCCGCGGCGCGCCTCATCGCGGTAGCCACGACCCGGGAGGAGGCCGCCCTCGACGAGGTCTCGTGGAAGGCCGACCGCGTGTCGTCTACCGCGTCGTTCGCCGCCTCCGCGAGCGAGGAGAAGCCCCTCATCGCGTCCGTCACTCCCGAGGTGCCCGCGGATATCTCCTTGAGCCGTACGAGGAGGTCCCCGAGGGTCGCCGATACCCTTTGGATCTCCTCCGACATGCGCGAGAAGAACTCGCTCGTCTGCGCGCTCGCCTTGGACGCGCCGGAGACGACGTCCTTCGTCTCGGCGAGTATCGCCGCGATGGACCCGGAGCCCTCGGCCGCGGTCTCCGAGAGCGTGCGTATCTCCTCGGCGACGACGGCGAAGCCCTTGCCGGCGTCGCCGGCGTGGGCGGCCTCGATGGCGGCGTTCATGCCTAGCATGTTCGTACGCTCCGCGACCTCGCCTATGAGGGTGTTCATCTCCTCCATCTTGCCGGTCGCGACGACTATGCCGGATATGGCCTCCCCGATGCGGGTAACGCGCTCGTCGCCGTCCCGCGCCAGCTCCACCAGGCGTCCTATGGCGTCCTGCCGCTCGGCCGCCTGGCGGCCGATGCCGTCCACCGACTCGACCATCTGCGCTATGGAGGCGGAGGCCTCGAGTACCTTGGCCGAGTACTGGTCGAGCGCGGCCTTGACGCGGTCCTGGGTCGTCCCGGCTACTTTCTCGCCGTCTTCCGCGGCGCTCAGCGCGAGGTCGAGCGACGCGAGACCCGAGGTCTCCTCGTCGGCGACCTCCTTCAGCTCCGCCGCCGACGAGGAAAGCGCCTGGGCGGCCTTGGATAGCCGCGTCCCTATGGCGAGGGCGGACGACTGAGCGGCGCCTACCGCGGCCGTCATTTCCTCGAACTGCCTCCTCGCGCTCCCCGACGAGCGCTCCGTCTCCGCGACGAGGTCGGATTGCATGCGAATCGCCATGGCGCTGAAAATTCCCCCGGCTATCATGAGGACGGCGCTCGTCCCGAGCGACTGGGCGGCGAGCTCGGTGACCACGCCCCCGTCGAGCGGCAGGGAGTCGAGGACGTAGAGCGCGGCTATCGCGGCCAGGTTGAGCCCCGAGAGGATCGCGGCGTGCGCCGGCCTGGAGGCGACGAGCCCGGCGCAGATGAGTATGAAGCCGCCGAGCGTGCCGAAGACGTAGCACTCGTATATATCGCGGTACTGGTCGAATTTAATCGCCGCGAACATCACGGCGAAGAGGGCGTACAGGAATATCGCCGAGGCGAGGCCGTACTTGCCCCGCGCCATCATTACGAGCGACAGGGCGCAGAGCAGGATCAGGCCCAGGAGCAGGCCGGCGACCGCGTACGCCCTCGTGGCCGTCATCAGCGCGGCGAGCGCGGCCGCCAGGGAGCCGATCGCGAACGCGACGGGCGCCAGGAGCTTGGCCTTCTTATAGAGCCTGACGTCGGAGTCCCTGTAGGGACGGATGAACGCGTCGAATAGTCCCGCGTGCTTTTTTGCCATGGTAACCCCGCTCCTCGATGTATTGAGGATAGTATAACGCATGCCGGGCGGGGCACAAGGAACGATCGCGTGGTATAACTAGAATCATGCTCATAGTGCCGTACGAGCCCGCCCGGGCTGAGATAGTCGTAGTCAATTCTCGCTTCATAGCCAGCCTGTCCCCCGCCGATTCCGTCGAGGCGGCCCGGTCGTTCATCGAGGCCGCGAGGCGGGAATTCCGCGACGCGACGCATAACGTACCGGCCTTCATAGTAGGCGGGGGGGCGTCGGTCACGGAATACTGCTCCGACGACGGGGAGCCGTCGGGCACGTCCGGGCGTCCCCTCCTGGCCGCGCTCAAGGGCTCGGGCCTCGGGAACGTCGTCGTCGTCGTCACGAGGTATTTCGGCGGCGCCCTGCTCGGCACGGGCGGCCTCGTCAAGGCCTACTCGGAGGCGGGAAAGGCGGTCCTGGCGATAACCAGGCGCGCGAGGCTCGTGGAGACCCGCAGGGTCTCGTTCTCCTTGCCGTACAGGCTCTTCGACCGGGTAAAGATAGCGGTAGGCGAATCCGGGGCGACTATCGTAAGCGAGGGCTTCGCGGAGGAAATTACTATGGAAGTCGACGTGGAGGAGGACGGGCTAGAGTCGTTCTGCGCGAAGCTGTCGGACATAAGCTCCGGAGGCGTCGCGCCGAGGGCGGAACCGGCGAGGCTCGCCTCCGTTCCCCTCTAAGGGGTTCCCCCGGCTCGCTCGCCTATCTGCCCGCCTCGAACAGGCCCGCGAGCTCCGCGTAGCCCTCGGCGGCGATCCTATCGATCGGTATGAACCTAAGCGAGGCGGAATTGATGCAGTAGCGAAGCCCGGTAGGGTCGGGGCCGTCGTCGAATAGATGGCCCAGGTGGCCCCCCGACGCCTTCGCGCGTACCTCGATACGGCGCATGCCTAAGGAAAGATCCTCGATTAGGACGAGCTTGGCGGGGTCTATGGGCGCCCAGAAGCTGGGCCAACCCGACCCCGAGTCGAATTTCTCCTTTGAGGCGAACAGGGGCTCCCCGTCTATCGCGTCCACGTAAATGCCGCGCTCGTGGTTATCCCAGTAGGCGTTCCTGAACGGAGGCTCCGTAGCGCTCTCGACGAGCACGGCGTACTGTTCCGGGCCGAGCCTGGCGCGGAGCTCCTCGGTCGGCTCTACGTAGCAGACGTTGGCGGCGTCCGCCGACTTGATCACGGGCATGGTGGCACCTCCTATGTTCGACGGCCGCGGACCCGGATCGGCCCGGCCGGGCGACGGGCCTCCGCCGCACGATATCGCCAGCGCAGCGGCCAGGGCCGCCGCGAGAGGCGCTAGAGCGGGCGCGTATGACCGACGGCGAGGACTCCGGGTATCGGCGCCTAGCCGGCTTCGGTTATTCATTACCAACATGGTAATAATATACGCATCGATTATCGCGGAGGGAAGCGACGTTCGGGGGTTTTACTGAGGCGGCTCCTTCAGTTCACGCTAGGACTGCCTGCGATCCAGGGACAGGCATGCCCTGAAGGAGCACTGACCCTCGTCGGTCCTGCCTTCGAACGACGCGCTCTCCGTCCAGCCTCCTTCCGGCCGGGCCGGGTACGTCCCTCGGTAGACGCCGGCGACCTTGCCCTGCCTCATCTCGGCGAGGTAGTTGATGTCCAGCCTGAGGCCGGCCGCCCCGCTAAGGGCGGCGGGATCCAAGGCGTCCTGGATCCATTGGACGTATCGCGCGTTATTCATGTGCCCGTTGTAGTCTATATCGGAATAGGCGACGGCCCGCTGGTAGGCGAGCTCGAGCCCTTCGCCGGCAGCGACCGGGAGCGCTCCCCCGGGCAGGGTCTCGAGGTCGGGGCGCGAGGGAAGCATCTCGGCTATCGCCTCGGGGCGTCGGGGCCTAAAGGTGGCCGAATCGACTACCAGCCAGGCTCCGCGGCCGCGGCCGACGACGGCGCCGGCCTCGTCACGGATCTCGTACTCCCTCATGGCGAATAGGCGGTCCGTCCCCCTGGGCCAGGTGCGAACGGCGAGGCGGGTTCCCCAGGCCGGCCTGGAGTCTAGGACCGCGCTCATCCTCGATAGCACCCAGACGAGGCCGTTGGCAGCCATGTACTCGGAGCCGACGCCGAGGGCCCTCGCGTGGTTGCCGGCTACCTCCTGGCAGTAGTTATAGGCGGCTGCGATGGTCAGGCGGTCGGCCTCGTCGACGTCCCAGGTGCGGACCATGAACGGTTCTTCGTACACTTCGTTTATCATGCCCGTACTCTAGCCCCGACGGGCGTGGCGGGGCAAGCGAGGGGAAAGGGGCGGACGCGCCATTGACAACCGCGCCGCCTTCGGCCTTTGTATACTCATGCGCCTTACGACCCGCCTCCTCATCGTCATGTTCCTCAGCGTCGTCGTGCCGATGCTCGGGCTGTCGTGGTTCCTGAAGCAGGAGATCACCGAGAATATCCTCATCGAGAAGCGCGATAAGCTCTTCGGGCTGGCTAGGCAGCTGGACGCGGCGCTCGAGGGGAATTTCGACGATATCCTCGCGGAGGAGGGCGTCTCGGGAGCCGATAGGGAGACGAAGATAGCCGTGCTTAACTCCAGGCTCCGCGCCGTCACCGACTTCGTCGCCTCGGGCAACGCCGGCGTGGGCGTCGGCTACTACGGGCGGGAGCTCGACGCGGTGCTCACCTACGGCCCGAGCGAGCAGTTCCAATATACGGTCGGGCAATCTATCTTCGAGGGGCACCGGGGCTACGAGGTCATGGCCACGGGCAAGCCCATAGTCCAGACGGGAACGCTCGTAAGGGGCGATATCCTCAATTGCATGTGGCCCGTGATACGGGACGGCGAGACCATCGGCTATATATGGTCCAACGAGACCCTCGACAAGATAGGGGAGCAGCTGGAGCCTATCATCCGCCGGGTCTTCATGATACAGGCGCTCATCATCTCCCTCATCTACGTGAGCCTGACCATGACCATGAAGGGCCTCCTGGATAAGATCCTGGCTATCAAGAGGGGCATCGAGGTCCTGTTCCACATGCCCAGCTACCATATCCCGCAGGTGCAGGGCGAGCTGTCCATCATCGTCACGACCATCAACGACCTCGTCGATACGACCAACCTCGTGAAGTGCTATAACAAGAGCATCCTCGAGGGCGTCATGAACGGGGTCCTGGCCATATCGTGCTCCGGCGTCATCACGCGGGCTAACAAGGCGTTCTTCGAGATATTCCCGGAATTCGGCGAGGGCTTCATCGACTCGAGCTACCGCGACGTCCTCGGCCCGCGCATAGGCGCGATAGTGGAGAAGGGCCTGGAGGGAAACGGCGGGGCGCCCGGGGCGGAGCTAGAGTACGAAGGCAAGATCATCGAGGTCTACGGCAACGCGATGTTCGACGAGACGGGCTCCAGGCTAGGGGCCGTCTTCGTGTTCAGGGACATCACAACGATGAGGCGCTACGAGCGCGAGATCCAGGAGAAGGACCGGGCGGCCGTCCTCGGAGAGATGGCCCTGGCCGTGGTGCACGAGGTGAAGAACCCCATGACGTCGGTGAAGGGCTTCGCCCAGCTCCTGGGGCGGCCCGGAGTCGACGAGGAGAAGCGCCGCAAGTACCTGGGCCTGATAGACGAGGACCTGAACCGGGTCAACCGGCTGCTTAACGAGATGCTCCTGTACGGGGGGAAGAGCCGGCTCGAGCTCAGGCGCGCCGATCTACGGGCCCTGGTCGCCGAGGCGGTGGAGCGCAACGATTGGACGCCCTACGGGGCGCGCCCGGCGGTATTCGCCGAGCGGTCGGGCGATTACCGCGCCATGGTCGACGCGTTCAAGGTGGGACAGGTGCTGGATAACGTGCTCAAGAACGCGTGCGAGGCCGTCGCGTCCAAGGGCTCGGGCCGGGTCGTGGCCCTCGTCAAGGATCGCGGCGAGGCGGTGGAGATACGGGTCGTGGATTCCGGCGTCGGCATCCCCGCCGACGCCCTGCAGCGGGTCGGCAACCCCATGTTCTCCACGAAGAAGACGGGCAACGGCTTCGGCCTGGCGATCTCCCGGAAAATCGTCGAGTCTCACGGCGGGGGGCTCTTCATCGACTCCGCGGAAGGCGTGTACACTGCGGTGAGCCTGAGCTTCCCCAGGGAACGGGCGCGGGAGGGGGACTGACGTGGTAAAGAAGATACTGGTCTGCGACGACGAGGCTAACGTCAGGGAGTTCCTCAAGGACCTCCTGTCGCTGGAAGGCTTCGCGATCGTGGAGGCGGAGAGCGGGGCGGCCGCCGTGGATTCGGTCTCCCGGGACAAGCCCGACCTCTGCATCCTCGACCTGATGCTTCCCGATTGCACCGGCGTGGAGCTCCTTCCCAGGCTGAAGGCCGCCAACCCTATGCTCTCCGTGATCGTTATAACGGCCCTCGGCACCGTGGACAACGCCGTGCTGTCCATGAAGGCCGGGGCTTATGATTTTATAACAAAGCCCTTCGACGTCGATACCATACTCATATCGGTCAAGCGCGCCCTGGAATTCGTCTCGGTCAGCAAGGAGAATACGGTCCTGTGGAACCTCCACAAGAACCGCATGTACTACGAGGACTTCATAGGCGAGTGCCAGGCCGTCCAGAGCATTAAGTCGCTGATACCCAAGCTGGCCTTCGCGGACGTGCCGATACTCGTGACCGGCGAGACGGGCACCGGCAAGAACGTGCTGGCAAAGCAGATCCACTTCTCGCTGTCCGGGGCCCAGGCGCCGCTCGTGTACGCGAACTGCTCGAGCATCCCGGCGACGCTCTTCGAGTCCGAGCTGTTCGGCCACGAGAAGGGCAGCTTCACCGGGGCGAGCGCCCAGAAGAAGGGCCGCGTCGAACTGGCTAACGGAGGCACGCTGCTCCTGGACGAGATAACCGAGATCCCGTACGAGCTCCAGGCCAAGCTCCTGGATTTCCTGCAGGAACGTACCTTCTATAGGGTAGGGGGCGTGAGCCCGGTGTCCGTGGAGACGAGGATAATCGCGCTAACCAACAAGAACCTCCCCGAGGAGATCAAGGCTGGCCGCTTCCGGAAGGACCTATTCTATAGGCTTAACGTCATACACTTCACCGTCCCTCCCCTGCGCGATAGGGGCGACGATATCCGCCTGATATGCGAGTACCTGATAGAGCTCCTGAAGCGGAAGTACAACAGCCCGTCGATACGCCTATCCGAGGCGGCCCTGGGCCTCATCCGAGGGTACGCCTGGCCCGGTAACGTGCGCGAGCTCAAGAACGTCCTCGAGCGGGCCTTCATCTGCGCCGACGGCGATACCATAGAAGCCGACTCTCTGATCCTCGAGGAGCACGACCACGCGACGCTCAAGCGGGAGCTCAAGGACCTGATGGAGGATTTCGAGCACGATATCATCCTCAGGCGCCTCGCGTACTTCAAGGGAAGCCGGACGGCTACGGCGAAGGACCTCGGTATCTCTATCCGCAATCTCCAATACAAGCTGGAGAAGTACGAAATCCGCTAGGCGTCGCGGAACCGCCCAGAGGGGCGCGGAGCCGCCAGGAGAGACGTGATGAGGCGCGCAAAGAATTGCGCGCCGCGCGCTGGAAATTGCACCCGTCCGTCGCGCCCGGGACTCTATCCTGCGTAAATACAAGCGATTCAACGGCTAAAACCCGCTTTCAGTAGTTGGCACGATACGTGCTTATAGACTTGTACTACAGAAAGAGGAGGCCAATATGGTCAGGGCTCTAGGCAATTTCTTTACGAAGATAGCCAAGCGATGGATAGCGGACGCGTTCGTCTTCGCCGTCGTCTTGACGATCATCGTATTCGCTCTCGGGATGATAATCCAGAAGACTTCGTTCCTCGATATGGCGTCGTATTGGGGCGGCGGCATGTGGAGCCTGCTCGGGTTCTCCATGCAGATGGTGCTGGTCCTCGTGACAGGCAGCGCGCTCGCCATTTCCAAGCCGGTCCATAGGGTCATGGTCGCCATCGCCAAGAAGGCCAATACCCCGGCCAAGGCCATCATCACGGTATCGGTCGTGATGGTAATCGGCAGCTGGCTGAACTGGGGCTTCGGCCTCATCGTCAGCGCTATCCTCGCCAAGGAGATAGCCAAGACGGTCAAGGGTATCCATTACCCGCTGCTCGTCGCCAGCGCCTACTCCGGCTTCGTCGTCTGGCACTCCGGCCTCTCGGCGTCCATCCCCCTGTCGATAGCCGCCAAGAACGCCGTCATGGAGAAGTTCGCCCACGGCGCCATCGTCCCCACGAGCGAGACGATCTTCTCGACCCAGACCCTCGTCATCCTCGCCGTCCTCCTGGTCTCCATCCCCGTCATCAACATGCTGATGATGCCCAAGAAGAAGGAGGAGATAGTCGAGGTCGACCCCGCCATCTTCGCCGACGACGACATAGCCGAGGCTCCGGCCAAGGCCCGCAAGGACATGACCCCCGCCGAGAGGCAGGAGAACTCGATGGTCCTCGCCCTGATCATCGTGGTCGTGGGCGCCGTCTTCGCCGTCAGGTACTTCGTCAAGGGCGGATCCCTGAGCCTGGACGTGGTGAACTTCATCTTCCTCATACTCGGGCTCCTGTTCCATAGGACGCCCATCGCGTACGTCAAGGCAGTCGATAAGTCGGTCAGGACCTGCGGCGGCATCGTCCTGCAGTTCCCCTTCTACGCGGGCATCATGGGCATGATGGTGAATTCCGGCCTCGCGGCTACGCTGTCCAACTGGTTCGTATCGATTTCTACCCCGAAGACGTTCCAGCTGTTCACCTACTACGCGGCGGGCATCGTCAACATGTTCGTGCCGTCCGGCGGCGGGCAGTGGGCCGTCCAGGGCCCGATCATGATGCCGGCGGCCGAGGCTCTCGGCGTCTCCTACGGCCGCGCGGCGATGGGCATCGCCTGGGGCGACGCTTGGACCAACATGATCCAGCCGTTCTGGGCCCTCCCGCTGCTCGCCGTAGCCAAGCTCAACATCAAGGACATCATGGGTTACACCACGGTCATCCTGCTGTGGGCCGGCATCGTCACTTCGCTCGGATTGTTCTTCCTCTAAGACTAGCCGCCTCGATAAGGGGGGCCGGGCTCTCGCCCGGTCCCTTCCTACCCTCCCGGCCACGACCTTACGCACGCCTCGAAGCCGCGCCCGGGAGGGATAGGACCATAGAACGCATAGGAGCTTTAATTATGGTAGCAAAACCGATTATCACGGCTGACGCCGCGGTCGACCTGATCAGGGAAGGGGCCGTCGTCATGCTCGGCGGGTTCATGGGCTGCGGCTCCCCCGCGGGCCTCCTGGACGCGCTCGAGCGCAAGGGCACGAAGAACCTGACCCTGGTATGCAACGACACGGCCATGCACAACCTGAAGTCCGGCGAGATGACGTTCGTAGCCAGGCTCGTGGCCAAGAAGCAGTTCAAGAAGATGATAGTGACGCACATAGGCCTGAACGGCGAGACCCAGCGTCAGATGAACGCCGGGGAGACGGAAGTCCAGCTCGTGCCCCAGGGGACCCTGGCCGAGATAATCCGAGCCGCCGGAGCGGGGCTCGGCGGCGTCCTGACGCCGACCGGGGTCGGCACCGAGGTCGAGGAAGGCAAGAAGGTCGTGGAGGTAGACGGCAGGAAGTACCTCCTGGAGAAGGCCCTCCGGGGCGACGTCGCCCTGATCCGCGCCAAGAAGGCCGACAAGGCGGGCAACCTCACCTACGACAAGACCGGCCGCAATTTCAACCCGCTGATGGCCAGCGCCTGCGAGACGGTCATCGTGGAGGCCGACGAGATAGTGGAGATAGGCGAGCTCGATCCCGAGGTCGTCGTCACCCCGTCAGTCTTCGTGACGCACCTCGTCCGGGCCAGGCAGTAAGGGGACAGCGATGGAATACGTAGCGAATAAGGAAAACATAGCCAAGCGCATCGCGCGCTTCTTCCGCGACGGCGACGTGGTCAACCTCGGCATAGGGCTCCCGACCCTGGTTGGCAACTACGTGCCCGCGGGCGTCACTATAGTGCTCCAGTCGGAGAACGGCTTCCTCGGGCTCGGCCCGGCCCCCGCCAAGGGGGAGGAGGACCCGATGCTCGTCAACGCCGGAGGCGCCTGCGTGACTATCCAGCCGGGCGGATGCTTCTTCGACTCGGCTACCAGCTTCGGCATCATCCGCGGCGGGCACGTGGACTACACGGTGCTCGGCGTGCTCGAGGTCGATCAGCTAGGCAACCTCGCCAATTACAAGGTGCCGGGAAAGCTCGTCCCGGGCATGGGCGGAGCGATGGACCTGACGGTCGGCGCCAAGAAGGTGTTCGCCGCGACCCAGCACTTCGACAATAGCGGGGCCTCGAAGCTACTGCGCAGGTGCAGGCTGCCGTTGACCGCCGCGGCCGAGGTGGACTACGTCGTCACCGATATCGGCTTCTTCGAGGTCCGCGGCGGCGCGTTCGCGCTGAAGGAGTACTTCAAGCCCTACACCGTGGAGTATATCCTTGAGAAGACCGACGCCGACATCGTCGTCGATAAGGATTGCATGGAAGTAGATCTAGGTTAATCATAGCTACTAGGGGGGAATACGATGAGCAAGGTAAGCATAATCGGGGCGCATAATACCGCCTTCGGTTCGTTCGTCAAGAAGGATAGGGAAACCAAGGAGGTCACCGACCTCAAGTCGATATACGAGCTCCTGAACGAGGCCGGGCGCGGCGCCCTCGCCGACGCGGGCGTCGAGGCGGGGAGCGTCGACGGCATATGGGTGGGCAGCTGCTCGCCGTCGCTGTTCGCCAACCAGGAGCACCTGGCGCCTAACGCGCTCGAGGTGGACCCGGCGGGCCTCAGGTTCAAGTCGGCCACCCGCTGCGAGGACGCCTGCGCCAGCTCATCGGTGGCGCTCTATAACGCTCTCTACGCCGTGGAGTCGGGACGATGCGAGACGGCCCTCGTCATAGGCGTCGAGAAGATGAACCTGCTCGATACCAAGGGCGTGACCCACGCCCTCGCCTGCTCGTCGCACTGGGCTAGCGAGGGGGCGACGGGCATGACGTTCCCCGGGCTGTTCGCCGAGTACGCCAAGGGCTACCGGGACCATTATAAGCTGTCGGACCGTAAGCTGGCCGAGATGCTGGCGGCGGTCTCGGCGATGTGCTACCGCAACGGCCTGGATAACCCGCTCGCGCACTTCGGCAAGGGCTCCCCGGCCGATAAGCTAGGCCTGTCGAGCGCGGCCGCCATACTCGGCCTGCCCGAGGAGAAGAACCCCATGATAGCGTCGCCGCTACGGCTCCACGACTGCTCCCTCGTCTCCGACGGGGCGGCGGCCCTCGTCATCACGAGCACCGAGTCCGCGCGGAAGCGCGGTAAGCCCGTCGTCGAGATAGCCGGCATAGGGCATACGACGGAGCGCCTGGCCATCAACGTGCGCCCCAACATGTGGGAGCTCATGGCGGCCAAGGAGGCCGCGAGGCTCGCCTTCGCCGAGGCGGGCATAGCGGCCAAGGACGTCGACGTGGCCGAGGTGCACGACTGCTTCACCATCAACCAGATCCTGTGCACCGAGGCCCTGGGCCTCTCTGCCGACGGCGAGGGCGGCGACGACTACCTGGCCGGCCGCTTCACCCGCGACGACGAAGTCTGCGTGAACCTCTCCGGCGGGCTCAAGTCGAAGGGCCACCCGGTCGGCGCGACCGGCGCCTCCATGCACGCCCTGCTCTATAAGCAGCTCGTCGGCCAGCCCATAGGCGCGGCCCCGGCGAAGGGCGCGCCCGAGGTCGGCGTCGTGCTCAACGTCGGCGGCTCGTCGGTGACCAACTGCGTCACCGTATTGAGGCGCGCCGACTGATCGTAGCGCCCCGGCCGCCGCATCGGCGGCCCGGCGCGGGGAATCCAACGGCGTCGCGCCCTCCGGGGGGGCGACGCCTTTTTTTTACTTTGCCCATCATTGACAAGCGAGAAGAGGAGCATAGGCTTATTAGCGGGCGTACCGGAAAGGTACGGCCTTGCTATTTACGGGAGGCCCCGATGCGTTTCAAGCTGAAGATCCGCGAGAAAATACTTGTTCCGTCCATCCTGATATTCATAGGCACCTTGGCCGCGGTCATACTCGCGTCGTACTTCACGGCGGAGCGAGTCATCAAGGCGGAGATAGTGAGCAGGGGCGACGAGATGGCCGAGCGGGTAGCCTCGTCCGTCAAGGTAGAGCTCGAGAACGGCATGTTCGTTCTAAAGGGCCTCGCCCGCTCCATCGAAGGCGCGTATCGCGCAGGGCTGCGCGACAGGGAGGTCCTCGCCAGGATGATCCTCCCGGCCTTGGAGGCTGACCCCCGCATGTTGGCCGTTTGGGTCTTCATGGAGCCGGGCGCGATGGGCGACGAGGTTGCGGCCAAGGCCGCGGGTATCCTGCAGACCGAGACCGGGCGCTTCGCGACCGCGTGGACCTATTCGCCCGACCGCAAAGTGATCCAGGTGCCGTGGACGGAGGCCGCCGGCAAGGCGCCGTACATAGAGCGGGCGAGGACGGAGAAGGTCGACGTCATTGTACAGCCCTTCGCCCAGTCTAGCACGGGAAAGAAGGAGGACGAGAAATTCTACTCCGGGTTCGCTACCCCGATGTTGGTAGGCGGCCGGGTCATAGGCGTCGTAGGGAGCACCATCGCCATCAAGAGCATCTCCGATATAGTCTCGGCGTTCAAGCCCATCGAGGGCTCGTATACCATAATGACCGATAACGAGGGTAAGCGAGTCGTCCATCCTAAGGCCGACTTGATAGGCTTGCAGGTGGGCCAGGATATCCCCGATCGCCAGGCGGAGAACTTGGCGGCCATAGCGGCGGGGGGCAATTTCTCCGTCTTCAAGAAGAACCTCCAGACGGGCGCCATGTCGTACCTCCGCTACTCCCCGGTCAGGGTCGGAACCGACGCCAGGCCGTGGTCGGTGGCGCTCGTCCTGCCCCTGACCGAGATGCTCGCCCCCGTCCGGCGCCTCATGACGCTGATGATAGCGCTCGGCGTCTGCGGCGTGGCGCTCGGAGCCGTCGTCATCACGGTCGTCGCGACCAGCGTGGCCAGGCCGATCAAGGTCGCGCAGGCGTTGATGGTGTCAATAGCCGAGGGCGACCTGCGCGTCCGGCCGGAGCGGGGGATGCTCGCCAGGGCCGACGAGCTCGGCGCGCTCGCCGGGGCCATGGACTCGATGGCGACGAAGCTGCTCGCGGTAGTGGGCGAGGTCAAGGAGGCGAGCGACGCCATAAGCATGAGCTCCTCCGACCTGTCGTCCGGGGCCCGCGAGATGCTAACGGGCATCCAGGGCGTCTCCGACTCCAGCCAGGAGTTGTCGCAGGGCGCTACCGAGCAGGCCGCCAACGCGGAGCAGGTTTCCGCCTCCGTAGAGCAGATGAGCGCCAACATCAAGCAGAGCGCCGAGAACTCGGCGCAGACCGAGCGGATCGCGAAGAAGGCCGCCAGCGACATCGAGGCGAGCTCCGCCTCGGTCAAGGAGACCGTGCTCGCGATGCGGCAGATAGCCGAGAAGATAGCGGTCATCGAGGATATCGCGAGGCAGACCAATATGCTCTCCCTTAACGCGAGCATCGAGGCCGCGCGCGCCGGGGCCCACGGCAAGGGCTTCGCCGTCGTGGCGAGCGAGGTAGGGAAGCTGGCCGAGCGCTCGAAGCTGGCCGCGGGCGAGATATCGTCGCTATCGCTCAGCTCCGTGGCTATCGCCGAGAAGGCCGGCACGATGCTCGACGAGATGGTGCCGGATATCCGTCGCACGTCGGAGCTGGTCCAGGAGATAGCCGTCGCGGCTAGGGAGCAGGATTCCGGCGCTACCCAGATCGCCGACGCGGTTACCCAGCTCGATACCGTGATACAGCAGAACGCGTCCATCTCCGAGGAGTTCTCGGCGACCAGCGAGCAGATAGCGGCCCAGGCCTCGGTCGTCTCGGATACGGCCGAGGCCCTGGCGGATAGGGCCCGGGAGCTCGACGGCGCCATGGCGTTCTTCAGGATCTAGGCGGGCCGGCCGGCGTACGGCCGTCGGCGAGCGCCGCGCGATTCTCCTTGCGGGGCCTCTGATATGGTGCTATCATAATTGGTAGAACCAGTAGGAGGCCGACTATGCAGGAACGCGCCATCGAGAGGCCGGGTACTAAGGCGGGGATCAAGCGGCCGGCGAATTTATCGCCCAGGGTGCTAGGCCTCAGGGATTATTACTTCGAGGGCGCGGGCCGGGCCTGGAACAACCAGCAGATAAGCTTCACGGACGGCGCCCCCTGGGACGTCGTCTACAACGAGTGCAATTATCATATCGTCCCGGAGACCTACGCGTTCTTCCAGACTTTCACGACCTCGTATATGCAGGTCGCCGAGCGCGTTGAGCCGGGAGAGGGCTTCTGGGAGACGAGCCTGCCCGAGCGCAGGGCCTGGTTCAACAAGAAGGTGATGCTCGACCGCCTCCCGCAGGAGATACTGCCCGGGGACCTGCTGGCCGGCGGCCGCTTCAATATCCACACGTCCCTCTGCCTCGATAAGGCGCAGACGAAGAAGCGCGAGAAGATCCTGTACGGCAAGGCCGGGCTTCGGCATGACGCTATCGCCTTCCATAACCACGGCTTCGGGAACGCGGGCCCGACGGCGGGCCACCTTATCCCCGATTACGGTCGCGTGCTCCGCCACGGCTTCAAGGCCATAGACGCGGAGCTCGACGCGCTGTACGAAGCCTTGAGCGACGCCGAGCGCGCGGGCGGGCAGGGCGCCCAGCTACGGGCGATGAAGACCGCCTGCTCCATGCCGCGGGAGCTAGCCGCGCGCTATCGCGACGAAGCGCTCCGCTTAGCCGCCCTCGAGGAGGACCCCGCGCGGGAGGGCGAGCTTAGGCGGATGGCCGACAACCTCGCCCGGGTGCCCTGGGAAGGCGCGCGCGACCTGTGGGAGGCCGTGCAGTCGCTGTGGCTGACCCATATGCTGGTGATGAGCGACGAGAACTACCCGGGCCCCGGCGTGTCATTCGGCAACCTCGATAGGATGCTGGAGCCGTTCTGGGAGGAATCTAAGGCCGCCGGCATGACGCGGGACTTCGCCAAGGAGATCCTCGGCTGCTTCTGGGTGCACGCCAATACCGCGTACGACTCCATGATACGGATAGGCAACCAGGGCATCACCGCCGGCTTCGGCCAGCTCTTCAACCTCTCCGGCCTCGGCCCGGGCGGCGTCGACATGACGAGCGACGCTACCTACCTCCTCCTCGAGGTGATAGACGACATGTCGCCCATACTCGAGCCCAAGCCTAACCTGAGGCTCCACCGGGGCAGCCCGGAGGCCTTGCTGGACAAGGCCGTGGACATGATAGCGTCGAGCCAGGGCGCGCCCTTCCTCCTCAACTTCGACGAGCGATCCATGGCCGGCATGATGCGCGAATCGAGGCTAGCCGGCGTCGGCGGCCTGATACGCGAGGACAACGTGCACGAGTACGCATCCGTAGGCTGCCTGGAGAACACGATGGTCGGGAACGACCGCTCCGGTACGGTGGATTGCAACCTGAACCTCCTCAAGGCCGTGGAGCTGGCCCTCGGTAACGGCATGCCCCTCGTGCCGCACACGGACGCCGTCACCGGCGTCACCGAGAAGCCCGTCAGGCAGGGCCCCGCGACCGGGGATCCCCGGGGCTTCAAGGGCTTCGAGGAGTTCTGGGAGGCGTACGCCGAGCAGACGCGCTCCATAGTAAAGGCCATAGTCGACCTATACGAGCGCGGCGACCGGCTGCGCGCCGCGATGCACCCGACGCCGTACCTGTCCGCCCTCGTGCGGGGCTGCGCGGCTAAGGGCAAGGACATAACCCAGGGCGGCCCCGAGCTCAACTTCGTGACCATAGAGGCGGTGACGTTCGCGACGACCGTGGACTCCCTGCTTGCCGTGCGCTACCTCGTGTTCGAGAAGCGCGCCTGCTCCATGGACGAGCTCGTCAGCGCCCTGAAGGACAACTGGGTCGGCCACGAGGTCCTCCAGGCGAGGGCCAGGAACCAGGCGCCGAAGTACGGCCGGGACGACGACGAGGCCGACGCCATGGCCCGCCGCGTCATGGAGCTGTGGACGGCCGAGACCTGGAAGTACGAGACCGGGACGACGGGCAGGCGATTCAGGCCAGGCATGCTGTCGTGGAACTATTGGGTAGGCGACGGCTTCATCCTGCCGGCCAGCCCCGACGGCAGGCCCAAGGATCAGTTCCTGTCCAACGCGATATGCCCGTCCAACGGGGCCGACCTCAACGGACCGACCGCTAACGCCAACTCCGTCGGCAAGGCCCTCGGCGGCCGCGCGGCGAAGGGCGAGGCCGGCGACTGGGGCGGCTATCTAAACGTCCTGCCGAACGGGGCGAGCCATACGATCAGCTTCAATCCCGCGCTCATCAAGAAGCCGGAGAACAAGGCCAAGTTCAAGGCCTTCCTGCGCGGCTACGCGGAGAACGGCGGCACGGCCCTCCAGGTGAACATGCTCGACCCCGAGGTCCTGCGCGACGCGCAGAGGCGCCCCGCCGAGTACCGACACCTGCTCGTGCGCGTCACCGGCTATAACGCGTACTTCACGAGCATCGGCAAGGAACTGCAGGACGAGGTGATAGCCAGGATCTCCCACGAGAAGCTGTGATGGCGTATCCCGGCGGCGCTACGAACGTAACCGAAACGAGCGGCATGGTCCTCGAGATACAGCGCATGAGCACGGAGGACGGCCCGGGCCTCAGGACCACGCTCTTCCTCAAGGGCTGCTCCCTCCGTTGCCGCTGGTGCCACAACCCCGAGAGCATCAAGGCGACGCCCCAGCCGCGCTGGACGCAGGCGAGGTGCCTGGGCTGCGGGCTATGCGTCTCCGCGTGCGGGGCGGGGGCGTTGAGCCTGGGCGGGGACGGGGTCTCCATCGACAGGTCGCGATGCCGGGCGTGCGGGGCCTGCGCCGCCGAGTGCCCCGCCGCGGCGATGGAGCTGTGGGGAACGAGGCGGGACTCCGCGGCACTGGCCGCCGAGCTCCTCAAGGACGAGGCGTACTTCGGGGACGATGGCGGAGTGACCGTCTCCGGCGGCGAGGCCTGCCTCCAGGCGCCCTTCGTCCGGGACCTCCTGTCCAGGCTCCGGGAGGCGGGGGTCGGCACCGCGATCGATACCTGCGGCATGTGCTCCCCCGAGCAGTTCGAGGCGGCCTGCGAGCACGCCGATCTTATCCTCTACGACCTCAAGGACTCCGACCCGGAGCGCCACGCGCGCAACGTGGGCGGGAGCCTGGAGGCGATACGGGATAACTTCAGGCTGGCCGTGGCCATGGTCGCGGGGTCGGAGTCCCCGGGCGGGCGGCGGAAGCGACTGTGGGTACGCACTCCCGTCATCCCGGGCATGACCGATTCGGCGGAGAACGTCCGGGGCATCGCGCGCTTCCTCGCCTCGGAGGCGCGGGGCCGGGTGGAGCGATGGGAGCTGTGCGCCTTCAACAACCTGTGCTCGGGCAAGTACAGGAGCCTAGGCGGGGCCTGGGAGCTCGAGGGCGCTCCCCTGAAGAGCGCCTCCGAGATGGGCGCGCTCGTCGGCGCCGCCGTCTCCGAGGGCTGGCCGGCCGACAAGGTACGATGGACCGGGATGACGCGGGACGAATCGTGACGCGGCGCGGGTTTTTTTCTCGACGCATCGATAAAAGGAGGGCGCGATGACGATGAAGGACCGTTTCGACGAGGGCGATCTGCCTAATTTCGAGCCTGACGGGAAGGTCGGCCTGATGGCGACCGTGGATCCCGACGGCTTGCCTCATATTACGCTCATAACCGCGATGCAGGCCCTTGATACGCGCCGCCTCGTGTTCGGGCAGTTCTGCGAGGGGCGGGGAAAGCGCTACGCCGAGGAGCGGCGCAAGGTCGGATTCCTCTTCCTGTCGCTCGATAGGCGCGTATGGCGCGGTACCGCCTCGTGGACGGGGAAGTCCGACTCGGGCCCCGAGCACGCTATGATGAATAAGAAGCCGATGTGGCGCTATAACTCGTATTTCGGCATACACACGGTGCACTACCTGGACGTGGTATCCGCGAGCGGCGCCGAGCCTATCGCCATGGGGCGGGTCGTCGCGGGCTTCGCGAAGGGCGCCCTGGCCAAGGCGGCCATCGGCCCGAGGCTCGGGCCGGCTCCGCATCCGGGGGCGATGAACCCGTGGACGAGCGCCTTCGTCTCGAGGCCGGGCAACCTCAAGTTCGCGGCCTACGTCGGCGCCGACGGCTATCCCCGCGTCGTGCCCCAGCTGGCCGCGTCGTGCTCCGGCGGCGGTCGCGCGTACCTGCCCGGTACCGAGTACCCGGAGGAGGTCGCCGGGATACCCGACGGCTCGAGCGTCGCGCTCTTCGCGATGGCCTTGAGCATGGAGGACGTACTCGTGCGCGGGCGTTTCCGCAAGGCCGGCTCCGGCGGGTTCGTCGACGTGGATTGGGTCTATAACTCCATGCCGCCGGTGGCCGAGCGCATCTACCCGCCGCTCCGGCTCTCCGAGAAGGTAACGGCTTTCTAGTCCCGGGCCGGCGCGCGGGCCGAGCCCGTAACGCGCGCGGCTAGGCGATACTGCCCTCGGGCGCTCCCGGCGCCGAGAGGCCGGAGGCGATGGCCGCCCTGGCGAGCTCCGGGACGGCCTTGCGCTCCTCGGCCCCGAGGCCGGCGGTGCGTATCGGCGGGTGGACGACGACTCGGACGTCTGCCGACTCTATGCGGTTATGGGCCTCCCAGACCTTGAACGAGCCGTCTATGGAGACCGGGACGATCGTGGCGTCGGACCTGGTCGCGAGCTTGAACGCCCCCTTTCTGAAAGGCAGCATGGCCGGGCTCCGGCTCCTCGTGCCCTCGGGATAGACGACCATCGCGTGGCCCCGCCCTATGCTGCGCACGCCCCTCTCTATGGCCTTCATGCCCTGCCTAGGGCTCTTCCTGTTAATGAACGACGAGCCGAGCGCCGCTATCCAGATGTTGATGAAGGGGAACCACGCGGCCTCGCTCTTGGCCACGAAGCCGACGGGCCTGGGCATGAACGCGAGCATTATGACGATGTCGAGGTCTCCCTGGTGGTTGGCGACGAAACAGATGCGGTCGTCGTCCGGCACGTTCTCGATTCCCTCGACCGTGGCCCTGACGCCGACGGCCCGGAGGACCCATCGGCCCCACGCCCTCGTGTAGATGCCGAGGGCCGGCCTGGCCCAGCGGCCGAGGCCCGCGGCGTCCAG
>JAHIWG010000060.1 GCA_018816345.1 Spirochaetota bacterium | reverse complement strand
GGCGGCGAGCGCGGCGGCGGCCGAGCTGGGTCTCGTGCGCTTCATGAGTCAAGTATACGCCGCCTACCGGAAACCGCGCTACGTCTTATTCGCGGCCCGCGGGCCCGTGGTCGTGACGGTGGTGCAAATCCGGGAAATGGTCGTGCTCGTGCTCCAGGGCCTCGTGCGCGTGCATGTGGCTATGGGCGGACCGCGCGGGCTCGCCCTCGTGGACGTGCGTATGGTGGCCGTCCAGGTGATCGTGCAGGTGGATGTGCCTGGTCGCCTCGTGCCGATGCGCGTGGCCGTGGCCCTTGATGGCCGAGAGGGCGATACCGGCGGCGAGTAGCAGGAACGACGCCACGATCCTCCCGGTTATGGCTTCCGATAGCAGGATCGCCGCCCCGGCTATCCCCCAGAAGGGCGAGACGCTGAAGAGGATCTGTCCCCTCGTGGCTCCGAGCGCCTGCGACGAGGCGATGTACAGCGATATGCTTATACCGTACGAGGCCATGCCCAGGGCGAGCGCCGCGGCGACGTCGAGCCAGGCATGATCGGCTCGCCCGAGTAGGACGACACCGAGGGCTAGATTGAACGCCCCGCCTATCAGCCCCTTCAAGAACGTCGTCGCCTTGGAGGATACGCCGTCCACTATGGCGGTCAGGTGGTTATCTATCCCCCAGGAGACGCACGCGAGGGCTATGAAGACCCCCGCCCCGAGCCCGGCCGCGTCCTCGCCGAGCGAGACGACGACTCCCGAGAGGACCGTGAGCCCTACGCCTATCGCCCCGGTGACGGTAAGGTGCTCCTTGAAGAAGATCGCCCCGAGCGCGGCGGTGGCCACGAGCTCGAGGTTCAGCCATATCGATACCGACGCGGACGCGGAGTGGCTCAGCCCCGCGAGGAGGAGCAAGGGGCCGAGCACGCCCCCGAAGGCGACGATGCCGACGAGCTTGAGCCAATTCTTCCGCAGCGCCCTTATATCGAAATCCGTCGCTCGGCGGGCGAACGCCTGCGGGGCGCTCGCGATCGCGGCCCCGAGGTAAAGCAGCCCGGCTAGGGTATACGGGTCGAGCGACGATAAGAGGAGCTTGCTTACAGGGGTAGCGAGGCCGAATAGCAACCCCGCGGCCAAGCCGTAGATCACGGCCCGCGCGCGCATCGTCCCGGTACTAGCCATGTTCCTCCCGACGAGGCTCCGAGGCCTCCTAGCGACGATACGGTAGCATGGAGCGCCCGTCTCCGCGAAGCCTTCGGAACGCTCGGCCCGAGACTTTTGTTGGACGCGCGCTCCGCGTCGCGAGTCGAGCGGAATGGTATTGTAGTGGTCCGACTCCTGTCGGGATTAAAGAAACGGCCCGAGGCAGGGCCTCGGGCCGATATGCGAGCGGGAAACGGGAGTCGGACCCGCGACATCCACCTTGGCAAGGTGGCGCTCTACCACTGAGCTATTCCCGCGCAGGGCGCCGTCCCGGACGACCGGGACGTGCGGCAGGATGCCAAAAAAACGAGAGCTTGTCAATAATCAAGTACCGCCCTCGCGGATGCACAGCGGCGCGCCGTTCCCGATAATGAGCGCCTTGACGGAATTCCGAACGGGATACGTACCGCTCTCCCCTATCAGGAAGGAATCACGCCGACGAGTATGAGAATGCCGATTATCGCCAAGACGCCCCCGAGCGCGCCGTAGAAGACGCGCGCGCCGTCGCGTCCGAGCATCTTGACGAAGAACTCTGCCTTCCTGGCGCCCATGAACCAGTCCCAGTCGAACAAGCCGCCTGCGGCCGTGAAACACCCCGCGGCGATGAGTATCAGACCTTCGTAATGCATCGACCCTCCTTTGGACCGGGCACAGCATGAGGCCGCGAGGCGGGCTAGTCAACGGGAGAACGCGGCGGTAGCGGTCCGGGACATCTCACAGGCCTGACTCCTCTTCGATGAAGGACCAGACCTCGGGCATCCCAAGGTAGTTCTTATGAGCGCCGTCCGGCACCACCACGAGCCTATGTCGCGCGCCAGCGGCCTCGAGGGCCCGGTCGAGCGAAAGCGCCTGCTCCAGCGGGACCGCGACATCACGGTCCCCGTGAATGATGAGGCAAGCCGGCCCATCGGCCCTCGCGAACCTCGCCGGGCTAGCGGCCGCATATTCGGCCGGGCGCTGCTCTGGGTTTCCCCCGAGGAGAGCCTCGTCGAGATTGATGAGATTTGAGCGGAAAGGCTCGGGCTGGGCCGCGTCCAGCTCATAGAGCCGCGCCATGTCGCCTACCGAGGACGCGGTCACCACGATCTTCGGCACGAGGGAGCGCCCCTCGCCGGCGTCGGAGGCTCGCGGCCTGAACGCGTATACAAGCGCGACGTGCCCCCCCGAGGACCATCCCAAGAGGACGACGCGGTTCCTATCTATTCCGTACTCTTCGGCGGATGAAGCCAGGAAAGAACAGGCTTTTTCCAGATCGTCGACGATCGACATGAACGGAAACGGGTCCTTCCTTAAGACAAGCCTGTCGAGCGGCGTATGGTTGACGGCGGCGGCGACATACCCCCGTTCCGCGGCCTTTCTCAGGAGCGGCTCGAACATGCCTTTCCACTGCTTCTCCTTCGTATAGCTTACATAATATCCATAGCTATTGCCCGGAACGTAGATAAGCAATGGCTTCGCGCCCTGAACGTCTGGGCTATACGCCAAGTCGAGCCTGAGCTCGACGCCGGAGACGTTCGCGTAGGGTATGTCCCTGCGATACTCGATGCCGGGAGCGGGTTTTTCCTCGGGGGCTTGGGCGACCGGAGGAGCGACACTCTGGTCGGCGGAAGGGACGATATCGACCGGATTGTCCGCGGGACTCGAGGAGCAGGCTACTGACAACAGGATCGCGGCGACGCACGTCGAGAAGGATAGGAACGAGGCTCTCATGATGGTCTCCCGGATCTACCGGGCATGCCGTCGCGAAGAACGTGAACGTCTCAGGTGCCTCGGCGCAGGGGACCCGGGACTTGGAATCCCGGAGGGGGATTCCGCCCGCGCCTCCGTGCGTACCCTCACAAGATGGCTAGCCCGGAGTTCTGATTGCAAATTTCCGGAAACTCCGGATATCACAATAATAAATGGAAAATTCGCTTCGTCAAGCTGAAAGCCGACCCAAGACGCGCTCCCCTCTTGACCTTTTTGGTTACCAGCGGTAAGTTACCATCGGTAATGAACATCGACACGAGCACGAGCATGAAAGACCGCCTGACCCGGGCGACCATCCGGGCTATCGAAGAGCGTCGCGGCGTGAGCGGCCTGAGCCTCCGGGGCATAGCCAAGGAGGCCGGTTGCTCGCACGTCAATGTGTACCACCACGCCGACGGCCTCGTGGGGCTGTTCTGGCTGGCGTACGTTGAAGCGCTGGAAGCGTTCTCGGACGCTTGCCAGCGGGGCATATCGGAGCGCGGGCGCGGGGAGAGCTTCGGCTCCGCGCTCGCCCGGGCGATGGTAGCCTTCGCCCTCGAGCGCGAAGGCCTGTACAGGCTGCTCTGGTTCGAGGACCTGCGGACGGAGCCGCGCGGGGAAGCCCTGGAGACCATCGCAAAGACGCAGAAGCTGTTCGCGGCTACGGCCTTCGAGGCGTTCAGGGCCGAGGGCCTGAACGCGGAGGAGCACGTTCTGTCCGACCGCCTGCAGATGCTGTTCGCCCTCCTGCAGGGCGAGGTGGCCATGCTCATAAACGGCCGCGCCGGGTCCGACAGGGCGGCCGCCGGAGAGCTGGTCTCAGAGCGCGCCGAGCGCATGTGGAAGTTGTTGCTGGCGTCTTAGGACGCGGTCGCGTTCAGTCGGTCCGCGTAAATTCATAGACGGGCGAAGCCGTAGAAGGTTCGCCCCAAGGAGTCCCAGAATGAAGAGTCTGATAGTGTACGCTTCCAGGAAGGGCGCTACGCGGGACATGGCCGCCAGGATAGCCCGGGGCCTCGGCGGAACCGGCGGCGTCGACCTGGTCGACGTCGCGGACGAGAAAGCCGCGGGCGTCGACCTGGCCGGGTACGGCCTCGTCATCATCGGCTCGCCCGCCTACGCGGGGTCGTGGAACAAGGCCGTCGTGGCCTGGGCCGCGAAGCATGAAGCCGAGCTGCTGCTAAAGAAGATCGCCTTTTTCGAGCTCGGCAACGCCAGGGAATCCCTCGCCGTCAAGACGGCGCTTCCTTCGCTGTACCCCGGCGCGCTCGCGGTCGCCAAGCTCGGCGGAGAGATCCGATGGAACAAGCTGTCGTTCCTCGAGAAGATTATCATCAAGGCGGTAACCAAATCCTCCGGCGATTCGTCGACCGTCGATCAGAAGGCGGTCGAGGATTTCATCGCCGCGCTCGTCGCCCTGGCGTAACGCCGCCGGCCATCCCGACCAATACCAAGGAATAATACCCATGAACGCCATTCATGATTCAGACGTTAAAACCGCCGGGACCGCGCCCCGCTCCCACGCCCTTTTCCTGCTCGTCGCCGTCCTGGCCGCCGGCGCCCTCGGCTCCTGCGCCATGCCGGACATCCCCGTGACGACCCCGTCGTTCGCGGGCCTCGCCGACGGCGCGTACAAGGGCTTCTACGACGGTGGCATGGTCAAGGCCGAGGTAGAAGTGACGATAGCCGGCGGCTCGATGACCTCGGTCAAGATCCTCAGGCACGAATGCGGCACGGGCAAGCCCGCGGAAGTCATCGTCGACGACGTCGTCGCCGCCCAGAACCTGGGCGTGGACGCGGTCTCCGGCTCCACCTATTCCAGCAAGGTCATCCTCAAGGCCATCGAAGTGGCCCTGACCGAGGGTCTTTCCCGCTAAGAAGCGGGGACAGTCCCTGGATCGACGATAGACTCGGAACCAAGGCGGCCCGGACGGGCCGCCCGTTGCCTTTCCGACGGTAGCGCTCCGGCGCCCTCGCGCCTAAGGACGCTGGCGCCCGGGCCGGGACCTTCCGCACCGGCCCGGGCGCCAGCGCGGTCACCCGCCCGCCTTGCTCTCGGCGCCAAGGTAGGCGTCGCGGACGGCGGGGTCGGCGGCGACGTCGGAGGCCTTGCCTTCCTTGACGATGCGTCCCTGCTCCAGCACGTACGCGCGGTCGGCCACCGACAGCGCCCGGAAGGCGTTCTGCTCCACCAGGAGGATGGTCTTGCCCAGCTTGTGTATCTCGCCGATGATCTCGAATACGGTCTGAACGAGGAGCGGGGCAAGGCCGAGCGACGGCTCGTCCATCAGCACCAGCTCGCCGTCGGTCATCAGCGCGCGGCCCATCGCGAGCATCTGCTGCTCGCCGCCGGACAGGGTGCCGGCGCTCTGCTTGCAACGCTCCTTGAGCCGGGGGAACAGCGCGAACACCTTCTCCAGGTCGCCGGCCACGGCCTTCTTGTCGTTGCGGAGGTAGGCGCCCATCGCCAGGTTGTTCTCCACGGACAGGTTGGCGAACACGAGGCGCCCCTCGGGTACGTGGCAGATGCCGTCGCGAACTATCAGGTCGGGCCTGCGCGATAGCGGCTTCCCCTTGAACGATATCGTCCCCGCGGCGGGCTTCAGGAAGCCGGTCACCGCGTTGAGCAGGGTCGACTTGCCCGCCCCGTTGGCGCCTATGATCGTTACTATCTCGCCCGCGTCGACCCTCAGGGACACGCCCTTCAAGGCCCTGATGCCTCCGTACGAGACGTGGAGGTTCTCTACGTTGAGCATGCTATTCGTCCCCCCCGCCGAGATAGGCCTCGATGACGCACTTGTCGCCGCGGATGGCGTCGGGCGTCCCGTCCGCGAGCTTCTGGCCGAAGTTAAGCACCACGATATGCTCGCACAGGCGCATCACGAGGTCCATATGGTGCTCTATGACCAGCACCGATAGCTTGAAACGGTCTCGGATATCCGCGATCAGCCGCATCAGCTGCTCCGTCTCGTCAGGATTCATGCCGGCCGCGGGCTCGTCCAGGAGGAGCAGCCTAGGGTCGAGCGCCAGGGCCCTGGTTATCTCCAGCCGCCGCTGCAGGCCGTACGGCAGCCCGTTGGCTATCGCGTCCTTGCGGTCGGCGAGGCCGAGTATGGAAAGTAGCTCGATCGACTTGTCCCGGAGCACCTTCTCCTCGCGCCGGAACCGGGGCGTGCGGACGAGCGAGTCGAAGAGCCCGTATCCCGCGCTCGCGTGGCAGGCCGTGAGCACGTTGTCGAAGACCGTAAGGTTCTTGAACAGCCGGATGTTCTGGAACGTGCGCGTGATGCCTATGTCGGCGATCTTGTACGGCTCGGTATCGGTGATGTCCTTGCCCTCGAACGTGACGGCGCCGGCCGTCACCTTGTAGACTCCGGTTATCAGGTTGAAGATGGTCGTCTTGCCCGCGCCGTTGGGGCCGATGAGGCCGGCTATGCCGCCCTCGCGGACCGAGAAGTCGACCTCGGACACGGCTGCCAGTCCGCCGAAGCGCTTGGTAAGGCCCCGGACCTGGAGTATGTCGCTCATAGCCCGTCCTTTCCGAGCTCGGCGTCCTCGGCCACCTGGGCGGCCTTGGCCGCCTTGGCCTCCTTGCGGTCGGCGAAGTGCCGGCGCAGGGACGCGGGCGTCAGCTCGAAGCCGCCCATGAGGCCGCGAGGCCTGCCTATCATGATGCCTATCACCGCGAGGCCGTAGACGACCAGGCGCCACTTGTCCACCGCCCGCAGGAGCTCCGGCAGGAAGGTCAGCACCACGGCGCCCAGCACCGATCCCGAGATGCTGCCCAGGCCGCCGAAGATAACGATGATGGTGAGCTCGGTCGACTTGACCATGCTGAACATCTTGGGCTGTATGAAGGTCATGTAGTGGGCCAGCAGGGACCCGGCGACGCCGGCGTACGCGGCGCTTACGACGAGGGCCAGCATCTTGTACTTGAAGACGTCGATACCCGCCACCTGGGCGGCCAGCTCCTCCTCGCGCACGGCTATCATGTTACGGCCGTGCCTCGAGCGCACCAGGTTGGCCAGGAGCGCGACGCCGATGACGTCGAGGATCAGGATGTTCCAGATGGTCGTGGATGGCGGGATGCCCGGCCAGCCGCGCGCCCCGCCCAGGCCCTGGAAGTTGTCGAGGATCAGCCGTATCGCCTCGCCGAAGCCCAGGGTCGCGATGCAGAAATAGTCGCCCTTGAGCTTGAGCGTAGCCCGCCCTATGAGCCAGCTCGCGCCGGCCGCGGTAGCGCCGCCCGCCGCTATGCCGACCGCGAAGGGCAGCTTGAGGATGGTCGTGCAGATCGCCGCCGAGTACGCTCCTATGGCCATGAAGCCGGCGTGGCCGAACGAGAACAGCCCCGCGAAGCCGGTGAGGAGGCTGAGGCCGAGGACCGCTATCAGGTTGATGCCCGACAGCATGATGATTCCTTCGATATACGAGCTCATGCGGACCCCCTACGCCTTGTCCTCGGTCGTCTTGCCCATGATCCCGGTAGGCCGGAACACGAGGACGCCGATCAGGATTACGAACGCGATGAGGTCGCGGAACTGGCTGGACAAGTACCCGGCGACGAGCGTCTCGATTATTCCCAGCAGTATCGAGCCGAGCACGGCGCCCGGGAGCGAGCCGAGGCCGCCGAAGACCGCGGCGACGAACGACTTGGTCGTGATGTTGCCTATCTGCGGATAGACGGTGTACTTCATGCCGAAGAAGACGCCGGCGATTCCGGCGAGCATGCCCCCGATCGCGAACACTATCATCACGACGCGGTCGGTATTGACGCCCATGAGCGCCGCGGCCTTCATGTTGTAGGCCGAGGCCTGTATCGCGCGACCCATCCTGGTCTTCTCGACGAAGAGCACGAGGCCCGTTAGGCACACGGCCGATACCGCGAACATGATGAGGTCGAGCCGCCCGACGGCTACCGGGCCGAGGGCGATGGAGCTCCTCCCGAACACGTCGGGATAGGTCCGGAAGGTCGGGCCTATGGTCGCGATGATGATGTTCTCGAGGAATATGGACGCGCCCATCGCCGAGATGATGAAGTACAGGAACGGCGCCTTGCGCTCCCGGAGCGGCTTGTACGCTATCCGCTCTATGAGGACGGCCAGGATGGCCGTGCCGACGAACGCCAGGACGAACGCGGCCGGGAACGGCAGCTTGAGTAGCGTTATGCCGAAGAACCCGAAGTACGCCCCGAACATGATGACGCCCCCGTGGGCGAAATTCGAGAAGTTCATGACGGAATAGACGAGCGAGTAGCCTACGGCCATAAGGGCGTATACGCTCCCGATAGACAGGCCGTTGACCATCTGCTGGAGGAATTGAGCCATATCCGCTCCGCGTATCAGGCGACGAGGCCGCCTATGGGATCAGGACGGCTAACGCCGCCCCGGGTCTCGGGGCGAGCCCCGGCTTTGACGATTGATATACTCGAGAAGGGGAGCGCCCGCTCGGGGGCGCTCCCCTGGGGAGACTGGTTACTTGGCGGCGTACTTCTGCTGGAAGACGTACTTGCCGCCTACGATCTTGATGATCGCGGCGTCCTTGCCCTCCGGATTGTGGGTCTGGGCGCTGATCTTTATGGTGCCGGTGATGCCCTTGATGTTGGTGGTCTCGAGGGCCTTCGCGATGGCCTCGCCGGTGGGCTCTCCGGCCCGCTTTAGGGCGTCGACGAGCATCAGCACCGCGTCGTGGACGAGGTAGCCGTTGAGCTCGGTCTGTATGCCGTACTTCTTGAAGTAGCGGGCCTTGTAGTCGGCGACGTCCGGGTCGTCGTAGTCCAGGTGGTTGACGAAGTAGGATCCTTCGACCGCCGCGGCGCCCATGCTGATGAGCTGGTCGGACGGCCATCCGTCGCCGCCCATGAGGACCTGGGTCATGCCGAGCTCGCGCGCCTGGTTGGCGGAGAGGGCCACTTCCTTGAAGAAGTAGGGCATGAAGATGATATCGGGGTTCTGGGCCTTTATCTTGGAGAGCTGGGGCCTGAAGTCCACGTCCCCGGACTTGAACGACTCGTCGGCCACGATCTCGCCGCCGTACTTCTTGAAGTTCTCCACGAAGAACTGGCGGAGCCCCTGGGAGTAGTCGTCGGACACGTCGTACAGGATGGCCGCCTTCCTCGCCTTGAGCACGTCGTACGCGAAGCCGGCCGCGACGGCGCCCTGGTAGGGGTCGATGAAGCAGACGCGGAAGTTATACGGCTTGACCTTGCCGTCGAGAACGGTGACCTTGGGATTGGTCGCGACGGTCGCGATATCCGGCACCTTGGCGCCCTCTAGGATGGGCGCTATCGGGATGGCGTTCCCGGAGGCGTTAGGCCCGAGGATGGCCACGACCTTATCCTGGCTGGTCAGGCGCCTCACGACGTTGACCGCTTCCTGGGCGTCGCCCTTGTTGTCGTAGCCGACCGCCTCGAGCGTATAGGTCTTGTCGCCGACCTTGACGCCCCCGGCCGCGTTGATCTCCTCGAAGAGCATCTTGACCGTGTTGTACTCGTTGTTGCCCCAGACGGCCTGGTCGCCTGTAAGGGCGCCGAACCAGCCGACCTTGATGACGTCGGCCTGCTTAGCCCCGCCGCACGAGATGAGAACGAGAGCGACGAGCAATGCCGCCGCGAAATTCCTAACGCGCATAGTGCCTCCTAGTTCCGTGTTGATTCTACTTGGCGTTACCTTAGGGCTTTCGTCAAGAAGGCATATTTATACGTCCTCGGCGCATATTTATGCAAGCGCCGCGCTAATGTCGCCGGAGCTTGCGTTTCGGTCGTAGCTCGCGTATTATCTGCCATGGATAAGTACCGATTCACCTACCAGGACATCCACCGCACGATACGCGACCTGTCGGAACGCGTCGCCGCGGCCGGATACGAGCCGGACGTCATCGTGGCCATCGGCTCCGGAGGCTTCATTCCCGCGCGCATGCTACGAACCTTCATCAACAGGCCCATACTCGCGGTCGGCATAGCCTACTACGACCAGCACAACCAGCCGACGGCGAACCCGAGGAAGGTGCAATGGATCGAGGAGGCCGAGCGACAGCTCAAGGGCAAGCGCATACTGCTCGTCGACGAGGTCGACGACTCGCGCGTGACCCTCGAGTACTGCGTGCGGGAGCTGATGTCGCACGGGCCGGCCTCGATAGCCGTCGCGGTGCTGCACAACAAGCTCAAGGAGAAGCGCGGCGCGATGCCGCCCGAGGTGGCGCTCTACCTCTCGGGCCTCGACATCGAGGACAAGTGGGTCTGCTACCCCTGGGACGCCAAGGATATTGACGCCCACGACGCGGAAGCGGCCGCGGGCGGGGCCTGAGGACCCGTGGACAGGCCGGGGTCGGACGGAGTAGCCGCACACGGCGCCGGCGTCGCCGAGGCCAAGGCGGCGATGAGGAAGCGGGCCAAGGCGGCGCTCGCCGGAGTCGCGCCCGGGGACAGAGCCGCGGCGGCATCGGCCGCGGCGGCCTCCGCGGCCGCGACCGCGGCCTACGGCGAGGCTCGGCTCGTCCTGGCCTTCCTCTCGATGCCTAGCGAGATAGACACTCGACCGGCCATCGAGTCCGCGCTGGCGTCAGGGAAGCGCGTAGCCGTACCGAGGATATCAGGCGACGAGATAGCCTTCGTCGAGCTCGTCCCCGGGTGGCGCGACTGGCCCCGCGACCGATGGGACATCCCCGAGCCTCCGGCGACGGCCCCCGGGCTGAGCCCGGAGGCGATCGCCTCGACCCCTACGCTAGCCCTGGTACCGGGCCTGGCGTTCGATCGCCTCGGGGGCAGGCTCGGCCGCGGCAAGGGCTATTACGACCGGTTCCTGTCTAGGCTCGCCGC
>JAHIWG010000059.1 GCA_018816345.1 Spirochaetota bacterium | reverse complement strand
GGCCCGCGCCGGGCTCGGGCCGACGGCCTCCCCGTTCGCGGCCATCGGGTACGGCTACGAGTCGCAGCTTGTGGACGCGGTGCCGACCGACGCGCGCGACCGCCCGCTGGACGGGCTGGCGCTCGGCTAGGCCGGGCGGTAATCCCAGAACGCTGACAGCAAGGAGGACGACGATGCTAGCGAAGAAACGTATAGCCCTCGTGGCGCACGATTTCAGGAAGATGGACTTGGTAGGATGGGTCGAGTATAACTGGCGCTCCCTGCTCAAGCACGACCTCGTCTGCACGGGCACGACGGGAAGGCTCGTCTCGGAGACGATCGAGCGGAAGCGGGCGACCGAGGGAGGGGCCAGCGCCCCCAAGTCTAATATCAAGCTGCTGAAGTCGGGCCCCCTCGGTGGCGACCAGCAGCTAGGCGCCATGATAGCCGAGGGCACCGTGGACGCGGTCATATTCTTCTGGGACCCCATGTCGCCCCAGCCCCACGACGTAGACGTGAAGGCGCTCCTGCGCATCGCCGTAGTCTATAACATCCCCATGGCGTGCAACCGCTCGACGGCCGATTTCATGATTTCCAGCCCCCTCTTCGACCGCGCCTACGAGCCTATCGTCAAGGACTACAGCGCCTATATTCAGCGCAAAGTAGAGAAGGAGGAAGAGGCCTGATCGAGCGCGCCCGGGCTCGCGCCGCCGAGCTGGCCGCAGGCCGCCATGAGGCCGCGGCCCCGAGGCGCCCTGACCCGCGCGTCCAGGCCCCGGGCCCGGAGGGCGGCCACGAAGCGATCGACCTCCGGCTCCGAGGGAGCCCTCGAGATAGGCGCCGAGCCCGGGTTGTACGGTATGACGTTGACGAGGGCCCGGCCCGCGAGGGCGACGAAGGCCGCCACCCCGGCCGCTGCGCCGGGACCGTCGTTGACGCCCGGTACCAGGCAATAGTTGACGCCTAGGGCGAAGTTCCGCCTGGCCGGATACTCCGCGAGCGCGCCCGCGAGAGCCGACAGCCCGAAGGCGCGGTTAATGGGCATGAGGCGGGACCTGGTCTCGTCGTCGGGAGCGTTGAGGCTTACGGATAGGCCGAGCCTCCGGTAGCCGAGCGCCTTCAGGCGCGCGATCCCGTCGGGCAGGCCCGCGGTACAGACCGTAACGCGCTCCTGGGCCAGGCCCGGGCCTTCCTGTCCGAGCAGTACCGCGAGAGCCCCGGACAGGCCCCCGAAGTTGTCGAGCGGCTCGCCCATGCCCATGAAGACTACGTTCTTAAAATCCCAGCCTAGCGAGGCGCGGGCTGTCACGGCCTGAGAGACTATCTCCGCTACGGAAAGGTTCCTCGCCAGCCCCGCGCGCCCGGTCTCGCAGAAGGCGCAGCCCATGCGGCACCCGACCTGGGACGACAGGCAGAGCGTCGACTTGCCCCCGGGGGAGGGAATCAGCACGCACTCCACGGTCGCCCCGTCGGACAGGCGCAGAGACGCCTTCCTCGTGGCGCCCAGCTCGCCCTCCTCCGCGGCGCAACGGACCGGCTCCAGGAGCCCCGCCCGGAAGCGCGGCAGCAAGGACTCGGCGTCCGCCCGCGATAGGAAAAGCGACGGCGTCCAAAGCCCTTCCCGCAGCGCGCGCGAGTAGGCCTTGCGGAGGCCGGGCGCCTTGCCGCGGCCGAGGCCGGACGCGGCCGCGAACGAGGGAAAGGTCAGCCCTAGGATATCGACGGTATCGGACATGGGCATAACATAGCCCGGATGCCGCCGAGTAGTCATCCTCGGGACCGGGCGCTCCGCGGCGGCCCTCAGGCTACGCGCCGGGCTCGGTCCACGATAGGTACTGCCTATCCGAGAGGAGGGTATGCCTGACGAAGCAATCCTTCATGAAGCCCACCAGCCCCTGGGCGCTCCCTCCCGAGCGTACGCGTAGCGAGAAGCCGTCGAGCTCCCTCAGGAGCGACTCGTGCTCGTCGGAATGCTCCCCGAGGCCGGGAAAGCCCGCTCGGCCCTGAAGGTCTTCCTCGAAGGCGAAGTGCTCCGCGAGCGAGGCCGCGAGCGCCGACATCCGTTTCTCAAGCTCTTCGGGAGGACCGCCCGCGACGTCCTCGATCGAGCCCATCTCGTCGAAGATGAGGCGATGCTGGGCGTCGATATCCGGTAGGCCGAGCGAGTACTCTGGCCGCCACGAGAAGTCGAAGGAGGCCTTCACGAGGGCCAGCCTCCGCTCGAGCCCCTCGCGCAGGCGCCATAGGACGGCGGGCTTGTCCTCCATCGCCGAGGACGGGATGAATAGCGCGATGGACGGGACGGAGCACCTGGCTCCGAACAGCTTGCGCGATCCGTAGACCACGGACTCCTCGCCGTACGCGCCGCCGGGCCCTATCTCCTCTACCGGCGCGTCGCAGTAGAGCACGGAGGCGCTCCCGGCTCGCATGGCGTACAGGCCCGAGCCCGGCTCGCCTAGCTCCTCTCCAGCCGCTAGCTCCAGCGCGCTCGAGACGCGGGCCATCTCGTAGAGGCACGATAGCGATCGTATTCCCGCGAGCGCGGGAATAGCCTCGAGCTCGCCGACGGCCGCCCCGGCTCGCTCGAGCTCCGTATCCAGCCCGTTCCTCAGCGCGAAGCGCCGGAAATCCCTCGCGGGCACGGCTACGGCCTCGGTATCCCGGACCGCCCGGAACCGCTCCTCGCCCTGGTCCCCGCTGGAAAGGCGGAACGCGCCAAGGAGCGCGCCCGTGTCGTAGCGCGCGGCGGGCCCTCCTCTCTCGTCTAGCCGCTCCACAGACCCGCTTAGCGTCAGGTACGCGAAGCCGTCGCCGGCGCGCCCGGCCGCGAAGGGCTCGCCGGCTCGGAAGGCGCGCCGGGGGCTCGACGCGAGCGCCGCGAGGTCCGCCTCGGGGGCTCCGGGGAAATAGCGGCTCAGGGACTCGAAGGCCGCGAGCGCGCCCCAGTCGCCGATCGACGGGACAAGGACGCTTCGCTCGCCGAAGGACGCGACCCGACCGAAGCCGACGGATCGGAACGCGTCCGCGCGGTCTCCGTGGCTGAGGAGCAGGTCGCCCGAGGCGTCGCCCGAGAAGTCCGACGCCGCGCCGTGTATCATTCCCCCGCCTACGTCGACCTTCTTCACGTCGGCGGGCTCCAGGTACGCGGCCTTGGCCCGCGCCGCTTCCTCGGCGCTTATGCCCGCGGCCGCGGGCGAGCCTTCCACCCCCGGAGGTACGACCATGGAGTCTATGACGGAGAACGAGCTCAGGTCGGCGTAGTGGGCGTAGACGCGGGGGCCGTCGGGACCGGCGGCGCGGAAACGGAAGATAGTCGTCTCCAAGGGATGAGGCGAGAGAATGGGCATGACCTCGAGGCCGTCGACGTCGTTCCAGCGCCCCTCCTCCAGGTCCACGACGTCGAAGAGCCTCGCGAAATCGCCCTCGCCGACGCCGCAGAGAGCGCGCAGCTTAGCCGTCGCCGACCTCCTGACCATGGGGACGGCGTAGTAGGCTATGCGGCGGTCGGACCGCATGAGGCTCGTGAGCCCGACGAAGTGGTCGTCGTGGACGTGGGTATGGAAGACGCCGTCGACGTCGCAGACGCCGAGCCCGACCGCGTCCAGGCTCTCCTCTATATTCGGGCCCGCGTCGACGAGGTAGCGCTTCCCCTTGTGGACGACGAGGCTGCCCATGCACGGCCGCTCGGGATCCCAGCCGTCGCCTTCCCCTATATGGACGACCGAGAAGAAGTCGCGGACGGGCTCGGAACGGGGCAGCTCGTACGGGACTTCGTAGCGGCCGCGGGGCCCGAGGTTCAGGTCGACGTCGACGGCTCGGCCGCCGGCTATGAACTCGTACCTGTTGACCCCTAGCCGCCGTAGGTAGGCCCCACCGCGCAGCTCGACGATAGGCGCGTCGATGACCCTGACGTCGAGGAGCTCCTCGGTCGACTTGAACGAGCCGAACGAGAACTTGCGCTTCATCCGTATTATCTCGGCGGCCGCGGCCGGGTCGTCGGGGTCGAGCTCCTCGGGGTCGGTTACGCCGTAGTTCCCGGCGTAGATATACCTGGCCTGGGCCTCGACCTGGTCGCGGAGGCCTATGAGCATGGGCCGCGCCCCGGTATTCATCGGATGGCCGGGGATTATGAGCCCCTGGCGATAGAGCATCTGGAGCACCGGGAATTCCGCGAGATTGGAGAACCGCCCGTTCTGCACGGGTATCTCCGAGAGGAGTATGGCGTTAGGGCCGGTCTCGTAGCTGACCCCGCCACGGCTGGCCCGGGCTATGGCGCCGGACTTGAACAGGAATTTGACGACGTTCTCAGGGCACGCGCAGAGCACCGAGAGGCCCGCCCCGGGGATGTCGACGACGCTGACGCCCTCGCACAATTCGATCTTCGTCATGGTCACGCCCCGCTTGCCTTTATTTGAATCCGTATAAAGCATAGCGGCGATTCCCCCGGCCCGCAAGCCGCTACGGGCGCGCCCTTGTAGCGGCCGACGATGCGGTGTACAAATAGGGATACGCGTCCAAGAACCACTAAGGAGGAAATCGGTATGAAAAAGCTAACGATCGCGCTCTCGCTGATCGCGGCCTTCGCCGTAAGCCAGGCGTTCGCCGTCGGCGATAAGGAGGCCGCCGCCTCGAAGCCGTCGGCCCCGACCATGAGCGCCGCGGGCCTACCCGACCTCAGGGGCCGGACCATCGTCGCGGTGACGGAGAACGCCTACACGCCGCTCAACTTCGTCGACCCCAAGACCGGCAAGTCCGTCGGCTGGGAATACGACGCCGTCAACGAGATAGCGAGGCGCCTAAACGCCAAGGTCGAATGGAAGCTTTCCAGCTGGGACCTGATGATACAGTCGGTCCGCGACGACCAGTTCGACGTCGGCATGGACGGCATCACCATCAACGACGAGCGCAAGGGCCAGGTAGACTTCTCCGATCCGTACATGGTGTCGCAGCAGTTCATGCTGGTCAGGGCCGACGAGAAGCGCTTCTCGGACGAGAAGGCCTTCGCCGCCGACCCCAAGCTCCTCGTGGGAGCCCAGGCGGGCACGACAAACTTCTACGTCGCGGTCTACAACGTGCTCGACGGCGACGAGCAGAACAAGCGCATCAAGCTGTTCGAGACCTTCGGCGCGACCGTACAGGCCCTCCTGGCCGGCGACGTAGACATGGTCCTGATGGACGCCTCCTCCAGCAAGGGCTTCATCGGCGCCAACCCAGGCAGGCTCAAGACCGTCGGCGGCCCCCTTGGCACGGAGGAATTCGGCTTCATCTTCAAGAAAGGCTCCGACCTCGTAGCGCCCTTCAACGCGGCCATCGCGGCGATGAAGGCCGACGGGACCCTCGAGAGGCTCAACACCAAGTGGTTCTTCGAATACCAGCCCTGACCGGGGGCGAGGGATGACGCAGAATGAAGAATAAGGTAGCCGCCGCCCTCGGCGGCGTGCCTTGGTGGCTCGTGCTGCTGATCGGCCTCGGCGTCATCTCCGTTGGGACCGCGCTCGCGGACGCCTCGTACCGCGTCATCTTCGGCGCGGTGGCCAAGGGCTTCGGGGTAACCATGACCGTCGCGGTCGTGTCGTACGCGGCGTCGCTCTTCCTGGGGCTCGCGCTGGGGCTCGCCAGGGCGTCGCGCCTGCGGCCCCTGCGCGAGGCCTCAACGTTCTACATCGAGCTGGTACGGGGCCTGCCGATGCTCGTCATCCTCTACTACATAGCCTTCGTCGGCGCGCCGGCCCTGGCGGGGGCGCTCAACGCCCTCATGTCCCCGCTCATCAGGCTCGGCGCCATGGAGCCGTTCCAGTCGAGGAGCTTCAGCTTCGCGACTCGCGCCGTGCTCGCCCTGACGCTCGGCTACGCCGCCTTCATAGCGGAGATATTCCGCGCGGGCATAGAGAGCGTCGACCGGGGCCAGGTCGAGGCGGCCTACGCGCTGGGCATGTCGCATTCGCAGGCGACCTTCAGGATAGTGCTCCCGCAGGCCGTGCGCAACGTCCTGCCGGCCCTGGCCAACGAGTTCGTGGCGATAATCAAGGATTCCGCCCTCGTCTCGGTGCTCGGCGTCCAGGACATCACCCAGATAGGCAAGGTCTACGCGGCCAGCACGTTCAAGTTCTTCGAGACCTATAACGTCGTGGCGTTCTTCTACCTATGCCTGACCGTGAGCCTCTCCATGCTCGTGCGCGCCCTGGAGCGCAGGCTGGGCCGGGAGGCGCGGCGATGAGCGCGTTCATACGCATTAGGGACGCGGTCAAGACTTTCGGCTCGCCGGGCAAGGGTGCGCGCCCCGGCGAGGTAGTCCGAGCCCTCGACGGCGTCACGCTCGACGTCGATCGGGGCGAGGTGGTGCTCGTGATCGGCCCCTCGGGCTCCGGGAAGAGTACCCTGCTCAGGGCGGTCAACAGGCTGGAGCGTCTGGACTCGGGCGAGATATGGATAGGCGAGGACTCGGTGACGGCCCGCCGCGCCGACCTGCGACGGATACGGGAGGACGCGGGCATGGTTTTCCAGAGCTTCAACCTCTTCGCCCACCTATCCATCCTCGAGAACGTCTCCCTCGCCCCGCGCCTCGTCCGCAAGACGCCGGCGGCTCGGGCGCGGGACGAGGCCGCGGCCCTGCTCGACAGGGTCGGCCTCTCAGACAAGCTGGATCGCCTTCCGCGCCAGCTCTCCGGAGGCCAGCAGCAGCGCGCGGCCATCGCCAGGGCGCTCGCGATGAGCCCCAAGGCGCTCCTCTTCGACGAGCCTACGTCCGCCCTGGACCCGGAGATGATAAAGGAAGTCCTGGACGTGATGACGGGACTCGCCGACGAGGGCATGACGATGATGGTCGTCTCCCACGAGATGGGCTTCGCGCGGGCGGCCGCCGACAGGGTCGTCTTCATGGACCGGGGCAAGATAGTCGAGCAGGGATCGCCCGACCGGATATTCACGGAACCGAAGGAAGAGCGCACGCGCGACTTCATTCGGCACATCCTATAGCGCGACGGAGGCAGCAATGGCGCGAGCGCTCGTGTACCAGACAGATTTCGGGACCTCGGACGGAGCCGTCTCAGCGATGTACGGCGTCGCGCTCAAGGTTGAC
The DNA here is from genome assembly GCA_018816345.1 of Spirochaetota bacterium. GTDB lineage: Bacteria > Spirochaetota > Spirochaetia > Treponematales > UBA12059 > SZUA-370. The sequence goes on along the minus strand of JAHIWG010000059.1, from coordinate 28,454 downwards.
CCGGCGCTTTCCATCTTCGACCTTACCCACGACATACCGCAGTACAGCATCTGGGAGGCGTCGTACCGACTCGTGCAGACGGTGCAGTACTGGCCCGAGGGAACGGTCTTCGTGTCGGTGGTGGACCCGGGGGTAGGGACGTCGCGGCGCAGCGTCGTGGTCCGCACGAAGGCGGGTCAGGTCATCGTCACCCCGGATAACGGCACGCTGACTCACGTCAAGCTGCTCCTCGGAATAGACGAGGCGAGGCTCCTCAGGGAGGACGCGCACCGCCTCTCCGGCTCGGAGCTCTCGTATACCTTCCACGGCCGGGACGTATACGCGTATACGGGGGCCAGGCTCGCCTCCGGCCAGCTATCCTTCGACTCTCTCGGCGAGCCGGTCGACGTGCCGAGCCTCGTCGAGCTGCCCCACGTCGACGCGGAGCACGTGGCCGACGCCCTCGAGGGCACGATAGACGTGCTCGACGTCAGGTTCGGAAGCCTCTGGTCGAACATCCCTCACTCGCTCTTCATCAGCCTGGGAGTCGATTACGGCAAGCGCGTCGAGGTCTCCATCAGGAACGATACGCGGGAGGTCTACCGCAACACGATGGTGTACGCCCGCTCGTTCGCCGACGTCTCGATGGGCGAGCCGCTGGTGTACATCAATTCCGTCCTCAACGTAGCCGTAGCCATAAACCAAGGCTCGTTCGCCCGCGCCTACAATATAGGCACCGGCCTCTCGTGGAAGATATCCATCCGCAAGGCGCCCAGGATAGTGTACGAATAGGCCCGCATGGAACGACCCTCGCTGATGCCCGCGCGCCGGGCCGCCCCGCTCTTCCTCGTCCTCGGCGTCGTCGCGGCCCTGTCGGCCTGCTCGCCGGGTCGCCACGGGCTGCGGGTACGCGACGGCGAGGCGACCGCCCCGGCTCCCGGGGTAGCGGCCCGCCTCGACGGCGACTGGCTGTTCACGCCGGGGGGCTCGTCCTCGCCCGTCGCCCTGGGCGTCCCTCGAGTCTGGAATTCCATCCAGCCCGGGCTCTCCTCGGGAGAGTATCGGCTCCGGCTCGCCGGCCTGGCGCCCGGGCGGCTCTACGCCCTGCGGTTCATGGGAATCAGCTCCGCGGGGATCGTCTCCGTCGACGGGCGGGCGATCGGCGACTGGGGCCTGCCGGAGACGACCTACGCCCCCAGGACCTACCGGTTCGTGCCGAGCGGGGAGACGGTCAGCCTCGCCGTAGCCGTAGAGAACACCGAGCACGCGACGGGCGGCCTCTGGATGCCCGTCTGGTTCGGCGAGGCCGACGCCGTTGAGCGCTCGTCGTTCCTCGGGAGATTCGTCGACATCATGATAACGGGGTCGATCGTAATGATGGCCCTCTACCACCTCGCCTTATTCGCCATGCGCCGCGAAGAGCGCTCGACCCTCTACTTCGCGCTCTTCTGCCTCGTTACCGTGGTGAAGACGGGGCTATCGGACCAACAACTGCTCGCGACGCTCGTACCCGCCCTCGACGGGGCCGCGGGCCTGAGGACGGCCTACGTCGCGACGATACTCCTTCCTATCACCTTCCTGGCGTACCTGTACGCAATGTTCCCCCGGCACAGGAACCCGGCGGCGATGGGCGGCCTCGTCGCGCTCGGGACTGCCCAGGCCGTATTCTCGGTAGTCGCCCCCGTCCGCTTCGTTCAGTCGTGGTTCTTGCCGTACCAGGCCGCAATCCTGCTGGCGGCCGCCTACGTCATGGCGGTCCTCGCGCGAGAGTTGAGGGAACGATCGCCAGGCGCGAGGCTGATGCTCGCGGGCGTCCTTATCCTCATCGCCTCGACGGTCAACGACATACTCCACGACCTGAAGATCATCTATACGTTCTATTCGATCGGCCTCGGCCTGTTCGCTTTCCTCTTCAGCCAGTCGCTCGTGCTCGGCAGGCGCTTCGCCCTCAGCTTCAAGGAGGTCAAGGACCTGAACGCCAACCTCGAGCGGAGGGTAGCCGAGCGAACGGGCGAGCTGGAGCGGCTGTCCAGGATGGATTCGCTCACGGGCCTTATCAATCGCAGGCATTTCTGGGAGCTCCTGGAACGGGAATGGGACCGGTGGACGCGCTACGGTCACGGCTTCTGCCTGGCCCTCGTCGACATAGACCGATTCAAGGACCTGAACGACTCCCTCGGCCACGCCGCCGGGGACGAGGCCCTGAAGAGCATAGGCGGGATACTGCAGGAGAGCGTCCGCAAGACCGATACCGTGTCGCGCTACGGAGGCGAGGAATTCTGCATAATCCTCCCGGGCACCGAAGCCCGGGAGGCCGCCAGCCTCCTCGAGAAGATCCGCGTATCGGTAGAGGCCGCCTCGCTCGCGGCCGGCCCCGCGAGGGCGGGAAAGACCATCAGCTACGGCATCGCGAAGGCGTCCGGCCATTCCAGCCCGGCCGAGCTCGTGAACGCCGCCGACATGCAGATGTACAGGGCCAAGTCGGCCGGGCGGAACAGGGGCTTCGTCGAGGCCTGAGGCCCGCGGCCATCCCCCGTCCGGCTCGGCGCGGCTCAGCGCATTATCGATTCCTGTACATATACTCCGGGGCCAGGTACAGGAGCCCGTTCCCCATGGCAGATATCTCGTAGACCAGGCTAGCCGCCGCGCCGAGCGCCTCGAACGCGGCCCCGGAGGGTAGCGCGACCGAGGAGGCCCCGAGCATGGACAGGAGGGGACCGGTCTCGGCCTCGCCGGGCAGGTACTCCACGAAGCGGGGCGACGAGCCCAGGAGCTCGGCCATCGCGGCCTTGGCCTCGTCCAGGCCGCCGATCCCGTCGACGAGCCCGTTCGCGAAGGCCTCGCTCCCGAGCCAGATCTGGCCCTTGCCCAGTTCGTCGACCCTGGCCCTGTCAAGCTCGCGGCCCTCGGCCACGACGTCGACGAAGCGGCCGTAGACGTACTCGATGCTGGATCGGAGGACCGCGTCGTCGCCTTCGCGGTGGGGCAGGAACGGATTGCCGAACAGGCCCGAGTCTCCCGCGCTGACGCCGTCAGCGCCTACGCCGAGCTTCTCCAGCGTACCGATCAAGCTGAAGTTCAACCCGGTGACGCCGATGGAACCGGTAACGGTGCCGGCTTCAGCGACGATCCTGTCAGCGTACGCCGAGATGTAGTACCCGCCCGACGCGGCGTAGCTGGCCATCGAGACGACGACGGGCTTGCCCTTCTCCCTGAGCTTCTTGACCTCCCGGGCGATGTGGTCGCTGGTCAGGGCCGAGCCGCCGCCCGAATCGACGCGGAGCAGGACGCCCGCTATCGCCTCGTCGTCGCGCAGGCCGGCCAGCAGCTCGGCGGCGGAATCGCCTATGGACCGCCCCGCGACTCCCTCGCCTTCAATTATATTCCCGGACAGGTAGACGACGGCCACCTTCTTGGCGAGGGGCGCGCCCCACGACAGGCCGCGCTCGCGGGCGTAGCCGCGGAGGTCGACCGTCGGGGCGTCGCCCGTCTTCTCCTTGACCGCGTCGTCGAACTCGTCGCGGTACATCAGCGCGTCGACCAGGCCGGCCTCGACGGCGCGGCGCGGGTCCAGGTAGGGGCCGCCGCCTATGGCCGCCGCGGCGCCGCCGGGCAGCTTCGCGCCGCGCGCCGCGTCGAGCGCCTCGTACGACTGCGCGGCGAGCCCGCGCACGTAGCGCTCCAGCATCGCGCGCTCCGCGCCGGTCATGCCCGACTCGCTGAAGGCGTTATACGCCGTCTTGGTATCGTGCGACTGCAGGTTATACGTCTCCACGCCGAGCTTGGCCAGCAGGCCCTTGAAGTACAGCCCTACCGACGCCGCGTCGACGACGGCCAGGCTGCCGTTGGGATCGAGCGCGACGAGCTCGGCGCCCGCGGCCGCGTAGACGTACGACAGGCGGCCCATGCCCCTGGCGTAGACGTAGACGGGCTTGCCCGCCGCCCTGAACGCCCCGACGGCCCGGCCGAATTCCTGGGCCCTGGCGTCGGAAGCGAAGCCGGGCGGATCGATCATGACGAGGGCGCCGATGGAGCGGTCCGAGGCCGCCCTCCGTATCGCCGCTACGGCCTGGCCGAACCAGACGTCGGTCTCGTTCCCTATCCCGGTATCGAAATCGAAGCGGGGCGGGACATCGGCGAACGCTCCGGGCCCGTCGACGACCAGGGTGGCCTTGCCGAAGACCCTGGCGGCCTGCCTGGTCGCCCGGCCGACCCGCACGGCCGATCCGAAGCCCGCCGCGCCGTCGGCGGCGGCCGATACGGGTGCGGAGTAGGACGCCCCGGTCTCGGTCCCCGACAGGCTCACCGAGACGCCGACGCCGAAGGACGAGTCGCCGAGAGAGTACCTACCGTTAACGCTGAGCCATTCGTCGAGCATGAGCCGGGCGCCAACCGCCGTGAAGGCGAACGAGCCGCCTACTATCTCGGCGTCGCCCGATACGGTCAGGGCGGACTCGAGCCCGGGCACGAGCCAGAGCGGCCGCACCGCCGCGCCGAGCCTATAGTCGAACGATAGCGCGCCGGCGGCGTCGCGCCTCTCGGCGAGTCCCGCCGCGATCGACAGGAAGTCGGTCGGCCTGACCATGACCCCGGCGTCCACGTAGCAGCCGAGCGGGGACGCGGACGAGGTATCGTCCCAGCGGAAGCCCAGCCCGAGGCTCACGGCGTCGCCGAAGGCGGCCGAGCTCGTCAGGTAATGCTCGTACGCGGAGCCGTCGGTCCTCATGCGATAGCTCAGCCCTCCCAGGCTATACAGCAGGTCGACCTCGCCGGAGGGAGCCGAGCCGGAGCCGAGCGAGGCGAGCGAGCCGAGCGGGGTAGTCCCCCGTAGCCCGACGGCCATCGCGTCGGGGAAGAAGCCCCACGAGGCCGGGTTGTCGGCGTTGTCCCATACGGTGACGGGGTCGGCGAGGCCGGCGGCCTGGGCGTGGAGCCCGAGTACGGCGACGGCCAAGGCTATCGGGAGCAGGGCCGATCTCGGCGCCGCGCTTATCCTTGCGTGCATTCGTTATACCTCCAATACGATAGGCACTAGACTATAGCGCGCCGCCGCGTAGCCGACGACCTCCGTTAGGGGATATAGTGGCCGGACCATGCCCAGCCTCAAGGATCGCGCCCTCGCCTACGCCAGGAGCTTCCCCAAGCCAGTCTGGCTCCTCGTCGCGGCCACCGTCATAGAGTCGACGGGGCGCTTCATGGTCGTGCCGTACCTGAGCCTCTATATGCGCGGCGCCGGCGTGAGCCTGGGCGCCCTGGGGCTCGTGCTCGGGGCGGCCCCGTTCGCGAGCGTGGCGTTCGGCGCGTGGGGCGGCCATCTCGCGGATCGCTGGGGCCGCAAGCCGGTGCAGATACTAGGCGTCGCGGCTAGCGGGCTCGCGCTTTTCGGCTTCGCCTTCGCTGGCACGGACGTCTACGTGCTCGGCCTCCTCAATTTCCTGAACGGTATGACGAGAACCTTCTACCGGCCGGCGACCAACGCCGCGCTCGCCGACCTCTGTCCCCGCGACCGGCGCTCCGAGGCCTACGCGCTGAACCGCATCGGGATAAACGCGGCGTACGGCTGGGGGCCGCTGATAGGGGTGGCGCTCTTCGCGGCCGGCCCGAGTACCGGCTTCATCGTCGGCGGCGCCCTCAACCTGGTCGTCGGGCTATTCATAGCGATCGCGATACCCGAGTCGTCGGCCGGCCTGAAGACTCCGGCGGAAACCCAGGGAGGAGCCGCCGCTTCGCACCGGGCCTGGCGGGAGATACTGAAGGACGGCGTATTCTGGCTATGGATGGCGGGTATGTCCCTGACCTGGGGCGCGTACAGCCTCATCCAGAGCTTCCTGCCCCTGCACCTGAAGAACGGGGGCCTGCCGCTATGGGTCTACGGCGCGCTGCTGACTACGAACGCCCTGGTATGCGTGCTCGCCCAGCTGCCCGTCAGCCGGAGGCTACGGGTATCGCGCATAGGACCGTCAGCCGGCGCGTCGAAGCTCGCATTCGCCCTCGGGTTCCTGGGCTTCGCGTTCTTCCGATCCCCCGCGGCGATCGTCGCGGCCATGCTAGTACTGTCGTTCGGGGAAGTGTGGGGCTCGGCGGTGCAGACCCGCTTCGTGCCGGAGCACGCGGACCCGCGCCTGCTAGGCCGCTACATGGGGCTTAACTCGTTCAGCGAGCTCGGCCTCGCCTTGGCCGCGCCCGCCGCCGGTTTCCTGATGCAGGCGGCGGGCGGCCGGGCGGTGTTCGTGGGCGCGGCCGGGCTCGCCCTCGCCGGCGGCGCCCTGCTCTACCTGGCCGGGGCGGCGCACGATTCGCGGGCGGCCTCCAAGGCCGCCTCCAAAACCGCCGAGACGGCCGCAGCGCAGGCCGCCGACGGCGTCCTAGGGGCCTAGCGGCCTAGGGCGCGAGCAGCTCGATCTCGAACACGAGGACCGAGTTGCCTGGAACGGCGCCGCCAGCGCCGCGAGCCCCGTAGCCAAGCTCCGGCGGTATGACGACCACGCGGCGCTCCCCGTAGGCCATGGCCGCGACGGCGGCGTCGAAGCCCGGTATCACCTGCCCGGCCCCGAGCTTGAACTCGAAGGGCTCGTTCCCGCGGTCCGCCGTGGAATCGACCTTCCTCCCGTCCGACAGGGTCAGGGTATAGAGTATGCGTACCTGGGAGCCCTTCGCGGGCCTGGATCCGGCGCCCGTCTTGAGGACCTTATGCAGCAGGCCGTCCCCGCCGGGGCCGAGGCCGGGGATACGGGCCTTGACGGCCGCGACCTGGGCCTCCGAGGCGGCCTTCGCGCGGTCCCCCGCCCCCGCGTAATGCGCCTTGACGGCGGCGTCGAAGCGAGTCTTATCGGCCTTGAACGCGGCGGCCCCCGCGCCCTTGCGGACTATCCTGACGCTATTCATCGCGTCGCCCTTGCGGATCGCAAGCACGGCCGGCATGCCCGAGGCCACGCGGCCGAAGACGGTATAGTTGCCGTCCAGGAATTTGGCGGGGCCGAGCGTTATGTAGAACTGGCTTCCGTTGGTATCGGGCCCGGCATTGGCCATGCCCAGCACCCCGGCGGCGCCGAAGCTCAGGGAGGGGTCTATCTCGTTGGGGAACTGGTAGCCAGGCCCGCCGCGGCCCGAGCCAGTCGGGTCGCCGCCCTGGATCACGAAGCCCGGCTCCACCCTATGGAAGACTATATTGTCGAAGAACGGCTTGCCGGAGGGCGACATGGTTCCCTCGGCCAGGCCTACGAAGCTAGTCACGGCTATAGGCGCCTTGTCGGCGAAGAGTTCCAGCACTATGTCGCCCCTCGCGGTGGCGATCACGGCGTACAGGCCGTCGGGCAGGGCCGCGGTCGGATCCTGGCCCTTGGAAACGGCTTGGGGCTGAGCACCTGCGAGCGCCGCGCAGCACAGCAGGAGCAAGGCGCCTGGGGCGGCGCGGGTAGCGGTCACGGTCATGGTTTCCTCCGGGGTGGATACTAAGCCGAGGCCCGGCCGTTCCGCAAGCGGAGCGGCGTCGCTCGATCAGCGTATCCTGACGTCTATCCTCTCCGTCTCGTCGGTCCCCTTGGGATAGTCGGGGCCCACGTGGCTCCAGAAGTTGAACACGTCTCCGTTCTTGACGTAGGCGGAGAAGGCCGACAGCGGGAAGCGCATCTCGACGAGCCCGTCGCCGTTGCGGAACGAGCAGCCCGACGTTACCTTCTTAACGTTGGGCTCGCCCGACGGGCCGGCCTTGTTGACCCTGATCCTCGGCTCGAGGGTCGTTCCTTCGGCGATGAGGGACAGGTAAATAAAGTACTGGGACGACCCGTCGCGATCGCCGTGTATCTTGAGGCACTGCTCTCGCCAATCGCTCCCGTTGGCCCTGAAGACGCCGTCGGCGAAGTCCATCCTGACGTACAGGTAGAGCCCGTCGGACGCGGCGTATACGGCCACGAGATCGGTTCCGCTCACCTTCGGCGACTTGTCGTCCCCCGCCGGATCGATGAAGATAGGCGCGATGCCCGCCCAATCGGCTATGGCCCCATCCACCTTAATCCCGTCGACGGCCACCTTCGGCAGTCGCCGCGTCATGGCGAGCCGCCTGCCCCAGAGCCCGTCCCAGGAAACGCTCTGGGAAATAGCGTCGTATCCATCGGCGCGGATCTCGATGTCATGCGCGCCGAACTCGAGCGCCTTATCACCCGTGGGGACCGTATCGAATCGTTCTCCGTCCACGAGCACGACGGCTCCCGCCGGCAAGCCGACCGACGGCTTGAAGCCCAGGGGAGCGCTCTTCTTCGCGAAGCGCAGCGAAACCTTCGACTCCTCGCCGGGCCGCAGCTCGATAGGCACGGGATCGGAGGCCGCGTATATAAAATCGGGCGGCCTGAGCGAGACGTAGCGCGCCTCGAAGGCCTTGGTCTCGATCCTCAGGGGCGTCCTGCCTAGCTGCTCGCCGTTTAGGTCGACGAGCGCGCCCAGGGGCTCGCTCTCGACTACGAGGACGGCCGGTCTCGGAGAAAGCCTCAGGCTTGTTCCCATCGCCGACGCGAACGCGACCGAGACCGTCTCTGCCGCCGGCTCGTATCCTTCCATCCTCGCTTCCATCGAGTACCTACCCGGCCGTAGCGCGCCGTTCCACGGCGTCTTCCCGACGAGGCTGCCGTCTATCCATAGTTCGGCGCCCTCCGGCTCGGCGTCCACGCGGCACGGCACGCGAGCCGGTACCAGGATCGCCTTGCCCGCGATGACGACGCCCGGGCCGGCCTCGACGATCCCTACGTACTCGTCGTAACCGGCGAGTACCGCCCGAAGCTCGTGCCGCCCGGGACGCACGGCCTCGAGCCGCGCCGGGGCCGCGCCGGCGGCGACCCCGTCCACGATGATCGTCGCGCCGGTCGGGACGGACTCCACGACCAGCGTGCACGGCTTCTCGTCGACGGCCGGCGCGAGCAGGGCCTTCCTGCCGTATATGACCGCCAGGCCGAAGGATACCCCGGGAGCCTTGGCCTCCTTCTCGGCCGAGAGCACCGCCGCGTAGGCCTTGCCCGACAGGCCCTTACGGCCGTAGCACGCGGACAGCGCCAGGCGAAGCGAGGGCGCGGGACGCTTCGCCAGCTCCGCCTCGGCGACCGCGGTCTCGAGCATCGCCTCCACGGCGTCGAGCTCCGCCGGCGACAGGGCGGCCAGGCCGGACTCGAAATCAGCTAGCGCCGCCTCGTCGCCCAGGGACTCGGCCTTCTTGGCGAGAGCCAGTACGGCCGCCGGCGCCGACGGCTCTATAGCGGCGGCGGGCTCGGAAGCGGGCTCGGAAGCGGGTTCGGGAGCCGGCGCCGACGACGGTAAGACCGCGGCCGAGGTCGCGGTAGGTTCCGGCCTCGAATTCCTTCCGCCGCAGGCGCTCGCTATCGAGCATATCGCCAAGGCCGCGATGGCCGCCTTCAGTACGGAACTAATCGAACGAATGGATTCCATGCGATTCCTCCGCAAGACCGATTCGAACGTAGGCCGGAGCTTTTCTATAGTATCACTAATTAGGTTCGCTCGCTTGCAAAAGGGGCGCGTCGCCAGTATATTATACCCCCTGGGGGTATATAACGCATGACTAGCATCGTCCTTCGAGTCGCGGGCATGACCTGCGACTCGTGCGAGAAGCGCGTCGAGTCGGTCGCCCGCTCCATCGGGGGCGTCTATTCCGCCAACGCCGAGTCCGCGAAGGGCAAGCTGACCGCGCTCCTCGAGCCGGGCGCGGATCCTATCGACGTCACGGCTCGCATCGGGAGGGCCCTGAGCGTCGCGGGCTATCCCGCCGGCCAGGACGCCCCGCGGCCGTGGCGCGACGGCGTCCTGGCCGCGGCCGTGGGAACCGGCCTCGCGGCCGCCTTCTACGCGCTCGACCATTCGGGACTCGTAGCCTTCGCCCCGAGACAGGGAGCGACGGCGGCGGCCCTCGCCGCGAGCGGCCTCCTGACATCCTTCCACTGCGTCTCGATGTGCGGCGGGATCGCGCTCTCGCAATCGCTTCGCGCCGCGATCGGGGAAGTAGCTCAGCCCGTATCGGGAGGCTCCTCCCGATACGCGTCGCTCAAGTCCGCCGTCGCGTATAACGCCGGACGCGTGGTAGGGTACACGGCCATCGGCGCGCTCGTAGGAGCGCTCGGCGGCGCGCTCGACCTAGGCCAGCGCGGACGCTCGATAGTCATGTTCGTCGCGGCGGCCTTCATGACGTTCATGGGCCTGCGCCTCGCCGGCGTCCTGCCCGCGCGCCGCTCTAGCGGGCGGACGGCCTTCGGGCGTTTCCGCGACGCCGTCGGGGCGAAGGCTATCGGGCTCGGGCCATTCGTCGTAGGCCTCGCGAACGCCTTGATGCCGTGCGGGCCCTTGCAGGCCGCGCAAGCCTTCGCCCTCGCCTCCGGGTCCGCCCTCGCCGGAGCCTTGTCGATGCTCGCGTTCTCCCTCGGCACGGTGCCGTTGATGCTGGTCTTCGGAGCCGGCGGCTCGCTGCTATCGGCTCGCTTCAGGACCGTCGCGGCCCGGGCCGGCGGCGTCCTCGTCCTGTTCCTCGGGCTCTCGGCTTTCGGCCGGGCCTGGGCGCTCTCGGGAATCAGGCTCGACTCGAGCGTTTCCGTCTCCGCGCCGGCCGCGCCGGCCGCGGGCATCGCGCCGTCCGCCGTGCAGACCGTCGCGGCGCGAGGCGCATCGCCCGTCGTCGCAGTCGCCAAGGACGGGTTCCAGGAAGTATCGTTCGACCTGGCGCCGCGTTCCTACTCGCGGCTGCTCGTGGCCTCGGGCGTCCCCGTAAGGCTGACGATACGCGCCGATTCCCGTAGCATCAACGGCTGCAATAACGCCGTCGTCATTCCGGCCTACGGCGTGACGAAGGAGCTGGCGCCCGGCGATAACTTGATTGAATTCACGCCCGAGGCCACGGGAGTCATCCCGTACTCGTGCTGGATGGGCATGATCCGCTCGACGATAGAGGTCGTCGAGCCTAACGACCCGAGGCTCGAGGCCCGGCGATGACGACGTACGAGCCATGAAGCAGAGGAGAACGCGATTATGAGGATAGATACGATGGAGATCCGCGGCATGTCGTGCGCCGCCTGCGCCCGCGCCTCCGAGCGGGCCGCCGCCGGGGTGCCCGGCGTCGCTAAGGCCTCGGTCAACTTCGCCACCGAGGCACTAACGGTGGAATTCGACGAGACGGCCACCGGCCTCGCGGCAGTCGCAGAAGCGATAGCCAAGGCCGGGTACGAGGCCGTGCTCCCGGTCGCCTCCAAGTCGGCGCTCGTGCCCATCGGCGGCATGACCTGCTCGGCCTGCGCCGCGGCGGTGGAGAGATCTGTCTCCAAGGTCGACGGCGTGTCGTCAGCCTCGGTCAATTTCGCTACGGAGCGGCTCTCGGTTTCGTGGGACCCCTCCGCGACGAGGCTCTCGGAGATAAAGCTGGCGGTGAAGGCGGCCGGGTACGAGGCCCTCGCCGCAGACGCCGGGCCGGCCGCCGTCGACGAGCACGCCGCGGCCAAGGAGCGCGAGGCCCGTTCCTTGAGGGCGCGCTTCATGATCGCGCTAGGCTTCGCCCTACCGCTTCTTTACGTCTCGATGGGACACATGCTCGGCCTGCCCTTGCCTTCCGCCCTCCACCCTATGGACCACCCCCTCGCCTTCGCCCTCGTCCAGGCCTCGCTCGTCATGCCGGCGCTCTGGGCGGGCCGGAAATTCTATTCGGTAGGCGTAAAGGCCCTGCTCAGGCGCGCGCCTAATATGGACAGCCTCATAGCGATAGGCACGGGCGCCGCGATGTTCTATAGCCTGTGGTCCACCGCCCAGGTCGCGCTAGGCGATCCGTCGGGGACGGAGCACCTGTACTTCGAGACGGTCGCCGTAATCATAGCCCTCATACTGCTAGGCAAGTACCTCGAGGCCGGTTCGAAGGGCAAGGCGTCCGAGGCCATTAAGAAGCTGATGGGCCTCGCGCCCAAGACGGCCGTGGTCGTATCCGCCTCGGGCGACATAGAACTGCCCATTGACGAGGTATCCGTAGGCGACGTCATCCGCGTCCGCCCCGGAGAGCGCGTGCCGGTCGACGGCGTCATCGCGGAGGGCAGGGCCACGCTCGACGAATCGATGCTGACCGGCGAGAGCATGCCGTCGGACAAGGGCCCGGGCGACAAGGTCTCCGGCGCGACCGTCAACGGCCAGTCCATGTTCACCTTCCGGGCCACGGCGGTCGGCGCCGACACGGCCCTGGCCCGCATCGTCAGGCTCGTCGAGGACGCCCAGGGATCGAAAGCCCCGATCGCCGCGCTCGCGGACAGGGTTTCGGGAGTCTTCGTGCCGGTCGTGGTCGCGATAGCCTTCGTCTCGGCGGCGGCGTGGCTACTCGGGGGACAGAGCGTCGAGTTCGCGATCCGCGTCTTCGTCGCCGTGCTGACGATAGCCTGCCCCTGCGCGCTCGGGCTCGCGACCCCGGTGGCTATCATGGTCGGCACCGGCAGGGGCGCCGAGCTCGGGATACTCATAAAGGGCGGCGAGGCCCTGGAGAACGCCCACCGCGTCAAGGCCATAGTCCTCGACAAGACGGGAACCATAACCGCGGGCAAGCCCGAGGTCGTCGAGGTCGTCTCCTACGGCCTGCCCGAGAACGAGATGCTCTCGCTCGCCGCCTCGGTAGAGAAGGGCTCCGAGCATCCTCTCGGAGCGGCCATCGTCAGGGAAGCCGAGAGGCGCGGCCTGGCCCTCGAGTCGCCCGAGCGGGCGGCCGCCGAGCCCGGCATGGGCATCGAGGCCTCCATCCTCGGCCGGACGGTGCTCGTCGGCAACAAGAGGCTGATGGCGGAACGCGGCGCGGCGCTCGCCGGCGCCGCGCTCGCCGACGTCGAACGGCTCGCCCTCGCGGGCAGGACGGCGATGCTCGTCGCGGTGGACGGGACGGTACGCGGCCTCGTCGCGGTAGCCGACGTCGTCAAGCCGACGAGCGCGGCCGCCATCTCGACGTTCAAGAAGCTGGGCATACGGACGGCGATGATAACAGGCGACTCCCGCGCGGTCGCGGAGGCGATAGGCCGAGAGGTCGGCGTGGACGAGGTCGTGGCCGAGGTCCTCCCCGAGGGCAAGGCCGAGGCCGTACGCGGCCTGCAGGCGGGCCTCGCGGGATCGGGCGGCCTCGTCGCCATGGTCGGCGACGGCATCAACGACGCGCCGGCCCTGGCCGCCGCGGACGTCGGCATCGCCATAGGCTCGGGCACCGACATAGCCGCCGAGTCGGCGGATATAGTGCTGGCCCGGAGCGACCTCGCCGACGCGGTCGCCGCGCTGTCGTTATCCAGGGCCACCATGCGCAATATCAAGCAGAACCTCTTCTGGGCCTTCGGGTATAATATACTCGGCATACCGATAGCGGCCGGAGCGCTGTTCCTCTTCGGGGGCCCGCTCCTCAATCCCATATTCGCGGCCGTGGCGATGTCGATGTCGTCGGTCTCGGTGGTCACGAACGCGCTGCGCTTGAGGAGCTGGAAGCCTAAGTAAGAAGGACAATAAAGAGGATAAGAGAGCAAGATGTAGGAACGGGAAGATTATTAAGGGATAAAAAGCCATAGCGCTTCCCTTCGCCTTCCTTCCTCCCACTGCTCACTTATCCACCAATGCTCTTATGTCCTTCGTTAGCATTAGCCGAGGAGTCAATCATGGATACGTGTAAAAAGGCGGACGCGACCTGCGGGTGCAAGAAGACGATGCGGCCGGAGGAGCTGAAGCGCTCGATCGCCGGCAGGCTGGCGCGGATCGAGGGCCAGGTACGCGGAGTCAAGCGCATGATAGAGGAGGACGCGTATTGCGATGACGTGATGGCCCAGATCGCCGCGGCCCGCGGGGCGCTCGCGAAGGCCTCGATAGTCGTCCTGGAGCACCACATGAAGCACTGCCTCATCGACCGGGTCCGCGCCGGGGACGACGCCATAGTAGACGAGCTGATCGACAGCATAGCCAGGAACCTCTAGCCGCGGCCCCCTAAAATCCCGTACCCTCGACCCATGGATACGTCTAAGGCGCGAGGAGATACCGGCGGCAGGGATACGATCCTATACGTCGTAAAATGCCTCGCGGGAACCGCCGTATCGTACAGCCTGTACGTCGCCTTCCCGCGCTACCCCCTCTATTGGAGCATAATCTCGGTGCTGCTCGTCCTCGATCCGGACGAGAAGGAGTCGATGAGGCTATCGTACGCGAGGATGAAGGCGAATATCGCCGGCGCGGCCGTGGGCGTGGCCGCCATACTCGCGTTCGGCCGCGTCAGGCTAGCCGCGCTCTGCCTCTCCGTCGTAGCCACGCTAGCCCTCTGCCAGCTTATCAAGCTCGGCAAGGCGACGCGGTCGGCGCTCGCGGCCCTCGTCATAGTCACCGTGAGCGGCCCCGCGACCTGGATAACCGGCCTCGAGCGAATGGCCTGCGTCGTGTTCGGGTGCCTCGTCGCCATGGCGCTCAACGTCTTGACGTCCCTCGTAATGAGATGGCCGCGATCCCGCGGCGGCGGGCGCGAGGCCTAGTCCCCGAAGCCGGGATCGCGGAGCGTCAGCGCCTCCGAGCCTTTCTTCGCCTTGTCCAGCACCCTCGAGACGAGCGGCACCGACAGCGCGCCGAGGTGCCCGGCGGGGCTTCGCGCGGGATCGGAGCCGCGGAGCCTAGCGGCCTCGTCGGCGCGCCGGAGCTCGGCCGCGGTCCACGGCACGAAGGCCATCGTCAAGGAAGCCGCCCTAGCGATTCGGCCGCCGGCACGGGCGCCCAGGGGGCGGAGCAAGACGACGAGCGCCTCGCGGAGCTCCACCGGGCTCATGCCCTCGGATAGCCAGGAAGCGGAGGCCAGCACGAGTGCCAGGCGGGCGCTCCGCAGGAGGGAAGGTTCCCAGCCAGCCAGGAGCGCCCGAAGGACCTCCGCGCCCCCGAGCCATCCGACCAGCTCGGCCCAGGGAAACCCGACCAGGGCGGGCAGGCAAGCCGCGATGACCAGCGGCCCCGAGCGGACGAGCCAAGCGGACCAACGCCGCCCTTCCGACCATCCGAGGCCGAGCGCCGCGAGGGCCGGGGCGGCCAGCCACGGGAAGGGGCAGGAGAACACCGCGACCTGCAAGGCCAGGTAGGCTACGAAGCGAGGCGCCCCGACGAGGCGCCGAGCCGGGGACCGCCGTTCTATGGACCGACTCGCCGGGGACGGAGCTCGCCCTATCACGGCGCGGTCTCCAGCCAGCTCATCTCGGCGAGCCGATCCAAGCCCCCCGGAGGCCGCCTGAGCCCCAGGGCGGGTAGCTCTTCCCATAGCGAGGCCGGGCTGCCCTCGCGGACGACGCGGCCCGAGCCCAGGACGACGAGCCTGTCCGCGTGGGCCAGGCACTTCTCCAGGTCGTGCGTCACCACGAGGACGCCCACGCCGGCGGCGTTGAGCCTTAGGAGCACCCTTAGCAGGTCCGAGGCCCCCGCCAGGTCGAGGCCGTTGAACGGCTCGTCGAGCACGATCAGCTCCGGCTCCGAGACCAGGGCCGACGCGACCGCCAGGCGGCGCTTCTCCCCGCCCGAGAGCCCGGCGCAGAGGCGCCCCTCGAAACCGGCGAGGCCGGCGGCCTTGAGGGCGGCGGAGACCCTGGCGGAGTAGGCGTCCGGCCGTTCTCTCGCGGCGCGGGGCCCGAATTCAGCGTCCTCGCGTACCGTCACGCCTAGGATCTGGTGCTCCGGCTCCTGGAACACGAGGGCGACGCGGCGCCTCGTCGCGGCGAGGGCCGTCCCGAGCGGCGCGCCGTCTACGAGTACCTCGCCGGAGTCCGCCGTTTCCAGGCCGAGGGCGTGCCTGACCAGCAGGGACTTGCCGGAGCCGTTGCGGCCGGACAGGACCGTGAACGACGGCGTCTCGAGGGAGAGGCTCGCCCCGTCCAGGCCGACCGCGCCGTCGGGGAAGGTCTTCCTGAGGGCGCGGAATTCTATCCTCATCGCGCCTTGGCCGGGAGGTACTGCGCGAGGAGCGGCTTCAAGGCCCTGACGAGCGCGGCCGCCGCGACGGCCTTGACGACGTCGCCCGCGAGGTAGGGCGCCATGATCAGGAAGGCCGTTACCATCGACACGTCCTTGTCCGGCCTCGCGTCCAGGACGGCTCGGAACCACGGGAGCCCCAGCGCGTACAGGACCGCCACCCCGGCCAGCGCGCCCAGGAGGGCCCTCGCGAAGCCCCAGGACCTCCTGTCGGCGACGAGCCCCGCCGCGGCCGCGGCCGCGGCGTACCCGAGGAGGAACCCGCCCGAGGGCCCGGCGAACTGGCCTATGCCGCCCGCGCCGTTGGCGAAGACAGGCAGGCCTACCGAGCCCAGCGCGAGGTAGAGCCCGGTCGCCGCCAATCCCCACGCGGGCCCGAGCATCAGCCCGGCCAGCAACGAGAAGAACACGGCCAGCGTCACCGGCAAGAGCGGCGGCGGCAAGGGCAGGGAGAAGACGGCGCCGACCGAGATCATGGCGGCGAACAGAGATACGAGTACGAGCCTGAGGGCGTCGCGTTTCATTATGGTTCTCCTTCTATATGCACGAGTCGGCATTCGCCGATAGATAGCCCGGGACCGCCGCCCGCCGGCAGGAGGTCGCCGCGCGCGTCGAAACCGGCAGGCGCGAAACGCCGCCGCTCGCCGTTCCACAGCTCGATGGAATAGGCGGGCCCGCCTGCCGGGACGAGGTGGCGCCAGCGCTCCGGGTCGAGGGAGGGCGCCGCGGCCCACTCGGCCAGCTCGCGGACGATACGCGCGGCTATAGCCGCCCTGCGAGCCGCGGTCGGGGTACGGACCTCCGCCGTTAGCCCGCCGACGGAGGCCGACGAGGGAGACCCGGCCAGGGCGGAAGGCGCGATATTGAGGCCCAGTCCCACTACGAAGAAGTCCGCCGCGCTCAGGTCGCCGGACGCCTCTACGAGTATGCCTCCGACCTTGCGCCTGACGGGGCTCGCCGGCCCGTCGCCGGCGGCGGCTACGATCTCGTTGGGCCATCGGAACTCGACGGATCCGAGGCCGTTCGCGCCGAGGGCCCGGAGGGTAGCCGCAGCGGCCTCGAGGGACAGAGCCCCAGCGCGGGAAGGAGGCAAGGCCGAGCGCAGGACGACCGAGAGATAGAGACCGCCCGAGGGGCTTTCCCACGTCCCGCCGTTCCGGGCCCTGCCGGAGCTCTGCCCGAGCGCCAGCACCGTCGCGCCTGAAGGCGCCCCGGCCAGGGCCAGGGACCTCGCCTCGTCCATGGTCGACCCGACGCTATCGTAGAGTACTACCGGGCCGGGCGCCTCGAGCTCCCAGCCCGCCAAGCCGTCGTCTTGAGCCAGCTCGTAGCCCTTGCGAGACGCCTCTATCCCGTAGCCCCAGGCCTTTAGGGACTCTACCCGCTTCCAGAGCGCGACTCGGCTCATGCCCAGCTCCGAGGCGAGCGCCTCGCCCGAGACGGGCTCGCCCGCGGCGCGCAGACGCCCGATGACGTACCCGTCTAGCTCATCGGGCGATACCGACCCAGGCTTCACGCGCTTCATCGTCATTTCGTAAACCGATTAACATGCTTCCGGGTTAACATAAAGACAATCTCTCACGGGAGCCCGTATCGCGTCAAGCGAAAGGAAGGACCGGGTCGGCCTCGTTTCCGCTCACGGCCTAAATAGGCGCCGTCGACAATCTAGGTATGGATACCACCATATACGTACGGCCGGTCCGAAGCGGACGCGCCATGCGGGATTTCGTCGGGTTCCCCTCCGTACTCTATTCGGGCGACGATCGCTGGGTACCGCCCATCCTGGCCGCGGAGCGCTCCGCCTACAAGCCCGGCAACAACGCCGTGCTCGACCGATCGGAACGGGAGCTGCTCGTCGCCTACGACGGCGACCGCGTCGTCGGGCGCGTCGTCGCTTATATTGACCCTCAGTTCAACGCCCACTTCGGGACTAGGACCGGGTTCTTCGGCTCGTTCGAGAGCGTGGACGATCCCGCGGTCTCGGCCGCCCTCTTCTCGGCCTCGGAAGCCTGGTTCTCGGCGCGCGGAGCGGACAGGGTCCGTGGACCGATTAACCCGGTCGCCGAATGCTGGGGCTTCCTCGTCGACGGTTTCGGCGCCCCCCCCGTCTACATGTCGCCCTACAACCCCCCGTACTACGACGGCCTGGCGCGCGCCTCCGGCTACGAAGGCGTCAAGGACCTACTGGCCTACGAGGCCGACGCGGCCAAGGGCTACGAGGTGCCCGATCGCTTCAAGCGCTTCGAGGCCATCGTCGCCGCGCGGAGGCCGTCGATTACGACGCGTCGCGTAGACTTGAAGCGCCTCGAGCGGGACGCTGAGCATATCAGGAACATCCTCAACATAGGCGTCGACGGCAACTGGGGCTTCGTGCCCGTCGGACGCGAGGAGATGGCCGCCGTCGTCAAGGACCTGAAGCCCATCCTAGACCCGGACGCCGTCTGGTTCGTCGAGGACAAGGGCGTGCCCGTAGGCTGCTGCCTCGGCTTCCCGGATATCAACGTGATACTCAAGGAAACCGGAGGCCGGCTCTTCCCGACCGGCGCCCTCAAGCTCCTCTTCGGCGCCAGGCGCCTGCGCGACTACCGGCTATGGGGCCTCGCGGTGATGCCCGAGTACCAGAGCCTCGGCCTCGACGTGCTCCTGTACCTACGCCTCTCCGACGCCCTCGCCCCGAGGAAGGTCCGCCTCGAGGCCAACTACATACTCGAGGACAACCTCAGGATACGCAACGCCCTCGAGAAGCTGGGCATGGCCGCTATCAAGACGTACAGGGTATACGAGAAGGGATTATGAGGGGCGGGCCAGGCACATTAAAAAAGCCCGTTCGCGGCCACGCTCTGCGGAACCTTCCGCTTTATCACTACAAATACGGTTCACTCGCGCTCTACGCTAGAATACTCCCATTGAAAGCCATTTTGTTTAAACATAAGGCGACGAATCCTTAGTACCTTCACACAGTGGTATGTCTCGGGGACCTCATAGACACGCCTATGCTGGAACATCAAATCTTCTTTAACACGCGCCTGACATGTCGCAGACGATAACGAGGCTAGGCCATTTCCCTATAATCACAACCGGCTCGTGCGTATCGTTAGTTAAGTCTATCCGCGCGAAGGGCCGAGCGCGTGGACTTGATATCTCACAGAGGCTCTTATTGAATCATTAGGCTAGACGTCCGATTAAGTGACGCGAAACGGTAAAATAAGACAGGCAAGTTTAGACCGACTTAAACAGGCATACTCATAGACACCAGAGACACTTGATCATCCATAATGCATTCATAGAGAGGAAAAACCGTGGTACCCTATAAGCAATTATAGAGGATCAAAAAATGAACCAATCTGATCGTGAGGCGAGTAGGCTACGAAGACTGAAGGACCAATCCTTTTTCTGGGCGAAGACGGAAACCGGGCGATCGGAACCCGGGGCGTACCATGCCGCCATCCTGCACCTCGTCGATTGCGGACTCGTATTCTCGGCAATACTATCAGCCTCTCCGAGGACTCTTCGTACTAGGCTGTACCGGCTAGTGAAGCGCTTCCCCCCTCATGAAGGCAGGGCCTTCCTGTGCCTGCTCGCGGCAAGCCACGATATAGGCAAGATATGCCCAGGATTCCAGGCCAAGCTAGATAGCGCGAGACGAGTATTAATTAACGCGGGCTATTACTTCCCAAGCGGCGCAGTGCAGGCCCATGACGTCGTGTCTCGGGAATTCTTAACACGGTATTGGAGCGCAGTCGGCTTCGATGCCGAATCGGCCGACATCGCGGCGAGCGTCGCGTCATGCCACCACGGGACGGTCATCGGCTCGAGCGCATTCGGAGCCGATGACGACGATAAATGGGAAGAGGCTCGTTCCGACGCGATGTCCATCGTCGCGGAGGCGTTCGGTTCGTCGCTCGGACCCGATGACGGTTTCGGACTAGAACGAGGCGATCCCGGCGCCCTCGTAACGCTCGCCGGCATGATATCGGTCGCCGATTGGCTCGCGTCTAACGCCGAACTGTTCGATCTCGTCCCGACCGTGCCCGAGGACCTCGGGCAATACGTCGGTAAACGGTCGCAAACGGCCCGCGAGGCCGTTAAACGGCTTCACCTGGCGCCGCTCCCGGCTAGACCCAGTTGCGCCCCCGAGACCGCAGCGTCCATCATCGGCCTCCCAAAGTGCGCTACGCTCAACCCACTGCAACGCGCCGCCATCGACGCGGCCGACGCCGCGAGCGGGCCCTGCCTGATCATTATTGAAGCGCCTACTGGCGAGGGAAAAACCGAGGCCGCCCTACTCGCCCATCGCGCGCTAACGAAGGCGCGTCCCGCCGGCCTCTTCTACGGCTTGCCGACCCAAGCGACAAGCTCAGCAATCTATAGCCGCGTCAACGCCTACCTTAGACGCGACTCGGACTACCGCGCCGTAGAATCACATCTCCTATTCGCATCGTCGTTCCTCAACGACGAGTACGCAGCGCTTCGCGTATCGCTGACCTCGCCAAAAGAGCCGGACTCGGGCATCGTCGCGACGGACTGGTTCTGCGGACCAAAGCGGGGACTCCTCGCAGCTTACTCGGTAGGAACCATAGACCAGGCTATTATGGCCGCCCTCAAGCGCAGGCATTTCTTCGTACGCCTCTATGGCCTCTCGGGCAAGGTCGTCGTACTCGACGAGATCCATGCCTACGATAGATATATGCGCGAGTTGATAAAGACTCTCCTCGCTTGGCTACGCGCCCTAGGCTGTCCCGTTATTCTCCTATCGGCTACGCTAGGCCGGCAGTGGAGGGAAGAGTTGGCCGAGGCCTATCTTGGGTCTTCGCGGCCCGTCGACGTCCCATATCCCTCGATCGTCAGGCTCGAGCCCGGCAAGGCTCCGGCAGTCATCGCCGCGAGCCTCGACACTCGCCGTAGCCGGAAGACCGCGCGGTTCTGGTTACGCCACGCGGACCAAGCCTCGACGACCGAGGCGATAGCCGCGGAAGCCGCGGCGCTATCGACGGAACGATGCGTAGTCTGCGTCTGCAACACCGTAGGCAGGGCCCAGGACGTATACGCCGCCCTTAAGGTGCTGGATCCGGGCTGCGCTGTCTCGCTACTCCATTCCCGCTATACCCGCGCGGACCGTACCGCGGCGGAGGATACGCTCAAGGCGCGGTTCGGCCCCGACGTCTCGCGGCCGCATCGGGCCGTGGTCGTCGCTACGCAGGTCCTCGAGCAGAGCCTCGATTTGGATTTCGACGTTCTGATAACGGAAATCGCACCTCTCGACCTGCTGCTCCAGAGGCTCGGGCGCGTGATGCGTCATGTCCGCGGGCGGCCGGACGAGGACAAGCCGACCGCAGTCGTTTTCGCGCCCGAAGCGATGGGAGCGCGCTGCTTCGGCGATTCCGGCTACGTCTACGAGCCCATCGTACTCGCGCGTACGCTTGATTTCCTCCGGAAAGGAGGATCGGAGTTCAGGATCCCGGACGACGTCCAGGCGGCTATAGACGAGGTCTACGACTTTGACATGGACGACGGAGCCGAGTCCGCCGCTTCGTACATAGACGAATGGCGAAACGGCGCCGAGGGCAAGGCGGCCGCGTCGCTCTTCCAGGCGCTCAACGCGAGCCTGCCGCGACCGACGAGGGTAGAAGGTGACTGGTCGGCCTTCGAATACATGGATACCGGCATCGATGACGAAGCTATCGTCGGCACGAGGCTGGGCCGGCTCGGCGTCGATATCGCCGTTCTCGACGAAGAACCTGAATACGAAAAGAGCGTTTCGTACCAAAGGCGCGCGCTGGACGCTACCGTCAGGATATCGAACGATGCGCTGGCGTTCCACCTGTTTAAACGACTGGACACTTCCGTATGGAAGGACATCGGCCCGTTACGGCGCGTCGTACCGCTACGCTTCAGGAACGGGGCCTGGTCCGACGGTGCGTGGACGCTCGAGTACGACCGTGAGATCGGACTGCGATTCAGTAAAGGAGGGAAGCCCTATGAAGCATGATTTCGACGTCGCGCTGGATCCGTGGATACCTTGCCGCGCCGTCGACGGCCGATGGCGACTCGTTAGCCTTCGGGACGCGTTGCGGGAGGCGACCGATATCGAGGCGATAGAGACGTCACGCCCCCTCGAGGCCATCTCGATCTACAGGATCCTCCTCGCCGCCGTCCACGGAATCGTCGGAGGCCCGAGGGATGTGAAGGAGCGTCAATCGATATACGAACGGGGATCCTTCGACCACTCGCTCGTAGACTCGTACTTCGAGCGATGGAAGGATCGCTTCGGACTCTTCGACGCGCTTCATCCTTTCCTGCAGACGCCGGGCCTTTCGGTCGTCGACAAATTCGGCCTCGAGTCGCCGCTTCCCGTCGAGACTGTCATACCGGACTCGATCATTAACAAGACACTGTTCAACCATCATTCCGACGCCCGGCCGCTGGAGCTCGATCCGGCGGAAGCGCTCCGTGTACTCCTCATGCTACAGTACTACGGCCTGCCCGGTCTCGCCAAGAAAAAGGTAAATATAGGATCGATAGGCGAACAGTACAGTTTCTTCACGGCGCCGCTACTACCCGGCATCGCCACGATGCTCTCGGGGCCCAATCTTTTCGAGACGCTCTGCCTCAACCTCGTCATTTATAACGATACTGAGCCACTTGCCGGCATCGATCCTGATAGCGATGCGCCGGCATGGGAACGGGAACCGTCTTTCGTCTCGGGTAATCGCCAAGCGTCCGGCTACCTCGATTACCTCGTGCCGATTTCACGGCACGCCAGGCTCGTACCGGAAGCCTCCGGGGATAAGACGGTCGTCAGGGCCATACACGTCACCCAGGGGACGGCTTTCAAGCACGAGGCGCTGGAACCGATGTTCCACAAGGCGCGTAGCAAGAAGGACAAGAGCCTCTATATTCCCAAGGCCTCCGAAGAGAAGGCCCTTTGGCGCGAAAGCGCCGCGCTATTCGCGTTCGCTAGCCTCGCGGACGAAAACCCGGATAACCACGGCGAACGCCCGAAATCGTTTAGCCAGTTCGCGCACCTGCGTTCGGCCTTCAAGAAGCGACACGGCTCGATGCCCCTCGGGTGCGAGTCGTTCGCCCTCCTCAACGACAAGGCGAGCCCGCTACTCTGGCGGAACGATCGCCTCGCCTTCCCGGAGACCGCGCTATCCGACGCCAACACGGCGAGGACGATAGGCGTGAGCATAGATCTCGCGGATTCCGCGGGATCGTGCGTCTTCGCGGCGATCTCGGCATTCGCCAGGACGAGCCTCGGAAACAACCCGGCGGGATCTGACGTCTCGAACCTTCGAAAGTCGACGGGCGCGGAGGCTCTCTACTGGGCCGCCCTCGAACCCCCGTTCAAGCTCCACCTCGCGTCGCTAGGCGGATCGGACGAAGCATGGCGCGACGCGATCCGCTCCGCGGCGCTCGATGCCTACTCGACCTGCATAGAATCTAGATCCGCCTCGGGGACGCGTTTCTACGCCGCGCTCGCAGCCGGCAAGCAGACCCTCGAATCGGGACTAGCGAAAATACTGCCGCGATCGAAAGGAGGCGAAGGATGAGCGCTGAAACACTGGTAAAGACACTAAACGATCTTGCCTGCAGGGAAGACCGGGCCGCCCTGGCCCGGTTACGCCGGGCGCTCGACCCGGACGGCATCGTAGGAGCCTACCGGTACCTGCATGCGTCCGTGGAGCAGGGAGACAGGCTCGAGGACGTCGCCCTCGTGGCCGCGCTGTTCGGCCACAATCCGCTCCACGACTACTCCGAGAGGACGAGCATAGGTTCGGCCTGCGCGATGCTCGCGAGGGACGAGAGCGAGGACGCGGCGGAACGACGCTTCAACCGGCTCCTCTCGGCCGATAGAGACGGCCTCGTCGTCGATCTGGTAGGCGTCGCCAAGCGGGCCGATCGCAAGGGAATCCATATCGACTACGAGCTGCTCGCGCACCATATTCGCGATTGGGCGAGCGACGATAGGCATGTACAGCTCGCATGGGCCAAGGACTATTACGGACACGATTCGAAATCCAAGAAAAAAGCCGATACGAACGCCAAGGAGGGAAAACAATGAACCTTATCCTGGACACCCACATCATCCAGAGCTATCCGGTCTCTAACCTGAATCGCGACGACACGGGAAGCCCCAAGGACTGCATCGTCGGCGGCAGCCGCCGCGCCCGCGTATCGAGCCAATGCGTCAAGCGCTCGATACGCTTGCATCCCGCCTTCGCGACCCGCGTCGAACGGGCTGGCGGCGACGTCGGCGTGAGGACGAAATTCCTGCTCAATGAGTTGTCGAACGAGTTGACAAACCGGGGCCTCGACGCCGAGACGGCAAAGACGGCGGCCAATGCCGGCATCCTGGCGCTCGGGTTCGGCTTCGACAAGAAGAACGCGGATAAGACGCAATACCTGCTCTACCTCGGGAAGCGGGAGATCGTAGAACTCGCGGAACTCCTCATGAACGCGGACAAACGGGAAGCAGTCATGGCCGCGGCCGCGAAGACGGACAAGAAAAGCAAGTCCGGCGACGACTCCGAAGGGGACAATGAGAAAAGCAAGAAAGGGCTGGATCTAGACAAGAACCTCAAGAACGAGTTCTCGGCTATCATCGGGTCGCATCGCAAGGACCATAAAGGCTACGCGGCCGACATCGCCCTATTCGGAAGGATGATCGCGGACGACAAGGACATGAACGTCGACGGTGCGAGCCAGGTGGCCCACGCTATATCGACGCACCGCGTAGACACGACCTTCGACTACTACACCGCCGTCGACGACAAGAATACCGCGGACGCCGGCGCCGGCATGCTAGGTATCCAGGAGTATAACAGCGCTTGCTACTACCGCTACGCCAACGTCTGCGCGTCTGCCCTGCTCGAAGGCCTCGGAGGCGACGCCGCGATGGCGACAGCCGCCCTCGTCGGTTTCGCCGAGGCCGCCGTCCTCGCCGTTCCATCCGGCAAGCAGCATTCCACCGCGGCCGCAACTAGGCCATCCTACATCCGTTTCGTCGTTCGCAGGGACTCGGCGCCTTTATCGTTCGCCGGTGCGTTCTCTCAGGAGATACGTCCGACCCATAACGGCGAGCCTTCTATCGAGAAGCTGTCTATAGAAGCCCTCAAGACGCACCGGGACCGGCTCGCCAAGGTCTATGGCTCCGACGACCTCGCGCTCGATATCGAGATAGACGTCACCGACGATTCGTCGCCGAGCCTCGCCGATGCGCTCGCCCGACTCGAGCAGACGCTATCGGCCGAGTTCGGAGCCTAGCATGAGAACGCTCTGCATTCCCCTCGTCGGGCCGATGCAGTCCTGGGGCTCTCGCAGCCGCTTTACCGACAGAGATTGCGAGCGGACGCCGACGAAGAGCGGCGTCGCCGGCATCGTCGCCGCCGCGATGGGGCTCGGACGGGACGCCGATCTTTCTCGCTTCCGCGCGCTGTCTTTCGCCGTCCGCTGCGAACGAGAAGGCGCGTTGCGACGAGAATTCCAGACCGCCCTCGACGTCGCGACCGCGGACGGCAAGGTCGACAAGAACCCGCAGGTCTCGACGCGGTATTACCTCGCTGACGCCGTCTTCGTAGCCGCGATAGGCGGCGATGCGGCATTCGTCGACGAGGCGTACGCCGCGCTCAGGGCGCCGGTATGGCAGCCCTTCCTCGGACGCCGCTCGTACGTTCCGGCGCTACCGCCCTACGATACGTCGGGGCCCCTGGACGCGGATAGCCCGAGAGCCGCCCTGCTTTCGCGCCCGCTCATAGTCGGCCATGATCCAGACGACTTCATCCGCGTCGAGTACGATGCCGGCGGCCGCGGAAACGCCTTGCGCTACGACGAACCTCTGAGCTTCGCGATAACTGGACGGGACTATGCGGCCCGTCCAGTACGAACTGAGTACGTAAACGCCGCCATGTTCCCAAAAGGCGCGTTCTTCGAGGAGGCCCGGCATGTATCTTAGTCGCGTAATCCTCGACCTATCGAACAGGGCGAGTCTCGCCGTCGCGGCCGACGCCTACGAGGCCCACCGCTTCGTCTTCGCCGCCTACGTCGACGCAAAGGCGGCTCGCCCGCTCTACCGTGTAGAGGCGGGACTGGGAGGCATCGCCGTCATCGCGCAGGGCCTCGTAGAACCGGACTGGGAGCGAGCGCTGCGCCTATCCGGCGCGAGGGCCACCGTTGAATCCAAACAAATCATGAAGCCAAGATTTGATAATGGGACGCGCTACCGCTTCAAGCTCGTCGCGAACGCCGTAAAGACCATAGCCGACGCGCACGGCAAGACGGACGGTCAAGGCAAGCCTAAGAGCGTAAGAGTCCCGCTCATAAGGGACGACCAGCTCCGCGCCTGGCTCGATGGGCAAGGTAAGAAAGCGGGATTCATAGTAGAGCGCGCTACGGTGGAAAAGCGCGAGCCTATCGTTGCCAGGAACGGACGAGCAGGCAATGACATTCGGCTGGCCGCGACGGGGTTTAATGGAACCATATTCGTGTCGGACGGCGATGCGCTATGGGACGCTATCGGGCGCGGCTTCGGCCACGGCAAGGGTTTCGGCCTCGGGCTGCTATCGGTAGCGCCGGCCGTCGAAGGTACTGTATGACGCGCGACTCCGCGAAGGGCCTCCCGGGACTACCGCCCGCGAGGCCCATCATGATGAAAGAACGCCAAAGCATGGTCTTCCTACGCTACGGCGAGCTTGACGTCCTGGACGGCGCCTTCGTACTCGTCGACGAGAAGGGCGTACGCACGATGATACCGGTCGGTAGCATCGCGTGCATCATGCTGGAGACCGGCACGCGAGTCAGCCACGAGGCGGTTAAGCTCGCGGCCCGCGTCGGATGCCTCCTCATATGGGTCGGCGACGGCGGAGTCCGACTCTACGCCGTTGGCCAACCGGGCGGCGCCCGGTCCGACAGGCTACTTTACCAGGCTGCCTTAGCGCTCGACGATTCCGCGCGGCTCCGCGTCGTCAGAAAGATGTACTCGATTAGGTTCAAGGAAGAATCCCCGCGCAACAGAAGCATCGAACAACTTCGCGGCATAGAGGGCGCCCGCGTCAAGCGGCTCTACGAGATCATCGCGCGCAGTCACGGCGTCGTATGGAACTCCCGGGCCTACGACCAGCGGGACTGGACCAACGCGGATACGGCTAATCGATGCCTAAGCGCCGCTACCTCCTGCCTCTACGGTATCTGCGAAGCGGCCATACTCGCCGCCGGATACTCGCCCGCCATCGGATTCATACACGCCGGCAAGCCACAATCGTTCGTCTACGATATCGCTGACATCGTTAAATTCGATACCGTAGTCCCGATAGCATTCGCAATGGCCGCGAAGAAGCCGCAGAACCCAGAATCCTCTGTCCGTCATGCTTGCCGTGATTCGTTTAGGAAGGCCCGTACGCTCGGCACCATAATCCCGTTGATTGAGTCGGTACTAGCGGCAGGAGAATTGCCTAAACCGAACTCCGCCACTCCCGAATCGGTTGCGATGGCGATACCCAATAAGGAGACGACAGGCGATGCTGGTCATCGTTAGCGAAAACATTCCCGCTCGGCTCCGCGGCCGCTTCGGCGTCTACATGATAGAGCTTAGGCCTGGCGTCTTCGTCGGAGACCTTTCCAGGCGGGTACGCGAAATGCTATGGAAGTTTATTCAACAATACTCCGAGGACGGCAATGTCGTAATGGTCTGGTCAACCAACACCGAGTCTGGATACGACTTCGTTACCTGGGGTAAGAACCGCCGCGAACCGATCGATTACGACGGACTCAAGCTCATTACGTTCCTGCCGCAGCCATGAGTTCAGACACTAAACGCTGTGGACGATCTTTGACAAAAAAAGTGGTGGAATGTAGCAATACCAATAAGTTGTTGCCATAGTTCTAGTTATACTCAAGGGTGTTCCCCGCGGACGCGGGGATGAACCGGCCGACGAGGCGGCAATCCGCATCGAAGAAGCGTGTTCTCCGCGGACGCGGGGATGAACCGCCGACCCCCGGCGACAAGGGCGACCTCGACAAGTGTTCCCCGCGGACGCGGGGATGAACCGATCATTCTTCAATCGCTACTTCGCCTACAGGAGTGTTCCCCGCGGACGCGGGGATGAACCGTATCACCGTTGTGATACTGCGCGTGCGGTACTGTGTTCCCCGCGGACGCGGGGATGAACCGAGTCTACAGAGGGTACGGGGGAGCCCATCCCCGTGTTCCCCGCGGACGCGGGGATGAACCGTTCCATGATCTTCTCGAGTGGCGGCTCGGGTAGTGTTCCCCGCGGACGCGGGGATGAACCGTGCCGGAGCGCCGGAGCAAGACCGCCGCAAAGGTGTTCCCCGCGGACGCGGGGATGAACCGATCGATATCTCTGCGGCATCTGCCTTGGCCTCGTGTTCCCCGCGGACGCGGGGATGAACCGCTGTCCGGGTTCACCGGGGTGAACCTCGGTAAGTGTTCCCCGCGGACGCGGGGATGAACCGGGTGCATACGGCCCTCTCATTACCCGCCG
>JAHIWG010000007.1 GCA_018816345.1 Spirochaetota bacterium | reverse complement strand
GCCCCCTACGTGTTACCGCGGCTGCTGGCACGTAGTTAGCCGGGGCTTATTCGCCGGTTCATGTCATCCCACGGGCATTCCCTCCCATGGTTATTCTTCCCCGACAAAAGGATTTTACAACCTTCCGGCCTTCATCATCCACGCGGCGTCGCTCCGTCAGACTTTCGTCCATTGCGGAATATTCTTAGCTGCTGCCTCCCGTAGGAGTCTGGGCCGTATCTCAGTCCCAGTGTGGGCGTACACCCTCTCAGGCCGCCTACCCATCATAGCCTTGGTGGGCCGTTACCTCACCAACTAGCTAATGGGACGCGGGCTCATCTCAGGTCGGCGCCGTAGCGCCTTTCCTCCCCAGGCCGTAGCCTGAGGAGCGTATTCGGTATTACCCACTATTTCTAATGGCTATCCCCAACCCCGAGGTAGATCACCCACGCGTTACTCACCAGTCCGCCGCTCTAGGGGTATTGCTACCCTTGCCGCTCGACTTGCATGCTTAAGACACGCCGCCAGCGTTCGTTCTGAGCCAGGATCAAACTCTCCATGATATATTCCAACGGTCCGAAGACCGCTAGATTCATTTAGAGTATGAACCTCGCAGGACCCCTCTCGGAATCCCGCGTCGCAAACCCCCACTCAAAGGGGGCTTACGGGTTCGTTCGCTACTCCCGCCCGAAGGCGGTTTCCCGAACTTGTTTGGCATTCGTATCGCCGACCCCCATCGTTCGCGTTGCCGCGTCCGATAAGGATCTCCTTATCCTGCTTCTCCCAACCCTTATGCCTGTGTAAGAACTCCGCTCGACCATGCATGCAACTTGCGTGCCAGGCCAGCTTCTCTATCGTGCCTTTCGGCGCGGCGCACTTTATAGCGCCTTTCGCTATTCTTTGTCAAGCACCCATTGAAGCCTTAGCTTCTATCTTTTTTTGCATGCTCGAAAAGCGCATAAGCGCCATACGACGAGCGGCCCGCCATAATAAGAACGGACAAGCAACCAAAGACATTAGCTTTTCGATTGAAGTTAAATATCCTACAATCCGTTAGGCTCGTCAAGGTCTAAGAAGCTATTTAACAGAAGCATTCGCCGCTGCGGGAATGGTTATAATATAGGACATAGATTTTGTCAATACGAGTTCGAGAGGTCGCCTATGGAATTAGCCAGTATACGTCTCCGTCGCCGTATCGCCGTAACTGGATCGCTTCGTTTACGTGCTTCAGCTCGATTCGAGACGCCTCATCCAAATCGGCGATCGTCCTCGCGACGCGAAGCGTTGAGTGGCTCGCCCGGGATGAGAAACCGGCTGACTCCGCCTGATCCGAGAACGAGACGCGCGCTTCTGAGCCTAAGGCGCAGAAGGTTTCTATAGCGCTCGCCGGAATTCCGGCGTTAAGCCTGAACGGTAGACTACCGTACCGATTCAGTTGCCTCGCCCTGGCCCTCTCGACGCGGGCCTTGATGCTGGAGCTCGGCTCTCCCGGGCCTGAAGCCAGCTCCGACGGCCCGGCCGGCTTCACCGGAACCCGCAAGTCGATCCTATCGAGCAAAGGCCCGCCGAGGCGCTTCCAATACCGGCGTATCTCTTCCGCGGAGCAGAGGCAAACGGCTCCGCGCCTACCGAGATTGCCGCACGGGCACGGATTGCACGCTAGGACGAGCATGAATCGGGAAGGATAGGCTACGACGCGATCGGCCCTGACGATGCTCACGACGCCGTCCTCCAGAGGCTCGCGCAATGATTGCAGCACGTCGGACCTGAACTCGGCCGCCTCGTCGAGCAGGAGAACCCCGCCGTGGGCTAGGCTAATCTCGCCCGGCTTCCTGGAACGACCGCCGCCGACTATGCCTTCAGCGGAGGCCCCGTGGTGCGGCGCACGGAACGGCGGCCGTCGCATTAATCCGGAGCGCTCGGACAGGGTCCCGGCCAGGGAATGCAGGGTCGTAACGACGACGGCATCGTCATCGTCGAGGTCGGGCAAGAGGCCTGCGAGGCGCCGGGCGGCCATGCTCTTCCCTACCCCGGGCGGGCCGAAGAGGAGCATGTGATGGCCGCCCGCCGCCGCGACCTCCATGGCGCGACGCAAGCCGGCCTGCCCTCGGATGTCGGCCATGTCGGCGCCGCCGTCGAGGCTTCCTTCGTCGCTCGCCTCCGATCGGATCGTATCGTGAATAGGGCTTGGCCGTAGGCGCGGATCGGGGTCCGCTTGCGGCCTGAACGCTTCGACCGACCCGAGCCCCCTGAGCGCCGCGGCGAGTCGTACGCTATCGAACAGGCCGTCGATTGCGTAGGCCGAGTCCCCGGCCAAGGCGCGCGCCTCGGCCAGGTTGCCCCTAGGGACGATGAAGCTAGGGACGCCCGCGCGCAAGCCGGCCGCTATCGCCGAGAGGACGCCCGAAACCGGCCTGACCCTGCCGGAGAGCTCGAGCTCGCCGAGAGCGAGGACGGGAGAGCCCACATCGGGAACCTGCCCCGAAGCGACGAGCACCGCGAGCGCCATCGCCAGGTCGAACGACGCGCCGCCCTTACGGACGCCCGCCGGGGCGAGGCTGATGAGGAGGCGTTCCAGGGGGAACTCGAAACCAGAATTACGGACGGCGGCCCTTATGCGCTCTCGGGCTTCCTTAACGGCGCCGTCCGGAAGGCCGACGAGGTCGACGCTCGGTATACCGCGCCGGAGATCCACCTCGACGGTTACGAGCTCGCCCTCGAACCCGAGCGGCTCGAATGCGTAGACGATCATGGCTGGCCTCCGTATCCTAGTACCGAGGCCGGCGCACTGCCGCTTTCAGCTTCGTCCAGCGGACGCTATCCCGGGCCTAGCCCCTATTCCTGTTCTTGGCGAGCATGGCTATGAACGCCGCGGAGAAGAACAGCCACGGCAGGTTCGGGAACACGAAGGCGAGGATCTCGGCTCCCCTAGCCCCCTGTCCGATTTCCGGCAGGAAGCCGAACTCCACGAGGAGCGAGTAGAGGATATCCCCGTATCCGGCGATTATTCCGATGACGATGAGCATCCAGGAGGCGTCCCTGAAACGCGACCAGACGACTATTGACAGGAAGGTGGCTACGGCCATGACGATGAACCGTAGCGCTAGGGCGGCCATGCCGGCGCTCATCGCGATTCTCCCATATCGTCGCCCCGGCCGGGCTCGACGTCCCGGGAGTAGAGGAACCTGCGGATCTTCCTCGTGCTCGTCTTCTCGAATTCCTCGTCTCGAATGGAGAAATCGACGATTTTCATATGCGGAGGCAGTCCCTTGTTAATACGCCGCACCTCGTCCCGCACGCGCTCGGCGGCGAATTCGGCCCGGGGCCGCCCGCCACGCTCGGCGTCGATTCGGTCCCACTCCGGGACGCAAAGGGCGACGACCTGCTCGCCGGCCTTGGCGCCCGATACGCGGCGCCCCATCACAAGAGCCTCCTTGATCCAGGTCGAGCCCTCGAAGCGCAGCTCTATCTCCTCCGGGTAGATATTCTTCCCGCCCTCGTTGACGATTATGCTCTTGGAGCGGCCGGTTATGAAGATGAAGCCCCTGGAGTCGATAAAGCCGAGGTCTCCTGTACGTAGCCAGCCGTCCTCGGTTAGCGCCTCGGCGCTCTCGCGGGGGGCGTCCAGGTAGCCGAGCATGATCGAGGGGCTCTTGACCTGGATCTCGCCCACGCCGTCGGGGCCGGGATCCGCGATCCTGGCTAGCGTCCGCTTAACAGGGAGGCCGACGGACCTGTTGTCCTTGTACTCGGGCAGGTTTACGGATATCAACGGCCCGTTCTCGCTCATGCCGTAGCCCTGGACGAGGTTGAGGCCCAGGATCTCGAAGAAATCGGCCGTATCCCACGCGAGCGGCCCCCCGCCGGCTACGCCGAGGCGTACCGTGGCGAGCCCGGCTTTCTTCCGCAGGAAGCCGAGAAGGACCCTGCCGGCGGGTATCCGCAGAGTCCTCGTCAGCGCGGCCGACAGGCCGAATATCGCCTTGACGAAGACCCTGGCCGGGCCCTTGAGTTTATCGACCTCCGATCGGATGCCCTGCTTGATCTTATCGAAAAGGAGCGGCACCCCGATCATGAACGTCACGCGGGACTCCCTTACGTGCCGGAGTACGACCGACGGCACTATCTTCTCGACGAAGGTCAACGACCCTCCCGCCTCCAGCGGCGCGAGGAAGGAGCACGTGGCCGCGTAGGTATGGTGCAACGGAAGGACGGCTATGAAAATATCGTCGGGACCTACGTTAAGCGACTGGATAGAGGCGTTCACGTTGTCGATGATGCCCCGGTGGCTGAGCATGATGCCCTTGGCTATGCCCGTCGTGCCAGACGTGAAAATGATGACGGCGACCGATTCCCCGTCGATGGCCGACGCGGGAGGCAGACCGTCGCTACCGTCGCCCGGGGCGGCGCCTCGGGCGACGGCCTCGGCCCAGGGGACCGCGCCCGGTAACGTCGCGGCCGCGTCGCCGCGCTCGGCGCGCGGGCAGAATTCGACCAGGACGTAACCTGCGGCGTCGCCGAGGGCCTCTCGGGCCTTCTGGGCCTGGGCCGTCGAGTAGAAGAGCGCGCGGCAACCGGCGGCGGATAGTATCCCCGCGAGCCCGGCCGCGTCGACGCTCGAGTCAATCGGGACGACGACGAGGCCCGACACGACGGCCGCGATGTAAGCGAAGCACCATTCGGGCCTATTCTCCGAGACTATGGCGACGCGGTCTCCCTGCCGCAGCCCCTTAGACGCGAGGTAACGGGCGGCTCCGTACGACTCGCGCCTCAGGTCGGCGTAGGTCCAGACGGTATACGGCGCCCCGTCGGCGAGCCTGGCGCGGGCGGCGGGGAGATCCTCGTACTCGTCGCAGATAGCATCGAACATGACGCGAAAATTGGCGTAGTCTCGGTCCGGTAGCCTCGAGTACCTTTTTTCTATGTCCATGCACCCTCCAGCGCGTTATATGAGAGATTCCAGGTCGAGCTCGCAAGCGACGCAGGGCATGGTCACGCCCCAATTCTCCAGCACCGCGGGATGGACCTCGCCGAAGAAGCCGACGCCGGCGCCGCGCACCATTATCCTCGCCTGCCTGCCGGGCAGGAACCGAGGATCGTCCGACTCCTCGACGGCGTAGTCCTCGCCCAGGTAATACAGCAAGGCCGCGACTTCCCCGGCCAGCTCGTTATAATCCGCGCCCTGGTGCGAGCAAAGGAAACCGACGCGCTGCCTCGTGGAGGTACCGTAATTCTGGGTCTCGTCGAGGAAAGCGACCTTGCCGGCCTCGAATATGCGGTGGGGATACGGGGCCTTGCTAGATACCGCCTCCGACTGCATGAGCCCGGGCAGTATCGACGGCCTGACGTACTCGAAATTCTCGGTCATGGGGTTGGATATGCGTATGACGCCGTCGGCGGGGACGTTCATGCGCTCGATGTAGTCCTTGCCCGAGCCGAGGTAGTTGTAGATCATCTCCTGGTAGCCGAGGCCCACCATCACGTCCTTGGCTTTCCTGGTGAACGATTCTACGGGGGAAAGGCGCCCTATCGTGAAGTCGCGGGGGCGTTCCGGCGCGAAACTGGCCATGCCCCGGCCTATCATCACGTCCTCGACGAGATCGACGGCGTGGATGAAGTCGTCTCGGTACTCCGGCGGATAGGCGCGGACGTGCTGACCGTGGGCCTCGGAGCGGACGCCCATCCTTGCGAGCGCCTCGACGACGGCCTCGGGGCCGATATTATCGCCGAGGAGCTTGGTTACCCGGCCGGAATCCACGGAGGCGGGCTTCTGGAAGTAGTACGGGAAGGTCACCGATCGGCCGAACGGCGTATCGTAGGCGTAGTCGACGCGGAGCGGCTTGATCGCGTAACCGGCGTCGGCGAAGTCGCACGCTACTATATTGGCCGAGAGGCAGACGGCGGCCATGTCGGTGCCGGTGAATTCCA
The DNA here is from genome assembly GCA_018816345.1 of Spirochaetota bacterium. Classification (GTDB taxonomy): domain Bacteria; phylum Spirochaetota; class Spirochaetia; order Treponematales; family UBA12059; genus SZUA-370. Next base: position 28,020 of record JAHIWG010000007.1, on the reverse strand, counting down.
CGAGGAGGTCTCGGTCGCCTACCTGGACGGCGCCTATGTCGGCGGAGTTGATGACCGGGGCCATCGAGAGCACGCCGCCGTCGGCGCCCATCAGGACGGGGTACACGGGCGAGTCCGCGATGATGTGGCCGTACTCCTTGCCTTTCGGGTGCTCGGCGACGATGCGCCGGAGGGTCATGCGCTCCTGGGCCTGCAGGGGCGTGAAGGAGACGGAGTCGGGGTCCGCGCCCTTGTAGGCGACGGGCCACTTGATAAGGTCTATGCGGTACATGCCCATGGATACCGAGCGCCGCTTGCGCCCGAAGTTGGAGCACAGCTTCTCCTGCGTCTGGATGGCGTCGCGGAGCATGGCGTCGCTTATCGCCTTGCCGGAGATGACGAACCCGGCCATGAAGGGCCGTAGCTCGCGTATCGACGCGTCCACGACGACGCGGTACTCGGAGGGACGGGCCTCGCCCTCACGCGAAAAGAAAGGATACTCGGGAACGGCCCCGCCGGCGCGGACCCGGAGCTGGCGGGCTATGCCGGCCGTCGACCACAGGTCGGGCCTATTGGTGTCGTTCAGCTCTATCTTGATGGTACGGCCGTCGGCGGGGCCGTCCGCGTCCCAGCCGTCGAGCTCGGCCTTGGCGGTCTCCAAGGCGGCCTCCAGCTCGGCCGCTTCCATGCGTCGGCCGACGAGCTCGAAGAACAGGTTCTCGTTCACTTCTATCTTAGGCATTCGGGTTCTCCAAATCGATTATGCTGCGGCTATCGCCGGGGCCTATCTCACGAGGGCGCGCCTGAGGCGCACGTCTTCGATATCGTAGCTGAACAGCTCGCGGAGGTCGTTGAGGCCGAGGGCCATCAGCGCCATGCGGTCTATGCCTATGCCCCAGGCGAGCACCGGCACGCTGACGCCGAGGGGCTCGGTGACCTCCGGGCGGAAGATGCCGGCGCCGCCGAGCTCGAACCAGCCGAGCACGGGGTGCTTGATGTGCACCTCGACCGAAGGCTCGGTGAAGGGGAAGTATCCGGGGACGTACTTGACTTCCTTGGCCCCCGCGACCTCGACGGCGAACATCTCGAGGAACCCGAGGAGCGTCTTAAGGCTCACGTCGTCGCCGAGCACTATTCCCTCGGTCTGGTAGAAGTCGGACAAGTGGGTCGCGTCGACCTTATCGTAGCGGAAGCACCTGGCGATGCCGAAATACTTGCCGGGTATCGAGGCCTTCGGCAGCTGCCTGGCGGAGAGCACGGTGCCCTGGCTGCGGAGCACGAGCCGCTTGGTGAACTCGCGGTCGAAGCCGTAGCGCCAGCCGCGGGAACCGGTCGCGCCTCCGTTCTCGTGCGTGGCGGCGACCCTCGACAGGTACGGCTCCTCGATCGACCTGGCCTTCGTAGGCTCGGCCAGGTAGTAGACGTCGTGGATATCCCGGGCGGAGTGGAACTGGGGCATGAACAGCGCGTCGCCGTTCCAGAACTCCGTCTCGACGAGCCCGCCGTCGAATTCCTCGAAGCCGAGCGAGACGAGCTTATCCTTGACGCTCTCGAGGAACTGGACGTAGGGATTGCGCCGTCCTGGTATGAGGCGGGCCGGCCGGCTCTTAATATTGTATGAGCGGAATGCCGCGCCCTTCCAGGAGCCGTCCTCGAGCATCGCCTGGGTCACCGCGCCGAGCTCGTCGCCGGAGACGCCCGTCTCGCGGAGGATCGCGGCCACTTCGGCGGCCTCTCCGGCGAGGGCCCAGGTAACCGTCTCGCGCTCGGCGGAGCGGAACGCCGCATCGCCCGAGCCACGCTTCTTGGCGACCTCGGCCATCAGGGCGGCCTCGGAGGCGTCGAGGTCGGACTCTCCTAGGATGCCGCTATCGGCCGCCGCGGCCTTGGAGAGCAGGGCCCTCATCGCGGCGGACCGCTTGGAGCGGGAGGCGTCCGCTATTGAAACGAGCTTCTCGGGGCTCATGGAGAGAACGCCCTCTTTGGAAAGCCTGCCGTACGCGGAACCCGCGTCCTTCTGCTCCATTCCTATGGCCTGGCATATAGCCGGCATCGCGGAAGGCCCGTTCTTCGCTAGGAAAGCGACCATGCGCTCCTCGGGCGTGCCCGATTCCAGCCAGGCCCTGCCGAGGGGCGTCAACTCGAAGACCGACTTGGAGGACCGGCCCGTCTCGGAGGCGAGGCCCTTGGCGGTAAGCCAGGCCTGGGCCTGGTTGGCGTGCCCCTCGAGGTAGCCGAGCTCGGCCGCCAAGCGGCCGGAATCGAGGCCGTCCCCCGGCGCGTAATGGAGGAGAACCTTGATCTCGAGCGGGTGGAGGCTTTTAACGATAGAACGTGGATCCATATGATGCTCCGAAGGCGCGATGGATCGAGCGCTGCCGACCCGCCGCGTATAATTACGGCCATTGTGGCGAAAAGGAAGAAGGCCGTCAATCTCGCCGCGCGCCCGCGGCGAGCGATGCCTACACGGCGAGCGATGCCTATACGGCGAGCGGTACTGAGCGAGCGCTCATTTTTATAATTGCGTACTCAATATACGTCTGGTACAGTGTCCCTGGGGGTTCTTAGCATGATTGGCGGTACCAGGCTCGATTCATTATATAAGGATAGCGGCTACGGCGCCGCCGGCAAGGCTCGCGTCCTCCTAGTCATCAACGTCGTCCTAAGCGGCGCCATGCTGCTTTACGGGGCGGGACGGGTCGTATCCCAGCCGGACGCGCTGGCGCTCGTCAACCTGGCTACCGGCTTGCCGTTCGCGATATCCATCTTCCTCCTCTTCAAGGGACGACGGGTAGCCGCGGGAATGTTCACCGTCGCGTTCAGCTGGATCGCGCTATCGCTGTTGCTCTACGCGGATCCCCGGCCCGACCCCTACGAGTCGTATGAATACGCCGTGTACCTGCTTATCGTGCTCTTCGAGTCCGCTCTCCTGATGCAGCGCCCGTACCAATGCCTGGCCGTCGGAGCCGTCTCCTTGGCGTCCCTGGCCGCGCACTTCATCTTGCGAGTCCGCCCGTTCCTGGAATCAGCCCCCGAGACGACGCCGCTCGACAACCTCGCCATCGCGGCGCTCTGCGTGATATCGGGATCGGCGCTCGCGTTCCTCGCCATGAAGTCTAACGGGGAGTCGCTGTCCTTGGCCATGGAGGAATCGGAAGCCAACTCGAGGCGCGCCGCGGCCCTCGCCGACGTCCTGGGAAAATCCAGGGAAGGCCTGGAAATAGGCGAAGGCCTCCGCGCGAGCGCCGCGAACCAGATCTCGCTCGCCGAGGACAGCCAACGGGGCCTCGCGGAGGTAGACGCGCAGTCAAAGCGGCTCGCGGAGGCGGCGGAGGACCTTTCGCGAGCCTCGGAGAAGGTAAAGGCGCAGGGCGACGCCGTCGAGGTGGCCCTGGGCGAGCAGCGCGGCGAGGTCGAGCGCACCTCGGAATCGCTCGAGAAGATCGGCGCCTTTTCCGGTTCCGTAGCCGCGCTCTCCAGCGACCGCAGGGGCAGGATGGAGCGGCTCGAGACGAAGTACGTCGCGGCCGACGAGGCGATAGCAGCATCGGCCGCGGCCATCGAAGCCATAGCGTCGAGGACCTCGGGGCTACTCGACCAGGTCGGGGCCGTAGCCAAGATAGCCTCGCAGACCAACCTGCTCGCCATGAACGCCGCCATCGAGGCCGCCCACGCCGGGGCCGCCGGTTCCGGCTTCGCGGTGGTGGCCGACGAGGTGAGGAACCTCGCGGAGACGGCGAACAAGAACGCCAAGGATATTGGGACGGCGCTCAAGACCGCCGCGCTCGACATAGCGAAGGCCGCGACGCTCAACGCCGGGGCGAGGGAGCGATTCGCGTCGACCCGAGCGGAGACGGGCGAGTTCCTGCGATCCGTCGAGGAGCTCTTCTCCCGCATCGACACGCTCGATACGAGCGTCCGCGAGATACGCGACGCGGCGGCGGGCATCGGGCTCTCCGGAGGGCGCGTCGAATCGGCCCTGGGCGAGCTTCGGCGAGCCGACGAGGAGAGCCGCGACGGCACCGCGGATGTAAGGTCCGCTACCGTGGCCCTGCGAGCCAGGCTCTCCGAGCTTTCCGCGTCGTTCGATCGTATCCTCGCGGAGGCGAGGACGGTAAGGACGCTCGGGGAGGAGAACGGCCGTCACCTGTCGGCCCTCGACGCGGAGGTCAGGACGCTCGGAGAGGCGTAGGAGGCGCCGCGATAGACCGGGCCCGCGGAATTGTTTGACTCGGGCCATTGGACGGGCCGATACTCCTGATATGGGCGAATCAAGCGAGGACGGGTGGAACGCGACGGGGTCGGGCAGGAAGAGCCTGCTTTGGCGCCTGCATATGAATTTCGGCCCGGCCGATTTCGCGACGAGGCTCAAGGCCCGCTTCCTGATGATCCTCGGGGCGTCGATGCTCGCGTTCACCGTACTCGTCCTGGGATACAGCGCTATCATCCAGCGTAGCGATCCGGCGGGCGGATTCTCCGTGAACCCGCCGGTCCTCGTCGCGGAGCTGGCCGCGCTGCTCTCGACCGCGGCGGCCCTAGCCTTACTTGGCTCCGGCCGCTTCGCCGCGGGCGCCCACCTGCTCCTCTCCACCGCGCTCGCGAGCGTATGGCTCGTGATGTTCCTAGGCAGGGCATCGGGCGCCGTAGTACGGCTCGACTCGATCGCGTTCGTCATCGCCATACTGTGCATCTCTCCTCTAGCCGTCTCCTCGCGGAAGTGGCCGATACTCCTATACGCCGCCGCGAATATAGCGGCGCTATGGGTATTCATGCTGCTCGAGGCTCCCGGCATGGGTCTCGCGCCCGCCGATTTTTGGGATTATCTCGCGGATAACACTCTGGCGATATCCCTGGTAGGCATACTCGGCTTCAGCATCCACGGCATTACCGCCAAGGCACTTGATAGGGCCGCTACGGACATAGAGAAGAGGAAGCGGGCGGAGACGGCGCTCTCCGAGCTAAACGCGCAGCTAGAGCACAAGGTGGCAGCGCGTACCGAAGAGCTATCCATGACCAACCTCGAGCTCCAGGCCGCTAACGGGGCGCTCCAGCGCGCGCTAGGCGATCTCAAGGAGGCTCAGGACAGGGCGCTCGTCTCGGAGAAGCTCGCTACGCTCGGGCGGATATCGGCGAGCGTCGCCCATGAGCTCAATACCCCGCTCGCCGCGATAGACGCGTCGAACCGGTCCATGAAGGCGTTCCTCGAACGGGGCCTGGACGAGATCGGGCTCATCGCGGCCAGGCTGGATTCAGAGTCACTCGGGCTGCTGCGCCTCGCTAGGAGGAACCTGGGCGACGACCGCTCCGGGGCCACGGCCGTCGATCCGCCCGGCGAGCGCGAGGCTCGGAGGAAGGCCTCGGCCGCTCTCAGCGCCGCGGGCGTCGCCGAGCCGGACATGAAGGCCGAGGACCTCATAGAGTGCGGCCTCGGGGCGTCGATAGCCGCGGCTATTCCCGTCCTCAAGAAGCCGGGCGCCGACGACTTCATGCTGGTGCTCCGGGCTACGGTGGGAGCGATAAGGGCCGCGTACATAACCGAGGACGCCGTCGAGAAGGCCGCCCGCGTCGTCGGCGCATTGAGGAACTACGGGGCAGGCTCCTCCGGGGACGAGCCGCGGCGGGTCGACGTCGCGGGCGCGGTCCGAGCCGTCCTGGCGCTTTTCCAGGGCGCGCTGGGCCGCGGGGCCACGCTCAGCGTCGAGGCGGGCGCGGGGCTCGTCGCCTTCACGAGGGAGAACGACTTCGAGAGGACGCTGTTCAACGTAGTGAGCAACGCGGTCCAGGCCGTGCAGTCCGAGGAGAAAGGCGGAGAGGTCACGATCGCGACGCGACGGGAAGGCGAGTTGATAGCCGTCTCCGTCGTCGATACGGGCCGAGGCATCCAGGAGGGCTCGCGGCACAGGATTTTCGAGGCCTTCTACACGACGAAGGCGTACGGCGAGGGCATGGGCCTGGGGTTGAGCGTCGCGAGGCGGCTGGCTCGGGAGAACGGCGGGGATATACTATTCGATAGCGAGCCGGGGAGGACCGAGTTCAGGATACTAGTACCGTCGGCTCCCCGGGAGCCCGACCCGGGGGAACCATAGATGGAAAAGGCTATACTGCTCGTCGACGACGAGCCCCTGATACTCCTCGCGCTACGCCAGGACCTCAGGACCGAGCTCGGCCCCTCCTTCCGGTACGAGATAGCCAGGGACGCGACCGAGGGCCTCGAGGCGATCGAGGAACTGGACGCGGCGGGAGTCAAGGTAGTCCTCGTCATCTCCGACTGGCTGATGCCGGGCATGAAGGGCGACGAGTTCATCGAGCTCGTCAGGGCGGACCATCCCGACGTCAAGACCGTCATGGTCTCGGGTCAGGTCGAGGCCGAGCACCTGGACAGGCTCCGCTCCGGGGGAACGCTCGACGCGTTCTTCGGGAAGCCGTGGAACGTGCGGGCCCTGATGCGGGAGTGCCGCAGGCTGCTGTCGTCGTCCGGCTAGGAGCGAGGCGTCCTCCGGCTAGGATCGCGGCTTCCGCACGATCGAGCGGCCCCGCTTCCCGTCCATGACGATGTCGAGGGGCGAGGCCAGGCTAGCCCAGACGCAGCTCTCGGTACGCCGCTCGACGGGCAGGCCCGCGAGCCAGGCCCAATCGACCTTGCCCGCGCCGCCCCCCCAGGGTACCGTTAGGTAGCCTATGTTCATGCTGGTGACGTTATGGAAGAAATGGCTGCCCAGCGAGGAGTCGACGCGGAAGTCGGGCAGGTCGGCCTCGACTATGACCCTGGCGCTGGATATCTGGGAGAACGATACGGGAACGCCTAGCCAACGGTCCCTCGTGCCCCAGCGACCGGGGCCGATGAGCACGTAGCGCCTGCCGAGGGCCTTGAGCTCCCGGTCGATCGCCTCTATCTCGAGGGCCATGGCCTCGGTCCTGGACCGGTCGAAGCGCTCGGGATCGACCCATATGACGTCGCGGATCGTTTCGTCCCTGCCGTTGCCCATGCTCCGCTCCGAGACAATGAGGCAGTCGGCCGTATCGACGCCGTCTATATCCACTTCCAAGCGGCCCGCGTGCTGGATTAGCGGCTTGATCTGCAATACGTAGAACACGGGAGCGCCGCCAAGGCCGTCGTCGCTTATCGCGTACTCTATCTCGACCGGGATGCCCATGCTCTTGGCCCCGACCTCGAGGACGGCGTCGACGACGGCGGCGAACGGGAACGCGTCGTACTTCAGCACCGGGGCGAAGTCGAGGATCCTAGGCCCGCGCGCTGACACGCCGGGCTCGAGGCGGTCGTCGTCCACGCTCCAGGTGCTGGCGACCGTCGCGAAGCCGGGATCGGCCTCCGCCTCGGACAGGTCGAGCCTGGACAGCGTCGCCTCCTCGCCCGCCGACAGGTCGAAGTCGAGGCGTTCCATGTCGAGGGCGTAGAACCACCTCTGCGTGCCGCTCGTACCGCGCCCGGGGGCCACGACGTCCAGCTTGGGGTAACGCGGCGAGAACCGATGCGCCTCCCCGCCCTCGACCACGTACGGCCCCAGCCCGAGGGCGGCGACGCACAGGCCGTCGTCGGGTTTCAGGTACGACACCGGATAGTAGTTGTACGACTGCGCGGTGCCCGCGACGAGCGGATAGTACCATCGACCCTTCCGCCTCCCTACGAGCTCCTGCACTACGACGGCCATGCGCTCCTCCTCGATCTTGTACGAGGCGACGTCGAAATAGGCGCGGGCGGACTCGGAATAGAGGCTTGCGTAGATGAGCTTGATGGCGTCGCATAGCTGTCCCAGCCTGCGCTCGGGATCGGGATCGGCGTTGGGTATTAGGAAGGTATCGTACACGCCGGAGAACGGCACCATCAGCATGTCCTCGAAGAGGCCGGAGGAACGGACCGCCAAGGGCTTGTCGGTCGTCGAAAGGAAGGCGCGCAGCCTCGAGACGAGCTCGGGGTCGAGGGGCCTGGCGAGGAAGGCCTTCCTGACCTCGGACTCGGGCGCCGCGTACCACGAGAAGCCCCATAGGCCGTGCTGGTCCATGAAGCGCTCGAATTCGTCTATGCCTATGAACGCGGTATACGGAAGGCGTATCTCCATGCCGTTCTGGGCCTTGGGGAAGGCGAGGTTATCGATCAGGCTCTTGATGAAGGCCAGCCCCCTGCCCTTGCCCCCGACGGAGCCCCCGCCTAGCCGGGAGAGGCCCCTGTCCGCCGTGGAGGCGCCTACCGCCGGTATAACCCCGCGGGCCTTGCCCCGCTGGAGATCGTCCAGGGCGCGGCATATGAAGTCGCGGAGCTCCGCGGGCCCGGAGAAGTCCTCGGGGAGGTAGTTGCGTATTATCCTGGCGAAGCGGACCTCGCCCCTGGCCATAAGCCAGGCCGAGAAATGGTTGCGGTCGGCGTGATAGAGGAGGCTCTCCGCGGGCACGGCGCGCATCTGCTCGCCGAATTCGTCCATGTTCCTCGCCCTCGATATCTCCTCTCCCTCTGGGTTACGGAACACGAAGGGGCCGAATCCAAGCTGAGACTGGAAGAATTTACCGAGCTCGCGGGCCAGGGTGTTGGAATTCTTATCGGCAAACGAGGCGCCGAGCGCGTACGCCTTCTCGCGGTTGTCCGGCTCGCTCGACTGAATCATCACGGGCAGGTCGGGCTTGCGCTGCTTGGTCATGGCGAGGAAGCGGAAGCCCGCCTCCGGGTCCTCGACCCCCTCATTCCCGAAGCGCACGTCGGAGATCACCGTGAGCAGGTACGGCTCGTAGCGCTCGTAGAGGGACATCGCCTCCTCGTAGCTCGTGGCCAGGAGCACCTTTGGACGTCCCCTCATCCTGAGGATCTTATACGTCTCGACCGACTTCTCCTCCTCGACTAGCTGCTGGGTCTGCTTCATCACGACCGAGTACAGGAGAGGGAGGTAGCGCGAGTAGTAGCGGACGGAGTCCTCGATTAGGAGCACGACGCGCACCATGCCTACGCGGGTATCGTTATCGACGTTCCACCGGTCCTCGACGTACTTGATCATGCCGACGAACAGCTTGGAGTAGCCGTTCCAGACGAAGACCCTGTCTATGACGTCGTCGCAGCTCAGGCGACCCGAGCCGAGGCCGGCGAGGCTCGAGTTGTTCATCGCCAGTAGGAGGACGGGGACGTTGGGCCAGACCGACTTCATGCGCTTGGCCAGGGCGAGAGGGACGTCGAAGTCCAGGCCGGCCATCAGGATGACCATATCGAAGCCGCCGGCCCCGAACATCTCTATGGCCGCCTCGGGCGTGTACGCGCAGGTGACGCGGGGGGCGGTCGTCAGGTTCAGCTTGAAGAATTCCCCGTATATCTGCTCGGACAGGGCGCCGTCGCTCTCGAGCACGAACGAGTCGTAGAGGCTGGCGACGAGGAGAATCTCGCGCACCCGGTTCCGCATGAGGTCGTGGAAGATATCGCGCTCGTGGCGCTCCCTATCGTACGAGGCGACCAGTTCGTTGAAGTACATGCATGCAATCCTAGCGCAGCGTCGAGCCGTTCACAAGCGCCCCGGGACGGCCGCCTTCCCCGAGCCGCCGCGCGATCCGTGCTTGTCGTATCGGCGAATGCGTAGTATAGTTGCTACTCATCACTTGATGAGCCACTAAATTCAAGACGGAGGATTCGATGAAGGAATATACTGTAGCGGTAGTCGGGGCGATGGGCGCGGTCGGGCACGAGATGATAAAGACGCTGGAGCAGCGCGGCTTCCCCGTCTCGAGGCTCGTGCCGCTCGACGTGGCGGCCAACGTCGGCAAGTCGGTCCGCTTCAAGGGCGCTGACGTCGCTGTCGCGGAAGCAAAGGAAGGCGCGTTCACCGGAGTCGACGTCGCCATATTCTCCGCGGGCGGGGACGCGAGTCTCGTCCTGGCCCCTATCGCCGTCGCGGAGGGAGCAATCGTCGTGGACAACTCGTCCGCGTGGCGCATGGATCCCGGCGTGCCCCTGGTCGTGCCCGAAGTCAACCCCGAGGCCCTGGACGCCCACAAGGGCATAATCGCCAACCCGAACTGCTCCACTATCCAGATGCTCGTGGCGCTCAAGCCGATCCACGACGCCTACAAGGTACAGCGGGTCGTAGTCTCGACCTACCAGGCCGTCTCTGGAACCGGGGGCAAGGCGATCGCGGAGCTCACCAACCAGGCCAAGGCCTTCGTCGCCGGTAATCCCGTAGAGGCCAAGGTCTACCCGAGGCAGATACTCTTCAACGCCCTGCCCCATATCGACGTGTTCCTGGATAACGGCTATACCAAGGAAGAGATGAAGATGGTCAACGAGACCAAGAAGATACTCGATCCGGCCATCGAGGTCAGCCCGACGGCCGTCCGGGTGGCCGTATACCGAGGCCACTCCGAATCGATCAACGTGCAGACCGAGAAGCCCTTCACCGTGGCGGCCGTCAGGGAGCTCCTGGAGCGCTCGCCCGGGATCAAGGTGATGGACGATCCGTCCAAGCTCGTCTACCCGACGGCGCTCGACGCCGACGGCAGGGACGAGACGTTCGTGGGCCGGCTCCGCGCCGATCCGACCGTGCCCAACGGATTGAATCTATGGGTAGTATCGGATAACCTTCGCAAGGGCGCCGCGCTCAACGCCGTCCAGATAGCCGAGACGCTCATCGCCCGTAAACTACTGCGCTAGGGAGAACCTTGTGGCCTTCATCGTACAGAAATTCGGAGGGACGTCGGTCGCCGACCCTGACGCCCGTGAGCGCATGCTTCGTAAGGTGGAGGCCGCGAGGGCCGCGGGCGATAGGATCGTCGTCGTCGTATCCGCCATGGGCCGGAAGGGCGCTCCGTACGCGACCGATACCCTGCTCGGCCTCCTCGAGCCGGCCCCCGTCGGCTCGGGCCAGTCCGACGGCCTCGTGCGCGACCTGATGGCCTCCTGCGGCGAGACTATCTCCGCCTGCCTCGTCGCCTCGCTCCTATCGGCGAGGGGCACGAAGGCCGTCCCGCTCACCGCCTACTCCGCCGGCATCCGCGCCTCGGGCCCCTACGGCGACGCCGAGGTCAGCGACGTGGACGTCGACCGCGTCATGGCGGTGCTCGACTCCGGCGCCGTGCCCGTCGTGACGGGGTTCCAAGCGGTCAGCCCCAACGGGGGCATCGTGACCATAGGCCGCGGAGGCTCGGACACCAGCGCCGTCGCCGTCGGCGCCTACGCCAAGGCCGATTTCGTCGACATCTACACCGACGTGCCGGGCGTCGCGACTGCCGACCCCAGGATTGTCCCGGAGGCGCCGTTCCTCGAACGGCTCGACTACGGGTCCATGTACCGCCTCGCCTCCAACGGGGCGCGCGTGCTCCACGACCGGTCGGCCGTGCTAGGCGAGCGCTTCGGCGTCAGGATACGCGTGCGCTCGACGTTCGACGAGGGCTTAGGCACCCTCGTCAGCGCCGAGCCCCTGCCCGCGGACGCGCCAGCCTTGCTCGGCATAGCGTCGGTCAAGGACGGCGGCGAGGCCGTCGTGTCGGTCATCTGCAGGCCAGGCCGCGCGGCTGAGGTCCTCAGGCGGGCCGGAGAGGCCGCGGAAGCCCGCGGCGCGGCCGTCGCTTCCCGCCGGCGCTCGCCCCCTGATCCCGACGCCGTATCCTTCGCGTGCCGCGCCGACGACGCGCACGCCCTCGTGCGGGCTCTTTTCGGCGCGGTAGGGAGCCTCTAGGCATCGCCTGGATCGCCGCGCGCCATCGTCGCGGCGGTCGGCCTACTTCCGCTTCCTCTGCGACAGCGCGCCCTTGAATACCGAGAGGAGCGTCAAGGCTAGTATGACCAGCGAGAGCGGCCTGGATACGAAGCTCGCGAGCAGTTCCGGGACGCCGTTCCTGACGAGGGCCAAGGAGCGGGACAACTCCCCCTCGGCCATCGAGCCTAGCACCAGGCCCAGGACGAGCGGTTCCCGAGGCATGCCGAATTCCTTCAAGAGGAATCCGAGGAAGCCAATGGCCACCATGATCCAGACCTCCGCGAGGGAGGCGTTGATGGCGTACGAGCCTATGACCGCGAGCCCGAGCACGAGGGGCCCTAGTATCGTGGCGGGCATCTTTATGAACTTCACGCCGAAGCGCGCGACCAGGAGCCCTACCGGCACGAACACGAGGTTCGCCACGAACAGGCTCATAATGAAGCCGTAGACGGTACCGGAGTCATCGGCGAAAAGCGCCGGGCCCGGTTTCAGGCCGTGCACGAGCAACCCGCCCAGGAGCACGGCCGAGACGGAATTGCCCGGTATCCCGAGGGTCAGCGTCGGTACGAGCGAGCCGCCGACTACGGCGTTGTTCGCCGTCTCGGAGGCGATTAGCCCTTCCGCGCTACCGAGCCCAAAGTCGCCGGGCCGCTTCGAGTTCTTCTTCGCGTCGTCGTACGCGATGAAGCTCGCTATCGAGCTGCCGGCCCCGGGAACGATTCCGACGACCGTCCCGATGACGGAGGCCCGGAGCATAACGACCTTGTACTTGAATACCTCTAGCATCTGCCCGAATACGCCCCGCACCTCGGCTACGCCGCCGACGGCGCAGGCTCCAGGATCCCGGAGCGTCGCGATCACCTCTGGCACCGAGTAGAGGCCGATCAGGGCGACGACGAGGGGGAGCCCGTTATACAGCTCGGGGATTCCCATAGTGAAGCGCAGATCGCCCGTTATTGGATGCATGCCGATAGAGGAGAGGAAGAGGCCGAGGATACCCGCTATGAAGCCCTTGAGCATATTGCCGTTCGATAGCGACGCGATAACGCTTACGCCGAACAGCGCCAGGAGGAAATACTCCTGAGAGCCGAAGCGAAGCGCGAGCTCCGCCAGGGGCGGCGCCAGGAACAGGAGCGCGACCGTGCTCGCCATGCCTCCTATCGCCGAGGCCACCGTCGCGAGGGCTATCGCCCTGGAGGCCTCGCCGTTCTTGGTCATCGGATAGCCGTCGAGTATAGTGCAGCAGTTAGCCGGGGTTCCGGGAATGTTTATCAGGATCGCGCTGATCGCGCCCGCGTACGTCGAGGAGCAATAGATCGCCCCGAGCAGGGCCAGGCCCTGGGTCGCTGACATGGCGAACGTCACGGGCACGAGGAGGGCGACGCCCATAGTGCTCGTCAAGCCCGGCAGCGCGCCTATCAGTATCCCGAATATAGTCCCTCCGATAATAAGAGCCAGGATCGCCGGATCGAGGAGCGTCGCCGAGCCCTGGACGATTCCTAGTATGATGGATTCCATAATGCTTTACCTTCTCCCGTTCGGGCATTAGCTAAAAGAGCATCCCTCTGGGAAGCCGTACGCCGATGAACAGCACGAAAAGCGAATACACGACCAGGATGAAGGCCGCGGTAGCGCCGAATACGACGAGGGGCCTATGACGGCCGAGATAGATCATGCTTATAGCAAGGAAAAGCGCGGTGCTCACGAAGTAGCCGAGGTACTGTATGCAGACTATATAGAGGCCGAGGGACGAGAAGACCGCCAGGGGCGCTATGAGCGAGGGACGCCGCCCGGGCTCGTCGCGAGGCGGCTCGCCCCTTCGCCCGACGATGCTCCTGACGAGGAGGCCCGCCGAGAATAGAACCTGCAGGACAGTGAGGAACCGGGGGAATTGCGCCGACTCGGCGGGATACGTAAAGGCCTTTATCGACAATGCGATCGAAAGCGCGAGCATCGAGCCGGAAAAAGCCAATTCCCTGCGTATGGAGGTATTCGTCATCGTTGTTCTCCGTTTATCGAACGGCGCGCCGGCGCGCTCGAGCAGCCGACGCCGTCCGAAGCCTGCGATAGGCGCCTACTTAAGTAGCGACTTGTATTCCTCGACGAGCAGATAGTTCTTCCTCACGAGGTCCTCGGTCTCCGCGGCCCCCATGAACCGCACGATGATGCCCAGCGACGACGCCTCCGCGATGAATTCGGGGGATCGGCAAATCTTCCCTATCGCCTCCTCGAGGATCGCGACCTTAGCGGAGTCGAGCCCTTTCGGCGCGGCGAGCCCGCGTATCGCCGTGCCGACGCCTGGGATATCGACGCCGAACACCTCTCCGGCGGTAGGAGTATCGCGGAGCGCGTCGAGCCGCTGCTCATGGAAGAGAGCGACCGCGCGTAGCTTGCCGCTCTCGATATGGGGCATCGACGCGCTGACGGTGCTTACCGCGATGTCTACGTGGCCGCCGAGCAGCGCCGTCAGGGCGGGGCCGGATCCGCTGTACGGCACGAAATTAGTAGAGAAACCGAGCGTCTTCGCCGCGAGCAAGTGCTGGAGCTGCACGTTGCTCTGAGGGCCGTCGCCCGCTACGTTGAGCCTAGCGGGATTAGCCTTGGCGAATTCCGCTATATCCTTGGCCGTCTTGAGCTCGCCGTCGGCCCGGACTACCCAGACGATAGGATCTATCTGGATGTTGCAGATATACCTGAAGTCGTCGTGCCCGAAGGCCGTCTCGGGTCGGAGAGCCTTGATGAGCAGCATCGAGGGGAAGCTCGTCGCGCCTATCGTATACCCGTCGGGCCTGGCCTTCGAGAGGGCGGTCCAGCCTATCTGACCGCTCGCGCCGGGCTTGTTCTCGACGATGAGACTCTGCCCGAGGTATTTATTGGCGTACTTCGAGATCAGCCTGAGGAGTATATCGTTTCCGCCCCCCGCAGAGAACGGAACGATCGAGATCACCGGTTTGGCGGGATAGGCCGGCGCCGCTCCCGTCGGCATGGAACAAAGAAGTAACATAGACATTACCATAAGCGAAGCGGACAGACTGCCTTTTCGGACCATGATATAGCCTCCTAGCGCACGAGTCGATTATTCGCCCTTACAGGACGACTTTATCCCTATCGAAGACCAGTACTCCGTCTACCTCGATCCGCGGGTTCCACATAAGGAGGTCGTAATGGCAGGGCGCCTTTACCGAGCCTCCCAGCGTGATGCTCGTGCCGATGCCGATATGCGCCGAGCCTAATACGCCCTCGTCCTCGAGCATGATGCCGATCATGCGGCATTTAGGGTTGAGGCCGACTCCTACCTCGGCGACGTTGAAGCTAGCGGGGTCGCCGTGGCCTTCGAGGTCGTCTAGCAAGACCTTAGCCTGCCTCCCGCCTCGGATGGACGTGATGAGGCCCGCCTCGACGTCCGCTATGATGGGCTCATCCAAGAGCCCTATGCCGAGGTATGGGACGCTCGCGTCGGCGACGATACGGCCTTTCGCGGAGCCTTCCACCGGCGAGACATTGGCCTCGATGGTCGGGACCGTCGAGAACTCGCCGGGCTCGACGATGCAATACAGGGCGTTGCCCCGGCGGCCCGTTATATCGACGCTAAGATCGGTGCCTCCGGGAGAGGTGATCCTGAGCGAGCGTCCCTCCGCGAGGATGCTCGCGACGCGCTTGCATACCGGCCTCGACTCCTGGAAATCGGCCTCGATGCCGCCACGGACTAGCGTCTCCTCGCCGAAGTCGGTCATCACGAGGAGGCGGGCGCCGGCCGCCGCGGCTTCCTTTACCGCGTACGTATGAGTGATCGAGCGGCTCACTGGCAGCAGCACTATGTCGGCCGCCTTCATGGCCGCCGCGATCGCGTCCGGAGGTTCCTGCCCGGCCCTCTCCCTCGGTTCCATCACGAGCACCACGGTCTCGGCGCCCCGCTCTATAGCCGCCGCCTCGAGAACGCGGGCGATGGGTTCCTTCGCATGATCGGTGACGATACAAACGCTCTCGCCCCGTTTCACGGAGACGCATACGTCGAGAATCGTCCTCGCTCCCTTGAACATCAAAGCGTCCACAGTTCGCACGATTTCTTCCTCCCAGGTAATCACAGGATGTATTAGGGTTTACTATTTTTTGTAGTATTGTATGATTATACTACAATGTCAAGATTTTCTTGTTTATCCCTTTGCATCAGCCTCGAGAATATGCCAAACTACGGCGTCAGCGCGTTTTGGGCCGAAAGGGATTCGAGGATGAAGAAAACGTACGACGGAGTGCGGCGCACAGTCATGAAGAGCGAGCAACTATCGAAGCAGGTATCGAGGTTGATCGTCGCGGATATCAGGTCTGGCGAGTACAAGCCCGGGGATCGCCTCCCGCCCGAGACGGAGCTAGCGGCCCGGTACGGATTGAGCCGTACCGTACTCAGGGAAGCCCTGGCGAGCCTGAAGCACGACGGGATAATCGACTCCCGGCAAGGCCGCGGCATCGTAATAATGAAGCCCGGAAACCGCGAGGCGTTCAGGCTCTCGGACGTCACCGACTCCATGTCCAGGTCGGAGCTCAACTCTCTCTATGAAATGCGGGCAATCCTCGAGTCCGAGGCGGCGGCCTTGGCCGCCAAGCGGCTGGACGACGAGGGTGGCGGGAACATTCGGCGATATTACGACGAGATGGCGGAGGCCGTAAGAGCCGAGGAACCCGGAGACGAGGCGCATATGAGGTTCAACGACGCGATCGCCAGGGCGAGCAAGAACCCGTTCCTCGTAGAGTTCCTTGACTTCCTGCACGGGAGGCTCGGGGCGCTCGCCAAGGAATTAAGGCTTAGCACGATGGTGGATCCGGCCCGCGCCGCCCTCGTGCTGGCAGAGCACGGGAGCATCAGCGAGGCGATATTGGCGCGAGACGGGCCGGGCGCGCGGCAGGCGACTCGGACGCACCTGATCAACGCCGCGAACCGAGCCGGCCTGGAGATCCTAGCGCCTTGACGGCCCGAGGGACGGATAGCCTCCGCCCCTTTGGCGAGCCATAAAAAGCGGCCCGCCCGAGCCTATGGCTCGAGCGGGCCGTTCCCCCTTTTTTAGAGCGAACCATAGGGGCGCGCGGAATCCTCGCGCGCGCCCGCGAGGCTTATACCAGGCCCTGGGCGATCATAGCGTCGGCGACCTTCTTGAAGCCGGCTATGTTGCCGCCGACCACGTAGTTGCCCTCGGCCCCGAAGGCCTTGGCGGTGTCGATGCAGTTCTGGTGGATGTAGATCATGATGTCGTGGAGGCGCTTGTCTACTTCCTCCGCGGTCCACGCGAGGCGCATGGAGTTCTGGCTCATCTCGATGCCGGAGGTGGCGACGCCGCCGGCGTTGGCGGCCTTGCCCGGGGCGAACGGGATCTTCTTCTCGATGAAGAGCTTCCAGGCCTCGGGCGTACAGCCCATGTTGGAGACCTCGACGACGGCCTGCACGCCGTTCTTCACGAGGGCCTGGGCGTCTTCGCCGGACAGCTCGTTCTGGATGGCGCAGGGCATCGCTATGTCGACCTTCTGCTCCCAGGGTCGCTTGCCCGCGAAGAACTTGGCGTTCGGGAACTTCTTGACGTAGGTCTCGACGCGGTTACGGTCTATGACGAGCATCTCCTCGAGGTACTTGTGCTTCTCGGGGGTGTTGATGCCGTCGGGATCGTAGACGTAGCCGTCGGGCCCGGAGACGGTGACGACCTTGGCCCCCAGCTGGCTGGCCTTGATGCAGGCTCCCCAGGCGACGTTGCCGAAGCCGGAGACGGAGATCGTCTTGCCCGCGAGGGTCTCGCCCTTGAGCTTGAACATCTCCTCGGTGAAGTATATGGCTCCGAAGCCGGTCGCCTCGGGGCGGATCAGCGAGCCGCCGAAGGACAGGCCCTTGCCGGTAAGGACGCCGGTGAACTCGTCGCGCAGGCGCTTGTACTGGCCGAACATGTAGCCGACCTCGCGCCCGCCCACGCCGATATCCCCGGCGGGAACGTCGGTGTCGGGGCCTATGTGGCGGAACAGCTCGTTCATGAAGCTCTGGCAGAAGCGCATGATCTCGTTGTCGCTCTTTCCGTTGGGATCGAAGTCGGCGCCGCCCTTGCCGCCGCCCATCGGGAGGCCGGTCAGGCTGTTCTTGAACGTCTGCTCGAATCCTAGGAACTTGAGGGTGGAGAGCGTCACCTTCGGATGGAAGCGGATGCCTCCCTTATACGGGCCGATGGCGCTGTTGAACTGAACGCGATAGCCGCGGTTAACGATGTACTCGCCCTTGTCGTTCATCCAGGGCACCCTGAACATGATGGTGCGCTCGGGCTCGACGATGCGCTCGAGTATGCGCTGGGCCTTGTACTTGGGGTCCTTCTCGATAAGCGGGGCTATCGACTCGAGGACTTCCTCGGCGGCCTGCAGGAACTCGGACTCCCACGGAGCACGGGCCTTGAGGCCATCGAGGACCTCGCGGATATAAGCGTTCATATGCCCTCCTTCTGTAGAGCTAGACAGACGCGAACTCGGTACGGGCCGAGCCCGTCCGACTGATATTGTACACATTGTAACGAAGCTGTGCAAGCCATTTTTTGATAATTGAATGCTTCATTTTGTTTATTGAAACGTTTTGTGTAAACTAGATGACAGATAAAAAGAAAACCCGGACGGATGTCCGGGTTCCTCACTAGTACAAGCTCCTGACCCTCTCGAAGAGGGCGCTCCAGACGTACGTGGGTACCTCTGGCTGAGGCTGAGCGGCGGCGGGCTTCGCGGCCGGCTTGTCCCCGGGGGGAGGCGGCTCCGGTTTCGGCGGCTCCCGCACTACGACGTCGCGGGGATTCACCCTATCGAAGAACCCGACGCGTTCCAGGGAACCCTCGAAGAGCTCGTCGTCGAGCCGCTTCGCGACGATGCGGGCCACGACGTCCGCGTCGTTCCAGGCGAGCCCGGAGCCGTCCGGCCTCACGCTGACGGCCCCGGCCCTGACCACGAGGAAGGCGTCGCCCTCGGATACTCCGTCGACTCGTCCGAGGTCCACCAAGGCCAGGTTGCCCTTGCGCTCGAGCAACGTGCCCCGGGGCTCCAGGTTCTCGCGTATCCCGCCTACTATCCTGGCTACCGCCAGCGCGACGCGGTCGTTTCCGGAACGGGGCGCCTCGATGCGCGCCGCGAGGGCGCCCGTCCTGGCGGCCCGGAGCTCCGCCGAGACGATGACGTCGCGTTCCGTCTCCGCGACTCCCACGAGGACGAAGTAGTCCGCGCCCGATTCCCTGGCCAGCCTGAAGGCATCGGAGAAGCCGGGCACGCGGGGCGCCGAGCGCTCCGGCGAAAACCCCGGCTCGAAGGCCAGGGCGTCTCTGAGGTACCGGGCTATGACCATGTCGCTACCCGCGTGGTACGGAGTGCCGCCCGGCCCGACGGAGAACACGGCTACGCGGTACGGCCTCGAGGGAGGGGCGCCGCCGCCGGCCTTCCAGTCTCGGGCGACCGAGCCCTCGAGGAGGCTGTCGTATATCTCTATGGCGTCGGAGAGCGCGCGGTCGGCCTTGCCTAGCTCCGAGAGGAAGCGCAGCTCCGAGAGGTACGAGGCGGGCAGCTTGGAGCCGCGCAGGAGCTCCGCGTAGCGCCTGCGGCCCTGGTTGGCGTAGGGATCGACGGAGAGGCCGCGCCTATACTCGGCGATCGCCTTGCCGTAGAGGAGCCGGCGCTCGAAATCGGCGGCGCGGGCGAAGCGCCACGCGGCTAAGCCCGCGCGCGACGGATCCTCGAAGCCCGTCGCGTCCATGACGAGGTTCTCGAGGGCGATGCGCGCCAGCTCGTCGTCTGGCCGCAGGGCCGCGAGCGCCGAGAGCGCGTACTCGGCCTCGGCGCGCCGGCCGGCCTGAGCCTCGACGAGGCCTAAGAGGAACCAGGCCTGAGGGTCGGACCTATCGTAGCGCAGGGAGCCGTCGAGCACCGAGCGAGCCTCGTCCAGGGCCCCGCTCTCGTAGTAGAGCGAGGCGAGCAGGCCCCTGGCTCCGGCGTGCGAGGGCCTCGCCTCGACGGCGGCCCCGGCGAGCCTGGCCGCCTCTACGGCGTCGCCTTGCTCGGCGAATAGGGCGGCGGCCGCGTAGCAGGCGTCTGCGTCTCCCGAGGTCCACTTGAGCGCCTCGGCGAGGTAGGCGGCGGTCTCGCCGACGCGGCCCTCCGCCTTTGATATGAGCGCCAGGGACAATAGGGCGCGCGGGTCGCGCGGCGCCGACTTGAGCGACGCCGAGAGACGCGCCTTCGCGTCGCGCGGCTTGCCCGTCCGGAGGTCCAGCAGGGCCAGCCCGAATCGGGCGTCCCTATCGTTGGGCAGGCGCGCCAGCGCTTCGTCGAACGCGGCCCTGGCTGCCTCCAGCCGCCCCAGCCCGACGAGGGCGAAGCCCTCGAGCGTGACGAGCGACGGGGAGCGGGGCCCGGTCCTATACGACTCCTTGACGAAGGCGACGGCCCGCTCGTACTCGCCCAGGTCGTACTGGCAGCGAGCCAGGGCGGCCCACGCGTCGGCGTACGCCGGGTTGACGGCGAGGGCCTCCGTGAAGGCGTCGACGGCCCTGTACGTCTCGCCCGAGGCGAGGAGCGACAGGCCCGAATCGTAGAGGGCCTTCGCGTCGGCGCCCTTGGCCGGCTGGGCCGCGAGCGGCGCGGCGAGGGCCGCCAGGGCCAACGCGACGGCGGCGACGGCGCTCCGCGAGGCCGCTTCCCTCGTCACGACTCTTCGGGAGCCTCCGGCCGCTTGAGGATCTTCACGGCGCCGATGCGGTGGCCGTCCATCTCCTGGATGACGAAATCGAACGAGCGCCAGACTACCTTCTCGTACCTGGCCGGGATCTTGCCGAACAGGTCGAACACGAAGCCCCCGAGGGTGTCGAAGCCCTCCACGGGCAGGCCGAGGCCGGTCTCGTCGTTCAGGTCCTCGAGGTTGACCCTGGCGTCGCACAGCCACGCCGAGTCCCCTATCGCGACGATATCCTCTCGCTCGTTATCGAATTCGTCCTGGATGTCGCCGACGATCTCCTCGATGATGTCTTCCATGCAGACGATGCCCGAGACCCCGCCGTACTCGTCTATGGCGATGGCTATGTGCACGTGGCGGCGCTTGAATTCCCGGAGGAGCGAGTCTATCCGCTTAGACTCAGGCACGAAGAACGGCTTGCGTATCATCGAGGCGAGGTCGACCTCGCTACCCTTGACGATGGCCAGGAGGAGGTCCTTGACGTACAGGACGCCGGCGACGTCGTCGATAGTCTCGCGGTACACCGGTATCCTGGAGTGGCCGCAGGTCGTCACCGTCTCCAGGAGCTCGTCCCGGGGCGCGTCCAGGGGCAGGAAGACGGTATCGATGCGCGGGACCATGACCTCCTTGACGGTCGTCTCGGATAGTTCCTGGATGCCGCGTATCATCTCGCGCCGCTCGGTGCTCACCTCGTCGGCGTCTTCCTCCGGCCGGGCGCTCCGAGCGCGCATGGCCCTCCGTATTTTTTCGATCAAGCCGCTCTTCTTCAAAATATCGTTTCCTCCGATAACGCAGAAAGCAGGTCCTCCTGGCGAGCGAGCATAGGCTCGGCCGGGTCGTTCGTAGCGTGATCCATGCCGGACAGGTGCAGGATACCGTGGATAATGAGCCGCCTAAGCTCCTCGTCCGCGCTCACGCCGAACTCGGCGGCGTTGCGCTCGAGGACGGCGGGACATATTACCACGTCTCCGGCGATATTGCGACGGCCGTTTTCGCCGTCGACCCACTCACCGAGGCCGAACGAGAGGACGTCGGTCGGGCCGTCCTTGCCTCGGTACTCGGCGTTGAGTCCCGCCATGAAATCCTCGCCGCAGAGCAGGATGGACAGGTCCCAGGAATCGGCGCCCGCGGCGTCCATGGCCTTGACGGCGAAGGACTCGGCCCTTCCGAGCCACCCGGGCTCGGGCATATCGCGAAAATCGACGGCTACGGCGTTCACGCCTGCTCCTTGGACTTGGGATACTCGATCCGCGAGTGGAAATGGCCCGAGAGCACCCGCACGAACGAGTTCTTGATGAGCTCCAGGTCGTTGAAGGTCAGGGCGGACTTTACGAGCTGCCCGTTCTCGTAGCGCTCCATGACGAGCTCCTTGACGAACTGCTC
Organism: Spirochaetota bacterium; assembly: GCA_018816345.1. Classification (GTDB taxonomy): domain Bacteria; phylum Spirochaetota; class Spirochaetia; order Treponematales; family UBA12059; genus SZUA-370. The sequence goes on along the minus strand of JAHIWG010000007.1, from coordinate 6,249 downwards.
GAGCTTCCCCAGGGTCGGCCGCTTCAGGGTCCTGGACGCGGCCTCCACGCAATCGGCGAGCATGACCACGGCGGCCTCCTTGGAGGCGGGCAGGGGCCCCGGATAGCGGTACTCCTCGGAATTCGTATCGACGGCCTCTTTCTGGGCCTGAGCGAAGAAGTAGCTGATGAGCGACGTGCCGTGGTGCTCCGCGATGATGGCCTTGACGGAATCGGGGAGCCTCAGGGCCTCGGCGCGCTCGAGCCCGAATTTAACGTGCCCGCGGAGCACCGTGGCCGAGAGCCGGGGATTGATGTCGTCGTGCTTGTTGTAGCCGGACTGGTTCTCGATGAAGTACTCGGGCTTCTCGATCTTGCCGATATCGTGGTAGTAGGCGCCGACCCTCGCGAGCAGGGCGTCCGCGCCTATCTCGCGGCAGGCCGACTCGGCGAGGTGGGCGACGGTCACCGAATGGCTATAGGTGCCCGGGGCCACCGACAAGAGGCGCTTGAGCGCCGGGGCGTTCAGGTCCGACAGCTCCTGGAGCCTGAAGACCGTAGGCGCGTTGAGCGCGTGCTCTAGCACCGGCAGGAACGACAGGGCCAGGACGCCGCAGAGGAAGCCGTTAATAGACGACCAGAATCCCGTCCCGAGGGCGCCCGCCAGGCCGCGGCCGGACAGGGCCGCGAGGGCGAAGCCGCAGGCGAAGCGGACGAGGGCCAGCTGGCCGCCGGCCCTGACGAGGTCGATGCGCCTCTCGGCCCGCCTGACCAGGATGATGCCGGCGAGCCCGGAAAGGATCGCCTGGGCCGGCACGAACGCGTCGAAGCCGGTCACGAGCACGAGGCTCGAGGCGAGCATGACGACGTAGAGTATGGCGAACCGCTCGCCTACGAGTATGGCGACCAGCATGGCCGCGAGCGCCGTAGGCAGGAAGGCCTCGAACTGGTAGTCGAGCGAGGCCGGGAGGAAGGCATCCATGGCGCTCGCCGCGACGAAATAGCCCACGGCCACAGCGAGCGCGAACCAGTAGCGCGCCCCGTCCAGTCTCACGCCCGTATTCACGGGCCCCAGCACGGCGACCGCCCCGAAGCCGAACAGGGCCAAGAGGAGTATCCCGGCGACTACGACGAGCGGGTCGAGCTGGGTTTCGGAGCCGCGCAGGGCGGCGAGGCGATCCATGTCCTCCGTCGTGACGATGAAGCCTTGCCGTATCACCTTGTCGCCCTTGGATATCTTGCGCATCACGGGCTCGACTCTCGCCTTGGCGGCGTCCAGGCGCCTCAGGCTCTGCTCCTCGTCGAAGAACGCGTTCTCCCTCGCGAAGACCACGGAGATATCCGCGGCCAGGGCCGCCATCGTGGCCGATAGCTTCAGCGACCTGGCTATCTCGAGGGACGCCGCCCTCGCGCGCCGTATCGTGGCGGCCTTCTCGATGGGTACCTGCTCGTATACCAGGGGGCCGTCCGTCCAGCGGCGGAGCTCCAGGCTCTCGGGATTGTAGCGCTCGAGCCCGGCGTCGGGTATGGCGAAGACCCCGCGCTTCATGAGCGCCTCGAGCACGATCCGGCCCTGCTCCAAGGCGTTAGCCGGCGCCGGATAGTCGGCTAGGCGCTCCGGGAGATCGGAGGCGCCTAGGTACGGGAACCGGCCGCGGGCCTTGAGCGCCAGCCCTTCCTTGCCGCCCGCCTCGGAGACGAGGTCGATGAAGCCCTTCTTGAACGCGAGGAGGGACGACAGGGCCGTCTTGGTGACGGCGTCGTCTATGGAGAACACCGCGGGCACGAGCCTGAGCTCAGCGTCCGTCCTGATCTTCGTCACCTTCGCGTCGACGTAGACCACGTCGTCCTCGGCGACGATATCCCTGTCCGCCACCTTGCCGACCTCGAACCCGCCCCGGCCCACGCTGCCGGATACGGCTCCGAACCCCACGAACGAGGCGAGGCACGCGAAGGCGGCCGCGGCCACGGCGCCGTACCGCCGGACCCGCTCCGGATCCCGGAACAGTGCGCGGTCGCGGAGCCTCGCGAGGAGGAGGGCGAAAGGATTATCGCTATCTGATTTCTGACTCATAGGCGTCTATTATCTTCCTGACGAGAGGATTACGGACCACGTCGCGTCCGTCCATCCTGCTCACGAATATCTCGTCGATGCCCGATAGCACCGACAAGGCGTGGACGAGTCCCGATTCCGACTTCCTGGGGAGGTCGATCTGCGTCACGTCCCCGGTAATGACGGCGGCCGAGCCCTCCCCTATGCGCGTGAGGAACATCTTCATCTGTTCCTTAGTCGTATTCTGGGCCTCGTCGAGGATTACCACGCAGTTATTAAGGCTCCGGCCGCGCATATAGGCCAGCGGCGCTATCTCTATAGTATGGTTCTCCTCGAGCCTCCGGACGACGTCGTACGGCACGAGGGCCTCCATGGCGTCGTATAGCGGACGGAGGTACGGGCTTATCTTCTGGCCTAGGTCGCCGGGGAGGAACCCGAGGCTCTCCCCGGCCTCGACGACGGGACGAGTCAGGACGAGCCTGCGCCTCGACTTGGACAGGACCTCGCGGAGCGCCCAGGCGACCGATAGGTAGGTCTTGCCCGTGCCCGCGGGCCCGACGGCGACGCTGATATCGTGCGTCGCCAGCCCCCTGAGGAATAAAGCCTGGTTCGCCGTCCTCGGGTATACCTTGGAAAAGGCCCCCGGCACCTGGATAGCGGATTCCTTGAATAGGTCGGCGCAGGAGCGCGCGGCCCCGGGTACGGGCCCGGAGCCCTCGGGCGTAAGGCTGGCGTAGATGGCGGTGATGAGATCCGGCGAGGCCGGCATACCCTCCCCTATCGCGTCGAGCAACTGTCCTATCAACGAGGAGAACAGGCGCCGGAGGCGGGAATCGGGCGACTCCAGGAGTATCTCGTTGCCGCGGACGAATACGGGGACGCCGAGGAGGCGCTCGAGCACATGGAGATTATAATCGTTGACGCCGCAGACGTCGGCTAAGAGCCTCGTATCGTCCAGGGCGATGCCTACAGCTTCCGTCGGGGTCACGTGGCATTATCCTATCCTTGCCGCGGAAAAAAAGCAAGGAACGCCGCGGGTCGGCTCGAGAACGCCGCGGGTCGGCTCGGGAACGCCGCGGGCCGGCTCGGGAACGCCGCGGGTCGGCTCGGGAACGCCGCGGGTCGGCTCGGGAACGCCGCGGGTCGGCTCGGGAACGCCGCGGGCCGGCTCAATTCCAGGTTACGGTGTCGCCCTCGCGCTTATACGACGCCTTTATCTGCGATACCGACCGCCACGAGAGCTTTATGGAGAAGTTGGTCTTGAACTCATACCCTACCGTAGTCTCGTTATACACGGGGCTCGCGGAGAACGTCATCGCGAGGTCCCAATCGTGGAGGTAATGCGTAGCCGTGATGGATATCGCCTTCAGCTTGAACAGCGATCGTTCCCTGGCCTCGTTAGTGCCGTCGAAGAAATTAAAGGAATCCAGAAGGTCCGCGAGCGGGTTTCGAGCGGGAAAATCGTACTCGTCCGGAATATCGAGGAGGCCCGGGTAGTAGCGCCACAGCGACGAGTTCCTCGACGTCGAGGCCAGCGTGATATCCAGGAACTCATGCACCTTGAACGTCAGCCCCAGCGCGAAATCGAGGGACGAGTCGGTGAACCTGAGGAAGCTCTGCTGAGCGGCGGCGTTAACGTCTACCGTCCAGGATATCCTATTGCGCCACGCGGCGGGCGGCTTCCAGCTATCCTTGAACGAGAAGGCGAAGGCGCTCGCCATGAACGCCGGATCTCCCGTCGATACCCATCCGGTACCGCTCTCCAGGCGATACGCGACGGCCTCCTTAGCGCTGAGGGAGGCGGAGAGGCCGCGCCAGGCCAGGGCGGAGGATAGGGAGGTAAGGGCGTTGGACTCGATGTCCCAGATGAGCGACGTCGTGAGCGTGGGCCAGGGCAAGGCGCCGAGCGACAGCGAGGCGTTGAGCGGCGTCCATGCGAAGTCGGCGTCCTTCCTCGGCACGGAGTACGAGGCCCCTACGAGCAGCGACGCCCAGGGCGCCTTGAGGCTGAGCTTCCCCGTATACTTCTCGAGGAGCGGGGGAAGGTCGGCGGCGAAGGTGAGCGTCTGGGCCTGCCCCCACGGCTTGAGGCCGACGTCCAGGGACAGGGCGTGCGCGGTAACGGTCTCGTCGGTCCAATCCGCGTACGTCGTCCTATAGGTCGCCTTGGTCAGGTCGGCCGGGGAAGCCGCGTCCATCGAGTCGAAGGCGTACTCGTATAGCTTGGAGGCGAGCGAATAGCTAAGGCTCGTAGGCGACCAGAGCCAGTAATCCTGGAACGGAGAGCTCGTAAGCTTGAGCGTACCGGTTACCTTGTCGTTGCGGTACTCCGCGTCCTGCTTGGCCCAGGTGGCGAGGAGCGAGGCGCTCGCGTACGCGGGGTCGCCGGAGACGACGGGCCTATCCTGGTATTGCGCGGAGGCCGAGAGGGAGGCCGAGAGGCCGAGCAATCCGCCGTACAACGAGCCGGATAGGCTCAGTGCGCCGGCGTTGCGCACGCTCCTGGCCTCGTACAGCGCCGACCAATCGATATCCGCCGGTTCCTTCCACGCGGAACTGAGCAATCGACGCTTCCAGGAGAAGCTAGGGGCGTACGTCCACGCCAGCGACGCCGATAACGGCTCGCGCTCGGCGACAGTCTCGGGGGCCGCGAGCGGCGGGGCCGCGAAGCCGGGCACAGGGTCGCCCGCCGCGGCGGAGGGCTTCTCGGCGGGGCTCCACGGCGGCTCGAGGGCGGGGAGCTCGAGCTTCGCCGCCTGCAGGGCGTCAGGCGCGCGAGGCGGCGCCGCCGGTTCCGCCAGGAGCGCGTCCGCGGGCTCCGCCGCGGAAGGATTCGCCGCGGAAGGCTCGGCCGCCGCGGGTTCCGGGGCGCCCGACGAGGCGGCCGCGGCCTTTGCCCTCGCCGCGACCGGGTACTTGAACAGCGTACCCGAGAGGCTCGCGGCCGCGTCCATGACGGTCCACTCGTACGGCACGAAGAATTCCCGCGTCGGGTCGACGTCGAACAGGGCCTTCTGCGTCGCGTCGGAAGGCGCAGCCTTGAGCACGCTCGACCAGGCGAGCGACGACGACAGCTTGCTCAGGGAGACGCCCGAGAGCCACGGGGGAAGGGACGCGGAGGGTACGCTGACGGAGAGCCCGAGCGTATCGGTGAACGACGACAGCTTGGATATCGCCGTCGTATCGGTCTCCTGGTCGAGGAACTGGAGCCAGTTCATGTTCTCGCTCCTGTCCTTGAAGTCGCGGTTGAAGTAGCTATCGCTATAGAACGGCGCCGAGACGCTTATCTTGAGCGGGCCTATACCGAGCGACGTCGACAGGTCCAAGCCGAAGCGGAACGGCAACTCCGTGCCGAAGAAGTCGACCGGGTTCCATACGCTCGCGTAGTCGCCGGCCGCGGCGTAGGGAGTATAGGTGCCGTCCGTCAGCTTGAAGGCCGACCGCGTCACGCCCAGCCCGGCGAAGCCCGCGATCGACGAGAAGGGTCCCAGGGTAGCGACCTTGGCCTGGGCGGCCGCGAATCCCCCGATCGTCGAGTACAGGTCGACGATGACCTTGAGGAAATCGGCCGTCTTTTCCTTCCTAGGCTCGCGCGTCGTACGGAGGAACACGCCTTCTACCTTCCGCTGGTAGCCCTTGGAGCCCTCGGCTATCTTTAGGAGGCTTATCTCCTGCTCCTTAGGCTCTTTCTCGCCCAGGAGATAGGTAGTCGTCTGCACGTAGCGCCCGAAGCGCTCGTCGTACCCGAACACCGGATTGAACACTATCTCCTCGCCCGGGTAGTAGAAGAACGGCAGGTACAGGACCGGAATCTCGCCGACCGACAGCGTCGCGTCGCTCATGGCCCATTCGTTGCCGCCCAGTATCCATATCTTCGAGGCGCGGATGGAGTAATGAGGTTGCTCGCCCTCGCAGGAGCTGACCACGCCGTCCTTGAACACCAGGACGTCGGTCCCGCGCTTCAGGATATCGTCGGCGCGGAAGAACAGGGCGTCGTCGGCCGACGCGCCCGAGCCGCGCTTGCTCTCGCCGTCCAGGAAGACGCCGCTCCAGTCGTCCATGTCGAGCTCGAGCGCCTCTCCCAGGAAGAAGTCCGAGCCGTCGGCCTTCTTCCTCTCGAAGACGACGTCGCCGCGGGCCGACAGCAGGTTGGCGTCGCGGTTGACCACGACGGTGTCCGCGCCTATCGTCAGGGTCTCCCCGGAATCGTCGTCCTTG
>JAHIWG010000058.1 GCA_018816345.1 Spirochaetota bacterium | reverse complement strand
TTCGTAATGTAGTAAACATTGCCCGGTGATTATCGTGGAGAGGCCACACCCGTTCCCATTCCGAACACGGAAGTTAAGCTCTCTAACGCCGATGGTACTGCCTTCGTGGTGGGAGAGTAGGTCGTCGCCGGGCTTTTTTTTATTCTTTCGCGGATACCTCTTCGCCCCCGGGGCCGTCAATGCAATCCGGGGAAAAAATCGCCGCTTCGCGCGGCTCGATAAAGAGGATCGCGCGTTTTAGTCGAAGAGCTCCGGGATAATCGCGCTAAGAAGTCCGCGTATATCCATCACTTGCCCGCGAGGGTGAAAGATGCTAGACTGAAAAACGCCAGAATCCAATAATCGCGTAGGCGGAGGGCCGCATGGTCGAGAGGGAAGCTCTACTTCAGCTCGTAACGTTTCAGCTCAGCGAAGAGCTGTACGGAATAGATATCATGGACGTTAAGGAGATCGTGACTCTCCAGGAGATACGAGCGATTCCGAATGCGCCGTCGTTCGTTGAGGGCTTATACAATCTTCGCGGCGAGATTATCCCGATAATCAACCTTCACAAGCGTTTCCACCTCAGGAAGGCGCAGTTAGGCGATGACGATAGCCTGTTATCGGGGTTTATTATTATTGATTTAGGCGGTATGAAGCTCGGCGTGATCATAGATAAGGTAGAACGCGTTATTTCTATAGATTATAAAGAAATACAGCCCCCTCCCCAGATGATTTCTGGGATAGGCGCGGAGTATATCCAAGGCGTCGCTAACCAGAAGAACGGATATTTGATAATTCTCGATATTCGTAAGCTGTTCAACGCCAAGGAACTTCAAAAAATCGAAGAGATTAGGAAATAGGCTTTCGATTAATGGAAATACTCGTAAGAAGTTCGTATATCCGCCGCAAGGATATGGATTCTGTTTTGAATTGCCTCGTCACAGATCGCCTGTCCCCTGGTGATTTCGGCGATAGGTTCATGAAGGCCGCGAAAGATAGGTTCGGCTTCGATTACGGTCTCGCGCTCCGAAGCCCTATGGTAGCTCTCGACGTCGCCGTATCATGCCTCGGCCTAGTCGCTGGCGACGCGATCGCCTTATCGGCCCTATCGCACGCATGGGTGCACAAGGTCATAGCGGCGCGCGGCTTGCGACCGGTATGGCTCGATATCGACCCCGCTACCGCGGCCGTCACGACCGAGGCCCTCGATCGCGTATCCTCGGAGGGATCCAAGGCCTTCTATCTAGCCGAGCCGTGGGGAGTAATGCCCGACCCCGCCTCTCTCATAGATCTTGGAGTCCCGATAATCGAGGACGCGACCTATTCCATCGGAGCGCGCGCCGGAGAGTCGAGGGCCGGTTTCCTCGGCACTTTTACGATCCTCGGCCTAGAACCGGCTTCCTCCATTACCGCAGGCGGCGGCGCCTTGTTATACGCGCCCGGGCGTAGGGAAGCGCAGCCGCTTCGTAACGCCCTGGACGGGCTGCTGCAGGAAGAGCGGATGAGCGACATGAACGCGGCCCTCGCCCTATCCCAGCTAAAGGATATTGAGAAGTTCATCGAGAAGAGGCGCGAGCTCTCCGAGCTATACGCCCAATCCCTCGCCAGGGCGCATCGGAGGCCCTTGGCCCCGGCTTGCGAATGCGAGCCTTCGAATTTCGGATGCGTCGTGGTACTGGAATCGGGGGTCAAGGACGTACGAGCCTATGCTAAGAAGAAGGACGTCGATACGGTTATGGCCTTCGAGGATACCTGCGCCGCCGCGGGAATCACCCCCGAAGGCGTGTGCCCCTCGGCGGCCTCGCTCGTCAACCGCTCGGTCGCTTTTCCGATGAGTCAGCGTATCGGCAAGATTGCGGCCCAGAAGATAGCCAAGGTACTCGCTACCTTACCGTAATCGGAGGGGACGCATTGAACGCTACCCGCGGCCTCGTGGCAATCCTAGTCAATTCGCTCAAGGACGACGCCGAAAGGATGTCGCGGGAGATGGACGCCCGACTGCGGGAGGGCGGCTGGTCCACGATGTTCGTGCCGTTCTGCCAGGAACGCGCCGAGCCGCCCTCGATAGGCGGCGCCGATATCCTAGTTAGCCTAGGCGGCGACGGTACGGTACTGTACGCGGCCAGGGTCGCGGCGCCGTTCGGAGTGCCTATCCTTCCAATTAACCTCGGTACGCTAGGATTCATAGCCTGGGTAAAGCGGGACGAGTGGAAAGAACGATTCGACGAGGCGGTCTCGGGGAGCCTCGCCGTCTCGGAACGCTTCATGCTCGACGTGTCGGTGGAGCGGGACGGCCGCCCGATAGCCGGTTTCAGCGCATTGAACGACGGAGTCGTGTCCGGATCCGGCCCGGCGAAGATAGTCGCTTTGAGCATATCGGTAAACGGCGCACCGCTAGGCAGGTACCGCTCCGACGGGCTTATCGTCTCTACTCCTACCGGCTCGACCGCGTATTCCCTGGCCGCCGGGGGGCCGGTCCTCGATCCGGACATGGACGCCATGGTGTTCACGCCTATCTGCCCGTTTACCCTGTCGAACAGGCCCCTCGTCATCCCCGGCGGAGAGTGCCTCGAGCTATTCGTCGAGCCGGGACAGCGGGAGCGTACGATCCTGACCGTTGACGGGCAGGATTTCTTCGACCTCGCGGAAGGCGACAGGATATCGTTCAGGCGCTCCGCGTTCAAGGCGAGGCTTTACAGGCATGAGCGAGCCGCCTTCTTCCAGGTCCTTAGGACGAAGCTCAATTGGTCCGGAGGCCCCGATGCTTGAGGAAATGTCTATTAGGGATTTCGCTATCATCGACAGGCTGTCGATCCGTTTCGAGCTCGGGTTAAACCTCCTGACCGGTGAGACGGGCGCCGGAAAATCCATAATGATAGGGGCGCTGGGATTCATCCTAGGGGCTAAGGCTGATACGGGGATTATCAGATCCGGAGCCGAGGAGACGCTTGTAACCGGCGTAGTATCGGTAGAGGGCAACGCCGAGGCCCTTGCATGGCTCGGGGAGCGCGGCATCGAGCCCGAGGACGGGGCCGTCATAATCCGACGCGGGCTAAAGCGGACCGGTCGAGGCTCTGCGTACGTGCAGGACGTGCCGGTGGTACGCCAGGACCTGCAGGATTTCTCCGCTACCCTCGTCGAGGTCCACGGACAGCGCGAGGGCCACGCGCTATTAAAGAAGGACAAGCATCGCGCGCTCGTCGATAGGTTCGCCGGGATCGAGGCCGAGGTTTCGTCGTACGCGGCGGCCTACGCGGAGCTAGGGGCGAAGAGGAAGGCGCTCGAGACCCTCGCGAGCTCCGAAGCGGAACGAGCCAGGGAGATAGAGCTGCTGAGGTTCGCCGTAGAGGAGATCGACGCGGCCGCCCCTCGAGCCGACGAGGAAAACGAGCTGGGAGACGAGGAGCGCAGGCTCTCGCAGCACGAGAAGCTCTTCGCGGCGGTTTCCCAGGCTAGGGAGCTATTATCGGACGCCGACGGCGCTATCGCGAAGCTTAGGCGCGCCAGGCCCCTGCTAGAATCGGCGGGGTCTATCGACCAGCGCCTCCTAGACCGCTCCAAGCGGCTCGACGATTCATACTACGAGCTGGAAGACCTCGGCGAATCGCTATCGAGCTACGCGGACCAGACGCACTTCGATCCCGCGCGCCTCGAGGAGATCGAGGCCCGCTTCGCGGTCCTGCAGCGCCTCAAGCGGAAGTACGGGCTCGATCTCGCCGCCGTCGTGGCGTACCGAACGGAGGCGGCCGAGAGGCTCGCGGGCCTCGAGAACTGGGAAGAGGATAGGGCCGGCCTCGAGAGGCAGGTCGCGGCCCTCGAGTCGGAAGTCTTCGGAAAGGCCGAATCGCTGACCGAGGCTCGGTCCGCGGCCGGGAAGCGCCTCGAATCAGCCGTCCTGTCGGTGATCGCGACGCTAGGCATGCCGAACGCGCGATTCACCGTACGTATCGAGAGATTCCCGCCGTCCGCGGGAAAGATAGTAGTCGGCCCGACGGGCGCCGACGACCTGGAGTTCTACGTTTCCGCGAACAAGGGGGAGCCGCTCCGGCCGCTCGCGGACGTAGCCTCCGGCGGCGAGCTGTCCCGCTTCATGCTAGCCTTGAAGACCGCGCTAGCCGAGGACGGGGGAGCGCCGACCATGGTATTCGACGAGGTCGATACCGGGATAGGCGGAGAGGTCGCCCTCGGGGTAGGCTCCCACCTGGCGTCGCTCGCCGCGACTAAGCAGGTCCTATGCATTACGCATCTCGCCTCAATCGCCTCTCGCGCCGATAATCACCTTATGGTAGAGAAGCGAGTGGAGGGCGAACGGACCGTGACGAGGGTCGCGCGCCTCGAGGGGGACGATCGCGTGAGGGAGATCGCGCGCATGCTATCGGGCGACCCCTCGTCCCGGGCCTCGCTCGACCATGCGGCCGAACTGGTGGCCAAGCTCGGAAATCCGCGAGGTGAACGATGTCGAAGATAACGCAGGAACAGCGAAATAGGTACGCGGCCAAGGTCAAGGAATACAAGACCGTCAGCGACTCCATCCTGTCGAAGGAGCAGTCGTTCCTAAACCTGCTCAAGCAGCCCGGGGGGCAGGGGCTGGGCTACGTACGCATTAAGCTCGCCGAGCAGACCTTGGCGCTGACTTCGTATCAGGTCCTCGTCAATAACCTCTCCGTCTCCCTCCTAGGGATCAAGAACGAGGATTCCCTCGCGGAGGCGAGGAAGAGCATCGGCCGTAGCATGAAGTACCTCGAGGATATCGTGACCGGGTACGTCGACGCTCCCTTCTCCGAGTACGAGAAGAACCTCGAGGAAATCTCAGAAGTCACCTACGAGGACCGATACGCCCTCCTTCGCAAGATCGGCTTCGCCATACGCGAGATAGAGGAAGGGTACGGAGCCAACTCGAAATGGAAATGGTCGTTCGTAGAGCTATGGGGAAAGCTGGCGGCCGTCGCCAAGAATTGCCTCGATCTCAAGCGCGCGTACCAGGATATGGACCTGGCCTCGCCTAATAGGATGATAGCCTTCTCGTACCTGGCGTTCGTCAAGAAACTACTCCAGACGACCGCGGATCGCTATCGAGAGAAATACGAGGTCTCGTCCATGAAAATGGACGACTTCAAGCAGGCCATACTGTACCTGAACGCCTTGCGTCGCATCCACGTGGTGTTCGGCGAGCGCAACGAGGCCGAGGAACTGAAGAAGAAGATCGAGATATGGTCGGGCAAGCTCGAGAGCGACCAGAAGAAGCGCGAGGAAGAATCCAAGAAGCGCTGATCGCTATCGCGACGCGATTACTATCGCGACGATAACTCGTGCAGGGCGTCGTGGGGCAAGAGCTCCCCCATGGTCGTATCGACGACTCGCCCGTCCCCGCCCCCGAACCTGATGGGGAAATCGGCTCCTACGAACTCGCTTATGAACTGCCTGCAGGCGCCGCACGGGCTCACCGGGTAGTCGGCGTCCGGGCAGGAGATGGCGAGGGCGGAGAAACCCTTCTTGCCCTGGGCTATCGCTGATACGAGCGCCGAGCGCTCGGCGCAGATCGTGAGCCCGTAGGACCGGTTCTCGACGTTCGCGGCGCTTACCACCGTGCCGTCGTCGCAGAGCAAGGCTGCCCCTACCCTGAATTTGGAATACGGGGAGTACGACTTCTCCGCCGCCTTCCTAGCTAGCTCGAAGAGTTCGGTGCGTTCCATGGTCCCGGCTTTCTCCCGTCCAAGAGGATCGCTTCGTATTGACGGAACGGGACGATACTATATACCATCCTAGCGTATAATGCCAGAGACGGCTGTTCCTGGGACAGGCGATAAATTAACCGATAGTATTAGTCGCAGGGGGTAGCATGAGCGATGGGAAGGGACGGCGAGCAGTACTGGCCGTTCTCGTGAGTGTCGTCGTTATACTCTTGTACTTCTTCGTCTTCGCGGAGCCCCTATCGCCAGAGCTTTCGGCCGTTCCGCGTTGGAAGACGGATATAGACGTCCTCCAAGCCGCGGCCGCTTCGGCGCCGGCGGCGGAGCCGATCGCGTTCTCGGCCGGCGACCGGTTCGGCTATTTTTACCCCGACGGCCGGCTATCGTTCATCGCGGAAGCGGCCGGCGGCGCCCCCGTTTCCGACGCTTCCTACGTCAGCCTCGAGGCCGCCGGAGGCGACCGGGTCCTAAAGCGACCCGACGGCGCTACGATAGCCTCCATCGAGTCGCGCTTCCCGTTCTATTCCGGGGGGCGCCTTTTCTCGGCCGAGAAGGACGGCAGCGGAGTGGCCGCCTACGACTCCGCCGGGCGCGCTATGTGGGAGTACGCTTTCCCCTGCCAGCTGAGCGCGTTCTCAGCGGGCGACGGGCTCGTCGTAGGGGGTACCGTCGACGGTTGGCTCGAAGGCGTTTCCCTGGACGGGAGAAGGGCCTTCTCCTTCGCGCCGGGAGGCTCCCGGCTGCCCGTCGTGCTAGGGATAGGCGTATCCCGCTCCGGCGATTGGGTCGCGTCGGTTTCGGGCGTCGACAAGCAGCGCCTCGTCGTGCTCGGCAGGGGCGGCGTCGACTACAGGGTCGCGAGCCATCGCTACCTGGATACCGACTATAGGGAGCCGGTCCGCGTAGTCGTGCTGGACGACGATAAGCACGTGCTGTACAGGCGTTCCGACGGGATAGGCGTATGGTCGGTGGACGGATCCGTGGACGAGGTGCTCCCGGTCAAGGCCGACGACTTCGACGTAGCCCTAGACGGCTCGAAGGGCATAGCGTATCTGGTCGCCAGGCGGGGCCGTAAATCGGAGATAGTGGCTTTTAGGCTCCCGGCGACCCTGCTAGGCAGGATAGCCTTGCCGGACTACAGCGAATACGCGAGGTTCTCCGGTTCTTCCGCCTTCGTCGGGGGGAAGACCTGGCTGGCGCGATTAGATTTCATGGAGGAATGACGTGAGGAGAATCCGTATCCGAGTCGTCGCGGGCCTCGTCATCGCCCTCTCAGCCCTATCGGCGTTCGCCTTCGAATGGCCCGCCGACGCGGGTAGATTCCGCTTCGGGTTCGGCGCGCCGAGGGGCGGTTTCCTTCGGGGCGTAGAATTCGGCTCGGCAGACGGCCTCGTTACAGCCGCCGACGACGGCGAGCTGACTTTCTCGGCTCAGGGACCCCGGCTTCCGGGCGGCTACCCGCTCGTCGCCGGCTCTCTCGTCGTGGTCGCCCACGCCTCCTCCATGACGACCGTCTATGCCGGCCTCAAGCCCGGTTCGGTCTCGTCGTACCTGAAGAACGTGAGGAAGGGCGACGTACTGGGCCGTTCCTCCGAGGCGAAGGACGCCCGCGGCGTCTCCTTCTATACGTTCGACGCCAAGGAGCGGCGTTTCATCAACCCGATGATAGTGATGCCTAGCGTGAGCGACGATAAGCCGCCCGTGATACGCTCCATGGCCCTTTCCCTGGAGGCCGACGGATCGTACGCGGACCAATCGAAGCCGATCCGGCAAGGCTCCTACTATGTCGTCGTCGACGCGTACGACCTCTCTCCCTCGGGCTCTCAGAGCTCGCCGTTCGACCTGCGCGTCCTCATCGACGGCTCCGAGCGCGGGCGTATGGTCTACGACGCGGCATGGGCCGCGGACGGCAGGGCGACCCTCTTCGGCGGCGTCGGCGTCGAGGAAGGGGCCTACCTAGTAGCCGACGGCCGGGTTCGCTTCGGGCCGTTCTCCCTGTCCAGGGGGCGAGTCCTCGTGACCGTCGCGGCATCGGACTACGCGAGCAATAGACGGGAGCAGACGTATTCCATATCGGTGCAATGACGACGCGATAAGGACGTTCTCCTCGGCGGCCGACGACCGCGACCCGGTCAGGTCCTTGCCCTGTCCCCTCTGCGGCTCCTCGGCCGCGCGGGCGGCCTGGCGGGCGCAGGGCGTCGTCTTCGTCCGATGCGCGTCCTGCGGCCTGTGGCGCCAGGATCCCCAGCCCGTCGCGGAGGCGATCGCGGCGAGGTACGGCGACGAGTACCTCGCCTACGAGACCGAGCGCCACATGGACTATCGGGCCATTTCGCTATTGAGCCTCGCCGAGGCCGGCCTTAGGCCGGAAGCCGCGCCGCCAGGGGACGCGGGCCCCGGGGGCGAGAGGCGGCGATCCGTGCTAGAGATAGGGTGCGCCACGGGCGCCCTGCTCTCGGCCTTCGCCGAGGCGGGGTGGAAGGCGACGGGCGTAGAGATTGGCGAATCCATGGCTGAGTACGCGAGGACGCGATTCGGCCTCGACGTCGTCACGGGTACGCTCGAGACGGCGGGCGTCGAGGGCGGCTCCTTCGACGCCGTCGTCGCGACCCACTTGATCGAGCACCTTAACGAACCTCGGTCCTTCTTGCGGGAAGCGCGGCGCGCCCTGCGTCCCGACGGTAAGCTGTTCCTCGTGACGCCCAATTCCGACGGGTTCCAGGCCAGGCTGATGGGATCGCGCTGGCGAAGCGCCATCCGCGATCACCTGTACCTGTTCTCAGCGCGTACCCTGCCAGCCTTGCTCGCCTCCGAGGGATTCGACGTCGAGTACCTCGGGACGTGGGGCGGCTGGCCCGCCGGCATGCGCCCGGCCTGGCTGAAGCGACCGATAGACGCCGCCGCGAAGTCCCTGGGGCTCGGCGACGTCATGATACTTCGCGCCTCCCTAGGCGCGCGAAAGGAGCCGGTATGGAAACGTACTGCGTCGAAACGCTAGCGAGCGCCCCGCGCCTCCGCGCGGGGCCAGGCCGGCGGCCGCGATGAGAGGCGCGTTGGGAGCGGGAGTCTCCGAGTCAGTCGCGGCCGTGCGGGAGCGCATGCTCGCCGCCTGCGCGAGGGCCGGAAGGGCGGAGGACTCGGTGCGGCTATTGGCGGTGACGAAGTTCAACCCCGCCGACGCCGTAGCGGCGGCCTACGCCGCCGGGCTGCGAGTTTTCGGCGAGAACAGGGTCCAGGAGGCCGAGGCGAAATTCTCGTCGCTCTCGGGATCGGTCCCCGGCTCAGAGCTGCACCTGCTAGGCCACCTGCAGAGCAACAAGGCTAAGAAGGCGGTCGCGATCTTCGACTGCGTCCAGTCCGTGGACTCCGAGGGCATACTCGCCGAGCTCGCCCGCAGGGCCGAGGAAGCGGGGAAGGTGCTCGACGTGCTCTTCGAGCTGCATACCGGGGAAGAGTCGAAGAGCGGCTTCCCCGACGCGGATTCCTTGCTGAGGGCCCTCGAGAGGGCGGCGGATATGGCGTTCGTGCGTCCCAGGGGCCTCATGACGATGGCCCCGTATACCGATGACGAGGCCAGGATCAGAGCGTCGTTCAGGGCTTGCGCCGCGGCGTTCTCGGCGGCTTCCTCCCGATTCCCCTCGCCTGGCTTCGACACGCTGTCCATGGGCATGACGAACGATTTCGAGCTAGCCATAGAGGAGGGCTCTACGATGATACGCGTAGGCACGGCTATCTTCGGGAATAGGGCGAGCGCTTGAGGCGTTTAAGGGTTCCCGTCGCGATCGCCGCGCTCATGCTATCCGCCCTTTCGGCTTGGGCACAGACGTCGTCAGGCTCGACGTCGTCAGGCTCGACGCCGTCAGGCTCGACGCCGACGAGCGCGGAGGCGAATCAATCGTCGCTACCCGAGCCGTATTCGGCCGATGAGTTCCCCTCGTGGGCCGTCGGCCTAAGGCGCTTCGAGATCGTCAGCCTAGGCGCCTTCCCGCTCATCCTCTTCTATACGAATTTCGTCTTCGATATAAGCCGTTTCGTCGAGAAGGGGTTCGCGGCCGATTACGTCCCGTGGCCCTTCAAGAACGAGAGCTCCTACAAGCTGAGCAACGAAGAGCAGATCCAGAGCGTCGCGGTGGCGGCCGTCGTATCGCTCGTCTTCGGGGCCTTGGACTCGTTCCTGATGTGGCGCCTTTCCATCGAGTGACGGGCCCCCGGTACTTAACAGGAAGGCCGCCCTCGCGCTAGTATCCGGTATGCACGCACTATCGAACGCGTCCGGCGAGGTCGTCCTGGCCGTGGACGTCGGAGGAACCAACACCAGCTGCGCCGTCGTAGCATCGGGGGAGGGCGGCTTAGCCATCCGCTTCGAACGGCGTTATTCGACGAAGGCCGAGCCGTCGCTCGCCGAGCCTCTCGGGCGTTTCATCTCCGAGGCCCGCGCCGCCGGCGCGCCCGCCCCGAGCCTGCTCTGCGTCTCCGGCGCGGGCCCCGTGGTCGGCAGGACTATAACGCTCACGAACGCCCCTTGGGGAATAGACGGAGACGGGCTGGAATCCCGATTCGGCCTGCCCGCCTACGTCATCAACGACTTCAGCGCCATCGCCTGGGGCATCCTGCTCCTCGACCCCGAGGACCCCGCCGAGCTCGTACAGCTCGCCTCACCCGACGGCGCGCTCGCGGTCCCCGATCCCTCGGGGCCGGTCGTCGTGATAGGCGCGGGAACCGGCCTGGGCTTCGGCTACGCGCTCAGGGACGGGCCCGCGACCCGGGTCTACCCGTCGGAGGGCGGCCATGCGTGCCTGCCCGTCTACGACGATCTTACGAGGGACTTCTCCCGCTGGCTGGAGCGCTCGTACGGCTTCGCCGCAGGAGCGGAAGCCGGGGTCTCGGGGCAGGGCATCGCCAATATCTTCGCCTTCTTGACCGAGCGCGAGGCGGAGATCCCCGCATCCGCGAAGGCCATACGATCGCTGCGCGACGAGGAACGGCCCGCCGCGATAGCCGGCGCGGCGGAAGCGGGCGACCCGTTATGCGAGCGAGCGATGGACATGTTCGTCAGGCTCTACGCGCGCGTCGCCGCTGACGCCGCGGCGACCTTCCTGCCTAGCGGAGGCGTCTACCTGGCGGGAGGGATAGCCGCCAAGAACCTAGGCCGGTTCGCCGAGGGCGACCGCTTCATGCGCTCCTTCCTCCTCGGGTACCGGGAGCACGTGCGCGCTATTGCGGCGCGAACGCCCGTATTCGTCGTCAAGGACTACGCGATATCGATATACGGGGCGGCCAACGCCGCTATCAGCCTTTCGCGGTAGGACGGGAAGCCGGGTATGGAGCGCGACGCGACGATTAGCGAGGCCCTGAGGGCCGATATGGAGTCCAAGGGCATCGACGTAGCATTGACGAGCGAGATCCTCGAAGGCATAAACGCCGGCCGCTACGGCGGCGTCGCCGCGGTCGAGGCGTCGGGCGTACCGCCCGTAGACGGGCGCGCCATCGTCCCGGCCGGCGCCGACATGGTCTACCGCGTTAACCGTGCCTCGGCCGTCGACCGCCTAGGCGCTCTCGGCCTCGGCCTGCCCGCCGGCGCGGTAGTGGAAGGGGGCACGGCGAGCCTCGACAGGCGGGCCCTCGTCGACCTTGGCGAGCGGCTCTATCCGATGGCGGCCTGGGGAGTCCTGAACGGAGGATCGGCGACCAGCTACGCCGATCGCAAGAAGAACGCCTCTCTAGGCCCGGGCGTGCTCGACGCCGTGGCAGACGGATTCGAGCTCCTGTCGCCGCTCTGCGAGGGTCGGCCGAAGGGCGTGACCCCCGCGTACGTGAACCCCGACGGTAGCCCGGGGGAGGGCTTCCTGGTCCTGAAGATGAGGGCCGCCCTGCTTCGGGCCGCGCGCTACTCCCGACGTTTCGGTAGGCCGGAGCGCCCTGCTCTCCCGTTCTTCCAGATGACCAGCGACGGCACCGATTCCCAGCTCGCCGCGGCCTATTCCGGCTACGCGGGCCATCCGTGGCTGGCGCCGCTCATCGCCGAGACGGGCACCGACCCGACGCGGCCGCGATCCGCTAGGCAGCCGATGCTCGCCGCCTTCACCCATTCGAGCGAGGGGAGCCCCAGGCGCGTGTTCGACGGAGCCTACGGCCGCAGGGACTGCGCCATAGCCCTCCCGGGCGGGCACGGGCAGGGCTTCAGGGTCCTCGCCGACGTCTATCGCGGACTCCTCGCCGACGGATACCGTTACGCCTACATAGGCAACGTAGACAACGCCGGCTATTACCCCGATCCCGCGGAGCTCGCCGTCATGGCCCTGTCCGGCGCGGAGGCCGCGTTCGAGTTCTCGTACCGCACGCCGGTGGACATAAAGGGAGGCATCCTCGTGACGACGCCCGACGGGCGCAGGACCGTTGCCGATATAGGCCAGGCGATATCCTTCGAGCGGGTCAAGGCCCTCGAGGCCTCCGGCGAGCGGGCGCTGTTCAACTGCGCGACGGGGCTCTTCGACCTGACGAGGCTCGTGCCCCGCCTCGACGAGATATCCGCGAACCTGCCCGTGCGCGTCTCCGACCAGGACAAGGACGCCGGCCGCTATAGCCAGGCCGAGCAGTCCACCTGGGAGGTCGTGGGCCTCTACGACGAACCTCTCGGTTTCGCGGTGGAGAAGGGCGAGCGATTCATCGCCGCCAAGCTGCTCGCCGAGACGATACTGGCGAGCGGCGCCGCCGACGCCTCGCGCTTGCCGGCCGACGTGGCCGCCACCGCCGCCATGATGGCCCGCGGCCTCGAGTCCGTGCTCGCCGGGCCCTGCGGGCTCGAGCTCGCGGGCGGAGCCTGGAGGCCTAGGTGAGCGCCCTATCGGGGTTGGCCGCGGCCCTGGCCTACGGGTGGTTCTGCTTCGCATACGTCGCGTTCATAGCCAGCGGGGCCTTGCCGAGCGAGGCCCGGCCCGGTAGGCGCGCTCCTATCAGGGTCGTCGTCGACAGGCTATGCTTCTTCGTGGCCGTACTCGTCATCCCGGCGTTAATCTTGCGCCTCGCGTTCAAGGTGGCGCCGGCCGGCGTAGGTTTCGTCGTAGGCGACGTAGCCTCGTGGGCTCCGGCTACTCTCGGCCTCTCCGCCGTCGGGTTCTCGGTCGGCCTCTTCGCCAGGAAGTCGCCCGCGGACATGGCGTCGTATCCGCAATACCTTCCCCAGCGCTGGGACGTTCGCGCCGCTCTGCTTGAAATCGGCTCCTGGACGCTGTACCTAGCCGCGTACGAGTTCGCGTTCAGGGGATACCTGCTCGCCGCCATCCTCCCGCTCGGGCCGCTGGCTGCAGTCGCGGTGACGACGGCTCTCTACTCCGTGGCGCATCTCCCGAAGAGCCCGAAGGAAGCCGCCGGCGCTATCCTCTTCGGCGTAATCGCCGCGGCCCTGGCCTTGCGCTACGGTAGCTTCCTCCCCGCGCTGGCCATCCACCTGGCCTTGGCCCTTGGTAACGACCTGGGCGCCCTGAGGGCCGCGAAGAAGGCTAGCTAGCCTAGCGTCCCGAGCGGTAGGCCGCGGCCGCCGCGGCCAGGCCGTCCTTGAACGCCGTGGCCGGAGAGAAGCCGAGCAGGCGCGCGGCCTTATCGTTGGAGAAGACGTATTGGACGGAGGCCCGCCTGACGCGGTACGGCGTCAGAGGCGGTCCCGCTCGGCTGCCGGCCAGGGCGGCCGCCGCGCTCATGACGTACGCGGCCGGCATGGCTAGGGCCAGGGGCAGGCGCCTGGGGCGTACGGGCAAGCCGAGGGCCTCGTAGACCCCGGCGGCCAGCTCCCGCCACGATACCGTCTCGCTCGAGACGACGCCGACCGCCTGACCCGCGACGGACTCGTTGCCCAGCGCGGAGGCGAGCGCCTCGCAGGCGTCGTCCACGTACACGACGCTCGTGCGCGCGAGTCCCGATCCCAGGTAGCCGAAAGCGCCTCGCTCCGCGGCTGCGAACATCCTGTAGGTGCTCGTCGTGTCGCCCGGGCCGTAGACGTAGCCGAGGCGTAGAGACGACGCCCGGAATCCCGGCCGGTCCCGGCCCAGGGCGAGCCGTTCGGCCGCCAGCTTGCTCTCCGGGTACGGATGCCCGAGCGGATAGTAGGGGCCTTCCTCGGTACTCCCCTCGTGCCTCCCGAAGCCGTGCACGGCCATGCTGCCGACGAAGACGAATTCGTCGCATCCGGCGGCCTCGGCGGCGTCTAGCATCCTCCGGGTAGCGGCCACGTTGGCGCGCTCGAAGGCCTCGGCCTCGCCCCAGTCGCTAGCGAGGGCGGCGGCGTGTATGACCGAGGAGACCCCGTCCGCGGCGCGAGCCGCCCCCTCGTCGGTATCGAGGTCGGCGCGGACGAGCTCGGCTCCCGAGCGCCCGAGGGCTCGGAGGCCCTCGGGAGGCTCGGGCCGCCTATAGGCGGCCCTGACCCGGACGCCCTTCGAGGCCAGGATAGAACAGAGCCGCCCGCCTATGTAGCCGGAGGCTCCGGTCACGAGCACTTTTCCCCTCGGTCGGCAGGTCATAGCATTCCCCGCTCCCTGAACCACGCGGCCGCCGCGACGACGGCCTCCTTGAGGCTCCCCTTGGCGTAGCCGAGCTCCCGCTCGGCCTTGGATGAATCGTAGTATTGACCTTCGAGGGAGACCCGCGTCATCGCGAGGCTCAGCTTCGGCGGCTTGCCGGTAAGGCGCGAGAGCGAGGATCCCAGCGCCCCGTAGGCCAGGGCGGCGAAGCCGGGTAGCCTGAGTCCCGGAGGCCGGGCGCCTACCGCCTCGGAGATGGCGGCGAAGGCCTCCTTATAGGAGAGGTTGACGCCTCCGAGTATGTAGCACTGCCCGCCCCGGCCCCGGCCGAGCGCCGCCACTACGCCTGAGGCCACCGACCTGACGTCGGCGAACGACCTCCCGCCGGCCGTATAGCCGGGTATCTTGCCCGCGGCCAGGGCCAGGATCATCTCGCCCGAGCTGGGCCTCGAGTCGTAGGGGCCGAACATGAAGGTGGGGTTGACGACGACGACGCGGAAGCCCGGCGAGTCAAGGGCCAGCATGGCCTCCTGCGCCTCGCGCTTCGTGTCCAGGTAATCGAGCCCGAAGCGGGCGGAGCCGTACCCGCCCCGCTCGTCTCCCGGGAGCTCCTTGGCGCCCCACTCGAACGAGCTGGCGCTGCCCACGTGCACGAAGACCGGAACCCCCGCCGCCTTCGCGGCTCGCGCGAGGCGGAGCGCCGCGTCGACGTTCAAGGCGCGCATCGAGGGGATGCGGCTGGGCCATACGGCCGTCGACGCGGCGGTATGCACGACGCCGGAGGCGCCTCGGGCGACCTCGGCCGCGAAGCCGGGGTCGAGGAGGCTACCTCTCGCCCGGGCCACGTCCAAGCCCGTCAGCGTACCGGTCTCTCTCCCCGGCTCGAGGACGGCCCTGGCTCGGTATCCCGAGGATAGGAGCGCCCTCACGACGTTGGAGCCTAGGAATCCGTCCGCTCCGGTTACTACTACCTCGCCGCGGCCCGTAGCGTCCGCCGTATCCGTCATTCCGGCATCGCTATGGCGAGGACCTCTTCCATCCTCTCCACGGGATGGAAGGTTATGCCCTTCTTCACGTGCTCCGGAATGTCGGCGAGATCCTTCTCGTTGGCCTTGGGTATGATTATGTCCCGGATCTTGTTACGCTTCGCGGCCACCGTCTTCTCCCGCAGGCCCCCTATCGGCAGGACCTGCCCGGTCAGGGAAAGTTCCCCGGTCATCGCGAGCCTATCCCTGACCTGCCGCCCTAGCACGAGGGACATGAGGGCTGTCGCCATGGTGACGCCGGCGCTCGGGCCGTCCTTGGGCGTGGCTCCCTCGGGGATATGCAGGTGTATCTGCCTCTCCTCGAAGAACTTGGCTGGAATCCCGTTAGCCAGGGCCGCGTGGTGCCTGACCCAGGTGTAGGCTATGCCCGCGGACTCCTGCATCACCGCGCCCATCTGCCCCGTGAGCTTGAAGCCCTCCTTGCCCGGGTTGGCCACGGCCTCGATGATGAGCGTGTCGCCGCCCATGCTCGTCCACGCCAGTCCCACGGTCATGCCGGGCAGGGTAGCCCGCTTCACCTCGTCCGAGTCGAAGCGCGCCTGCCCGAGGTATTTCTCCAGGGACGGCTTGTCCACCTCGAATTTCTTAGGCTCGTCGCCCTCCTCGGTCGCGGTGACGACCTGGAGCGCTATCTTGCGGTGGATGCGGTCGAGCAGCTTCTCGAAGTTGCGGACGCCTGCCTCGCGGGCGTAGCCCTCGGCGATGGCTGTCAGGGCGTCCCTCGTGTACTTGACCCGGGCTTTCTTGAGACCGGATTTCTCGAGGCTCTTAGGTATCAGGTACCGCTTCGCAATCTCGAGCTTCTCGGAGTCGACGTAGCCGGAGAGCTGGATAATCTCCATGCGATCCCGCAGCGGGCCCGGTATGGAATCGAGCGTATTGGCGGTGACGATGAAGAAGACGTTGGAGACGTCGAAGGGCAGGTCGAGGTAGTGGTCGCGGAACGAGAAATTCTGCTCGGGGTCGAGCACCTCGAGCAGGGCGCTCGACGGGTCTCCCTGGTAGCTGGAGCCCATCTTGTCTATCTCGTCTATCATGAACACCGGGTCGCGGCTCTTCGTGATCTTGAGGCCCTGGATTATCTTGCCGGGAAGGGCGCCGACGTAGGTCCTGCGATGTCCCTTGATCTCCGCCTCGTCGCGCATTCCGCCTACCGAGAATCGGAAGAAATCCTTGCCGAGGGCCCTGGCTATTGACTTGCCGACGCTCGTCTTGCCGACGCCGGGCGGGCCGACGAGGCACAGGATGGAGCCCTTGGCGTCGCGCTTGAGCTTGCGTACGGCGAGGTACTCGACGATGCGGTCCTTGACGTCCTTGAGGCCGTAGTGGTCGTTCTCCAGGATGTCCCTGGCCGCCTTCAGGTCGAAGTCCTTGCCCGTATCGGCCTTCCACGGCAGGTTGCTCACGAGGTCGAGCCAGTTGCGGGTGACGATGAACTCGCTGGAGTTAGGGTCCATGAGACCGAATTTCTCCAGCTCCTGCTCGACGAGCTCCTTGACCTCTCCCGAGAACTGGAACGCCTCGAGCTTCTCCTTGAAGCGCTGGTGGTCCGAGCCTTTCGCGTCGGCGGGCATCCCCAGCTCCTGCTTGATCGCCTTGAGCTCCTCGCGCAGGAAGTAGTCGCGCTGGCTCTTCTCGACCTTCTCGTTGATCTCGTGCTGGATGCGCTTCTGGATCTTCAGGAGCTCCTGCTCGCGCTTGATCGACATGAGGACGCGCTCCATCCGCTCGCGGATGTCGAAGAGCTCGAGGATCTTCTGTTGCTCGGCCTTGTCTATGTTGAGGATGCTGGCGATGAAGTCGGCTATCTTGCCCGGATGATCGATATTGATCATGTTGAGGCGCATCTCCTCGGAGAACAGGGGATTGTTCTCGGAGACCTGCTTCATCTCGGAAAGGAGCGCCCTCGTCAGGGCCTTGATCTCGTCGGGCCCCTCGCCCTGGTCGTCCATGTACTCGACCGCGGCCATGAGGGGCTGCTCCTTGGAGAGGGCCTTCTTTATCTTGAAGCGCTTCAGCGTCGAGATGAATATGTTTACCGAGCCGTCCGGCAGGTTGATGCGCTTGACTATCTTGGCCACCGTCCCTACGGAGTGCAGGTCGCTCGCCTTGGGCTTGTCGGTGTCCTCGCGGACCAGGACGAGGCCCACCATGCCGTCCGTCTGCATCGCGTCGTCAATAGTCTGTATGTCGTCCTGGCTTCCCAGCATCAACGGCGTAAAGATACCGGGAAATATCGGCTTCCCGTTCAGGGGAATTATTGGGATCTTATTCGGGAGTATCATATCGATAGGAACGATCTCGTTTTCGGCCATTCTCCGATTTCCTTTCAGGTGTTTCAGGTTAAAATATAGAGGTTTTGGCTGGCTTGGCAATAGTTTTGATTAAGATTAATGGCGGTTTGCCAAATACTGGAGAATATTAGCGTTATCCTATTATTGGCCTAGAGTACCGTCGAAACCGCCCTATGAAGCCGTGCCCTATCCAGCGCGAGGCCGGGGACCTGGATCGCCTGCTCCGCGACGCGGTTGCCGAGGCGAAGGCACCGGGCTAGCGGCTCTCCCGAGAAGGCGGCCGACAGGAAGCCGGCGGCGAACGCGTCGCCCGCCCCGGTGGTATCGGTCGCGCGGATCGGCCTCACTGCGCTCTCGAGCACGTCGCCGTCGCTGACGCACACCGCGCCTATCTCGGCCCGCTTGACGACGACGGTACCCGGAGCGGAGGCGGAGAACGCCTTAAGCGCCTCGTCCACCCCCGCCTGGGCCAGGGCGATGAACTCGTCCTCGTTCATGAAGGTCCACGAGCACGATTCCCGGATGAGGCGCAGGAAGAGCTCCCGCTGCTTCGTGGCGATGCGGAAGCCCGCCACGTCCAGGGCTATCCTCATGCCAGCGGCCTCCGCCCGCCTCACTATCGTGAGCAGGGTCTCCGGAGAGGCGGCTAGGAAGCCGTCGGCATAGAGCGTGGCGCCTGGCGCGAAGAAGGCGTCGGGTATCGCGGCGGCGTCGAGCGCAGGGGCGGCGCCCGGGGCGACGACGATGGTCCGTTCGCCGTCGGGAGCTATCATGGCGCAGAAGACGCCCGTCGGAGCTTCGCGCTCCTGAAGGAACGGCTCTATCCCGGACGAGCCTAGGTCGGCCCTGAACGCCGCTCCGACCTCGTCCGCCCCTATCATGCCAGCGAACGACGCTTGGAAGCCGAGAGACGCGAAGACCCTGGCCGCGTTAAAGGCTCCGCCGCCCGCCCCGCGAGAGGCGGAAGGCAGGGCGGAGACTATAGCGCCTACTTCGGGGCTTTCGGCGTGCACGGTCGAGCCGAGATGGTATCCTAGCTTCGAAGCGAAATCAGTCTCCACGAACGCTACCACGTCGTAGAGCGCGTTGCCCACGCAGGCTAGTCTCATCGCTTTCCCCTTCGTATCCATAGCCTATTCTACCATGAAGCGGCTAAGAGGGCCATTATAAGCTGATCCGCCTAAGGACGTCCTGCATAGGGGAATGGCCGTCGTCGACTCTCCTTGACCCGCTCTCTCCCGTCATGGTATCTTCCTGCACCGAGGGCGCTTGGCTCAGCTGGTCAGAGCGCCTGGTTTACACCCAGGATGTCGCAGGTTCAAATCCTGCAGCGCCCAAAGCTATGTTGTTTATCTGCAAGGAATTACGAGGAGTGTACGGGCGGTAGTTTTTAAGGTGGCAGAAGAATGGCAGAAGACTACTATGTCTTCAAGCGGAGTGGACGGGACAATCTATACGTCCAGTTCCGCAACCCGCGCTCCGGGAAGCTGGGCGCGGCGGTCTCTTCGGGGAAAACTTCGGAGGCCGCCGCGATCCGGTGGGCAAAAAATGAGCTAAAAATACGATCTGAACAGGAAGCCGGAAAGCCGCGGAAATCGTGGACTCTCGGCGACTGGGCGAAACCCTTCTTTACCGATACCTGTCCTTATCTACAACGAAAGCGCGACGAGGGCAAGACGTACTCGAAACAGTATGTCGATAGCTCTGCCGACTATATCAAGCGATTCGTTCTCCCCGATGAGATAGCCCATATCCCCCTCGAAGAACTGACCCGGCGCGACATTTTGGCATGGCGTCGACGCCTCATCGAGAAGGAAGGCCCGCGGCGATTTCTTGTGCATGTCCTCGGGGCGCTCAAGGTTGTCCTCTCCGAAGCAGTCTATCAGGAGCTTCTTGACTACTCGCCGGCCTCGAAGGTCGCAAACCCTACCTATCCTAAGAAGACCCGCGAGGCGATTAGCCTAGAATCCCTCGCGAAAATGCTGGCGCCCTCTGCCTACGCCGAGCCGCGTCACTGGCTCGCGACGGTCACGGCCGCGTTCACGGGTATGAGAGCCGCGGAGATTCGCGCGTTGGAATGGGACGCCCTGGACTTCAAGCGCCGGCTCGTTTACGTGACGCAAGCTTTCAAGGATCAGTCCGCGAGGCTTGGGCCTCCGAAGTCTGGAAAGCCCCGCGTGGCTCCGATGCCGGAAGGGCTTGCGAAGTTACTTCTTGAATGGAAGGGGAGGGCTGATCGGGGGCACGGTGTTGAGAATGGCCAGTGGGTATTCGGCTACTCGAAGAATCGCCCGCTTGGATACAAGGAATGGAGCTACGCTGTCAAGAAAGCTGCGACGGCGGCAGGATGCGAAGGCGCAACGCTCCACTACCTTCGGCATACCCTGAATACGTATCTCCTCGGGGCCGGCGTCGATTCGACCGTCCTGCGGGCGTCTATGGGCTGGTCTGGCGAAGCTATCCAAGGGAACTATACTCATGCTGACAAGTTCGATTATTCCTCTCAGGCGGCGGCGATTGACCGTATAATCAAGATCGGGGGACCGGATGGACAAGAAGATAAAAGCGATTCCGAATAAGAGCGAGTACGACGAGCCTCCCGCGAAGCCGTTTGAATTACCGGCCCTTGCGGATGATATGCGGGTCGAATTCCTTCAATCCGATGATCTCGAGACCATCGAGGAAGGTATAAAGACCATCGACCGGACGACGGGGATGCTCCGAATAATCCAAGGCCTCGCGATCCTCAAGGCTGAAAGCCTATGGGATCAATCGGGTCTTTCGTCTCTCCAATACTACCGCCAGAAGGCGAATGAAAGATTAGGCATGTCGCGGGCCTCGGTGTCGAATCTCCGGAAGATCGCGTATGCGTGGACTGATAACGTCAAGATGCTACGGAACATCGACCTGTCCGGCAAGGCTGTCCACCTCCTATACTTGGACGCGGCGCTTCAACGCCACCAGGACAAGAAGCTCGTCCTCGAACACCTGAAAGCGGACTCAGCAAGGGACTTCGCGGAATGGGCGCGGGGAATGGGAGAAGAGCCGGAAGAGCTCGTCCCGGATATCAAGCTCACCTATGGCGGCGGCAGGATAGCCCTCGATGGCAAGCCCTTCCTCGAATACGACGAGGCACTTCCGGATGATGAGCGATCTTTCATCGGCAAGCTCCTAAAGGCCGGATACAAGGCCCGCCAGGGGAACTGCATCGCCCACGTAGTCCCGGTGTATGACGACGGGGAGGCGCGAGCGGTGGACAATTTTCTGAAGAAACATAGGGCAGGAAAATGAGCGATGAGGTCGAGGAATTAAAAGAGAAAATCCTCGATTTAGTCGTGCCTACTGTTGAAGGGATGCTGGAACAAGCCCGGGCTGAAGTAAGGTCTACGATGGCGTTTCATTGCTATGTCGGGCAAGAGCTAGAACGACTGGCCTTATCCGAGAATCAAGATGCACTGAGGTTGTGGGAAATAATAACGAAGCAAGAATAGCTGAAAAGTACTAAGAAGGAAGGTATATGAATCATGAAGGAAAGACAGGCGACCAAATAATTATTCATCCAGATATTCTTTTTGAGAATGCGACTGCATTTTTTTATATTGCTCATATATGTGATCGCGCGAAAAGTCTTTTACCCAACCAAAATGAGATTCCTGCACTTGAAGTTCCAGCTATTGTAAACTTAACTTTATCCATAGAGTTGTTCTTGAAATTATTAATAATGTTAGAAAGCGGTAGTTTTCATAGAACCAATGAAACAAAAGAACACTTACTTGCAACACTGTATGTGTTAATAAAAGATGAGACAAAATGTAAAATTGAAAAGAGCATTCACTTGGAAAGAGATGAGTTTATGAAATTAATTGAAGCTAATGATAATAATTTCGTGAAGTTTCGTTACTGTCATGAAGGTATTAAGGGAGTAGATACCCAAATAGCTGCTGACTTCAATTTTCTTTATAATTTAGCCGTGGTACTACGAGAACTATTACAAATAACTTACCTTGGGAAGTATTCTCTTGCAGATTTTAAGCTATGAGATAATCGAAAGAAGCCCCCTCGCGGGCATGATCCGCGTGGTCCCCGGCCCGAATGGCTAAGGCTGGACGGGGGCGCGGGTCAGAAGATGAGAGAGACAGCGAGCCCGGCACCGAGTATCCCCGCGGTAGCGTACAATATCTTTCGCACATTTATCGGTCATTGAAAAAGGCGTCCTCGTCTGGTTAAGTTGAGCTACCACACAAAACTGACCAAGGAGGACGCCATGAGCGAAGAAAGCTCACAGGGAAGGATTATACGCATC
>JAHIWG010000057.1 GCA_018816345.1 Spirochaetota bacterium | reverse complement strand
CTTCGGGCTCGCGGGCAACGGTATACAGGCGACGCGCGCCGCGTACGCCGAGGAGATGGGCGATCTCGTCAACCAGACCAGCGCGAGCGTTCCATATCTTAATTGCGGAATGGCGCCTATAGCGGCTCGCAAGTCCGAGTACCTCGAATCGTGCGCGCGGCTCGATTCCCTCGAGGGCGTGCCGTCCGACCAGGGCGCTATGACCGCGGCCTCCCTGCGCGCCGCGCTGGCGCTCTCCGGCCGCCTCTGCGATTCGGAGCTGGACGAGCTGATGGCACGCTACGGCGAGTACGAGGCCGCGGCGGGGCCTGCGCACGGGAGCGCTTCCTCGGCGCTCGCCGGCTTTGCCTCCTGGGCGCTCGATTCCCGCGACGACGCGCTCAGGGCGGCGCGACTCGCGTACGCCGAGGACGAGGCCGAGAGGCGGATATCCGAGGCGCGATATCTACAGGCCTATAGCGGGTTCCTGGAGGGGCTGACGGATGAAGCGGAGCTGCTGGGATCGGCCGCCGAGGCGTACGGGATCGAGGCGGCTTCGGGGAAGCGCTATCTCGGAGACTTGGCCGACGCTATCGGATCCGCCGCGCTCGGGGACGATATAGGCAGCTTCTCCCCGGAACGTTCAGAGGCGGCGCGACGATACGCGGGCCTCGTAGGGCAAGCCTTGGATGCTCGGTTCCTATCTGAGCTGGCGGCCCGGGAGGCGGAGTGGGGCGCGGCGAGGCTGGAGCTCTACGAGAAACGGCTGGCCTGGAGGGAGGCGGGCGCGCTAATACTCGAGCGCGGCAGGAAGGATTTCGCGCTCGGCTTCGACCTCCTGCGCGAGCGCTTCGCCTCGTGGAATGAGCGCTACGCAGGCCAGCGCCTCTCCAAGGAGGCGGCCTGGGACTACTCCTACTACGATATGCTGGGCCGCAAGCTAGAATGGGCCGCGCGGGCTACGAGCGCCGCGGGCTCGGCGGCTTCCGGAGCCGTCCTCGCCCTCGTTGGCGCCGACGCCGAGGCTTCCGCCAGGAGCTTCGACGCCGTCTCGGTCTCCGCCGTGGACTTGTCGGAAGGCGCCAGGGAGGCCTACGACGAAGTGGTTTCGGCGCCTGGAATCGCCCGGATGCCGTCCGCCCTCGGCTATCAATACGGGTCGGCGCTGACGGCGGCGCGGTCGGTGCGCTCGGGCGTCGGCGGGCTTGGGACGTGGGACTCGGGTACGATCAGGGTCGCGGCGGCCGACTTCGCGCGACGCTCCGGCTCGACCCTCGCCGGGATCCAGGCCAGGCTGATGGCCGTCAATTTCGCGGACGCCGCGAGCGCCGCCGTAGCCGGACTCGAAGAAACGGTCAGGGCGGCCAATGACGGGTTCGACGCGAGCATGAACGACGCGTTCGTCGCGGATGGGAAATGGCGACGGGAAGGCGGTAGCTATACGAAGGACGTCGTCGTCCACTCGACCTTGGGGGCGCGATACATAACGGATCGCGCCAGCGTCCAGGCCTACTCGCGGTTCTCGACGGGGCCTTGGAGCCTCGGGACCGACATCTCGGAAGGCAGGCTCTCCAGCCTCGACGCGCGCGGCGTCCGGGCTCTGGTCTCGAAAGCCCAGGACGAGGTGCGGGCGAAGAGCGAGGAGGTGTTCGGTAAGGCGAGCGACGCTGAAGACGCCGCATCGATCGCGTCGAGGACCAGGAGCTTCTACCAGAAGAAGAGCGTCGAGCGGCGACGTGAACGCGATGTCGTCCGGCGAGGCCAGGACGGCGAAGAATATACCGTCACCGAGAAATACTCCTATTTCGTCGAGGTCGACGATACCGACAACCCGATTACCAAGTTTATCCAGCCCGGGCTGTTCGGAGCGCATATCGGCTACGATCCTATCGTCAGGAACGGCGCCGACCCCGAGGAGGGGGAAGCCGCGCTGTTCCTGGATTCCGGCTCGGGAGAGCTTGGGCGCCTGCTCCGTAGCTATATCTTCTGGTCGATGAAGGAGGGCAAGGGCTGGTACGAAGCCAACAAGCCCGCCTACGAGAAGGATCTGTGGGACGATCGCGGCAGCTGGTTCCAAGCCCCGACCCTGCGGGGCCTTGCGGATATCGGCGTCGGCATAGCGGCCGCCGCTTTATCGGGAGGCGCCTCCTTGCCGTCCCTCCTCGGCTCGGCGGCGATAAACCTCGGCGACGACGCGCTGTTCGGGGCGCTCGACGTCGGAGGCGGCTATAGGAGCTGGGAAGAGGCCGGCCTCGCGTTCGGGAAGCGAGCCGCCTCCAGCGCGGTCGCCGTTATCGGCGGTCAGGCGTTCGGGTCCGTTATGGGGAGCGCGGCTTCCACGGCCGCCGACGGCGCCGCTGTCGCCGCTACTGGATTAATGGCCGGGACTGGGATCGGAGGAGCCGTCTCTAGGACCATATGGGGCGGCATGCAGAACATATCGTCTAGCCTCGCGACTAGCGCCATTGACGCCGTTACGCTAGAGTACGATACGGACGCTAACGGAAATCGCGTTTTTAAGGGCCTCGGCTGGTCTGGTGACGCCTTCAGAGCCGGCGTCGGTAGCGGCCTCGCGAGCGCCTTGTCCGGCGCCGCGAGCGGCTTGACGTCGGGGGCGCTAAGCGACTCGCTGGAAGGGTTCGCCGGACGCGCGTATTCTGGAGGGGCGGCCCTATCCGAATTCGTAGGCGGGCTCGCCGGGCAGGGCGTTCAGTACGGATTGACCGGGCGCGCGAGTCTCAATCTATTGAACGTCGGCATGCTGGGGGCGACGGGTCGTAACGGGAACCTGGTGTCGAGCGGGCTCTTGGAGCTGAATATCGGCGCGGAGGGAGCGGGCATGGCGATAGGCGCGGGCGGGATGGACGCGAGCCTCGGGGCGATAGCTGCGGCGGCGTCCGGGCTGGAAGCCTGGGGCGTCAACGCCAGGCTCGCCCTTTCCGGGCAGGACGAGGCTCGGCGCTACGCGAGCGCCATGCGCAGCCTCTACTCGGCCGGCGGGCCCGCGAACGACGAGAGGAACCTGTTCGAGCGAATCCTGCTGGGCCAGACCGATGTCGTGGAGAATCCCGACGGCGACTACGGCGCGGTAACCGAGTACGACGCCGTGAACGGAACCCATACGATCGTCCTCGGGCGCGACGCCCTGAGGGACGGGTCCAGGTTCGGGATGAATATACTCCTCGCGCACGAGGCCTACCGCAACGGGATCGACGACGGCGAACGGGGGCAAGCACTCGAGACCTACGAAGCGGCGCTCGGCCATATGGGCTCCGCCGCGCGCCTCGGTTCGTCCTACGGCCTGGATAGCCTGAACGAATTCCAGCGCGGGGAGGTAGCGGCCCTCGGCTCGTACCTCGCCGGAGAATCGTCGCTCATCGCCTCGGCTATGGAGGCGTACGAATCGTCTGACGATTATTGGAAGCTCCTCAAGGACGGCCGCCTTATAAACGACATGAAGGCTAGGATACTCGTCGAGATTACTAACGACGACGGCTCGACGGGATGGAAGCTCGTCGAGGGAAGCGAAAAGGAGACGTCGGTCTCCGAGTCCCTCGTGCATTACCTGGGAGAGGCCCGAACCCTGGAATTGCTCGGCGGTTCGTTTGCAGGCATATCGAGCTACGACGACGAGACGCTCCGCGACGTCCTAAACCTGGACGACGTAGATATCAAGGCCGCCAGGAGTAGCTCGGGCGAAGCCTCGGCCCTGCTAGCGGCGGCTACCGAATCGCAGCGGCATAGACTATTAGGCGAGGCGCTGATGAAAAACGCCGGCATCTCCTGGCGGGCCGACGAGAAAGCGTGGCTAGGCGAAGGCTCCGGCTTGACGCTGACGGACGGGGAAATCCACGGCGCGGCCTCCCTGAGATCAATAGGAGGCGGAGCCTACGAGCGCTTCTCGATCACCTCGGAGATAACTCGATACGAAGGCGCCTACGACGTATGGATAGACGGCGTCAGGGGAGAGGTCGGCTCCGGCAATACCAGCGTATCGTTTACTAAATGGGATATCGATTCCGGCGAGCGGATAGCGGCTGTGCTCGCGGGCGGCGCCTGGAATTCCGTCGACAACTCGTACGGCCAGCTCGATTCGAATAAGAGGCCCATCGGCACCGATAAGCGATACCAGATAGCCTTCGGCCCGACCCTCCAAGCCAACACGATCGCTCGCGGACCTCTTGCCCTGCGCTGGGCGATCGACGGTTCCGGCATGTTCTCCGGGGAAGACGTATTCATTATTTCTGGAACGTCGACTATAGCCGGTGAGACAATTGGTCCTGACGGAAGGCGGCCAGGGAGACCAACGGATTACAGGTGGCTGATGCATAGTACAACCTATGGTTCTAGCGATGGTTGTATAGTCTATAAAAAGGATGAGGAATTTAATAATCGCTATAAACTTTTAGTTAGTCAGTTGCAAGGATGGGGCTTATATCAAGGCTATGCTATTAATAGTTCTCTTAATGATTTATCATCTTTTCCGTATAGGTCAGGATATAAGAAAGGATTGTGGTAATGCGATTTTTAATATTATTACTGCTATTGTTTAGCCCTACCGGGATAGGAGCCCAATCCTTTTCTGACGCTAACTATCTGAGTCCGGTCGATCATCATTGGGGGATACCTAGACTGCTTGGAATTCGGGCTATATATCCTGCGGACTATTATCCCATCTTAGGCTCGACATATGGCAATTATTGCATAATTTCTAACTATGCTCCGCATGGTGAAATACTTATTTATACTTCCGATGACATCCGAAATAGCGACGACGGATATTGTTA
The DNA here is from genome assembly GCA_018816345.1 of Spirochaetota bacterium. Classification (GTDB taxonomy): domain Bacteria; phylum Spirochaetota; class Spirochaetia; order Treponematales; family UBA12059; genus SZUA-370. The sequence goes on along the minus strand of JAHIWG010000057.1, from coordinate 7,039 downwards.
TACATCGCTAATCAGTGACAAATATTTTGAGCCACTAATGATAATTGGAGGAGGTGATACAGTTATTCCAGTTGGAAGAAATATATATAACAACCCGGAACTCTACCTAAGTAAGCATAGAAGTAATAGTAGTTATTATTTTTCTGGTAATGAAGAATTAATATATAAATATCTGTTCGCGGACGGCGTTAGCTACGAGGGTGAATGGGGCGAGGGGCGGCCCGGGGTTTGGGATGATGGCATAGAAAGCATATCCGCGTGGTCGGTTTTAACGGAGCGCGTAAAGGGAGAGGTCGTCGAATACGACGAGAGCCGGATGCGATACCCCTTCTATAGCTACGTGGACGCCGAGCTCAACTTCAACAACGCGTCGCTGTTCTGGGCCGAGGGCGAGAAGGGGCCGGGCATAGGCGGGACGATAGAGGTCGAGTTCAATCGCGAGGCGGATCACGTCATGGTTTTGAACGGGGCGGTCGACATAGCGCGGCTGAACCTCTACAAGGACAACAACAGGCTCAAGCGGGTGCGGGTCGACGGGGGGGCGTTCTCCATAGAGTACGCCTTCGAGGACTTCGTTTGGTTCCATAAGATAGCCTTCCCGACCGCAGTCGATAGAATTACCATAACCGTCCTCGAGGTCTACCCTGGACGTAAATGGGACGACACCTGCGTTTCCGCGATATTCCTTAAGCAGGCTCCCTTGAGGCCTCGGTCCGAGTACGAGGCCGTCATAGAGACCTATATCAGGCTTAAGGGCATAGACCGGCTCATCCTGGAGTACGAGCGCCGCAAGGGAGGCAAGAAACGGCAGGCGTCGATAGGGGAGGCACCGATAGGGAAGGCGCCGATAGGGGAGGCGCTCGCGACGCCGTAGGGCGTATGGCATTTCCGGCCTGATTTGGTATAATGCCCCGGACGCGCGCGCGTCGCGAGAGGAACGGAATGAAACGCATCGCGATTCTCCATACCGGCGGGACTTTCTCAATGCAGTCGGACGACCAGGGGCTCCTGACGCCCGGGAATTACGCCCTGGACTATATTCAGAAGACCGTACCGCCTCTGTTCAACGCCGAGCTGCATCAGAAACAGCTCTTCAACCTCGACTCGTCGCTGTTCAGGCCGGAGCACTGGGTCGGGATAGCCAACGAGGTCTACGCGACGTACGACGATTTCGACGGCTTCGTCGTGGTGCACGGAACGGATACCATGGCCTATACGGCCGCGGCCCTGTCGTTCTTCCTCAAGAACCTAGGCAAGCCTGTCGTCCTCACGGGTTCCCAGTTGCCGCTCAAGATGAAGCGGAGCGACGCTCTCAGCAATCTGATCTCCGCCGTCGAGGTCGCTAATTCCAGCGATCTACGCGAGGTCGCCGTTCAATTCAACAACACGGTCTTCAGGGGCAACCGAGTCAAGAAGAAGGACGCGTGGGACTTCGACGCCTTCTATAGCCCCAACTACAGGACCCTCGTCAAGCTCGGCATCACCATGGAACAATTCCATAACCGCTTCTTCCGCCCTGCCAGCGGCGTCTTCGAGATCGATACGAGGCTGGACCCCCGGGTCCTCCTCGTCCCTATCTTCCCGGGCTTCGACTATACCTCGATAGTGCCGGCGGTGGAGGGCGGCTCGACGCGGGGGATAGTCATAGAGGCGTACGGATCGGGCAACGTCCCGAGCGACGACCCCGGCCTGGAGGCGCTCTTCAAGGCGGCCGCGGACCATAGGGTGCCTATCGCCGTCTGCAGCCAGTCTCCGGCGGGCAAGGTCAACCTGCGCCTCTATAAGGTAGCGTCGCGGGCCGAGTACTACGGTCTCGTATCCGCCGTGGACATGACCCGCGAGGCGACAATAGTCAAGCTCATGGTCGCGCTCGGCCGGTATGCCGACCTCGAGAAGATAAAGCGCTTCATGCAGCTCAATATCGCCGGCGAGAAAGAGGACGAGACGTCGGACTGATCCCTGTTCGAGCCGCGGGCGATGCTTGGGCGGGCTGCGGGCGATCCGTAGGGGGCCCGGAGACCCGGCCTTGCCTCCGCAGGCCCGGCTGGATTACCATGGCGCATGAGATTCTCCGGGCGGCTCGGGCCGCGTACCGGGCAGAACGCCCTATCGTCCCTGGCCGCGCGCCTCCTCGCGGAGGGCCGGCCGCTCATCAATATTTCCGACAGCAACCCGACGAGGCACGGCCTCCGCCCTGAAGGCGTACTGTCGGCCTTGTCCGGGGGCGGCGCCCTCGAGTATAGGCCTGACCCTCGGGGCCTCCTCTCGGCGCGGCTAGCCCTGGCGGAGCGCTTCGGCGGGGAGCCTTCTTCGTACTTCCTGTCGGCCAGCACCTCCGAGGCGTATTCGTGGCTTTTCAAGCTGCTATGCGATCCGGGCGACGCGGTGCTCGTGCCGAGGCCCGGCTATCCCTTGTTCGACTCCCTCGCGGGGCTCGAGGCGGTCCGCGCCGTGCCTTACGGCCTCGAGTACGCGCACCCGGCCGGTTGGTCGATAGACCTGGGCAGTCTCCGGGCCGCGGCTACGTCGAGCGGCGCCAAGGCCGTCGTCGTCATCAACCCAAATAACCCCACTGGCTCGTACGCCTCCTCGTCCGAGCGCGAGGCCATTGTAAGCCTCTGCGCCGAGCTAGGCATGGCGCTGGTCGCGGACGAGGTATTCTACCCCTACGCTATAGAGTCGGGCCCCGGGCGTTCCCGCCTCGCCGGGGAGGCGCGTTGCCTATGCTTCTCTCTAGACGGGCTGTCGAAGCTGCTCTGCCTGCCTCAGATGAAGCTAGGCTGGATACGCGTGTCGGGTCCCGCTCCCGAGGCGGCGGAGGCGGCGTCCCGGCTCGAGCATATCGCCGACGCGTTCCTATCGGCGGGAGCGCCCGCCATGAACGCCCTTCCTGCCCTGCTCGGGAGGGCCGAGCCCTTCGTGGAGACGGTGCTAGCGCGGCTCTCCGCTAACCTAGATGCCGCGCGGGCCGCCTTCGACGGGGCGGGCTCGCCGTACCGCATACTCCGCTGCGACGGAGGCTGGACCGCCTTGTTGGAATATCCCCGAGCGGCCGCGGAGGAAGCGACGGCCCTGGGCCTCCTCAGGGACGAGGGCGTATTCGCGCAGCCGGGCTATTTCTTCGATATGGAGCGCGACGGCTACCTAGCCTTGAGCCTCATACTCGAGCCGGACCTTTTCTCCGAGGCGATCGGCCGCATTAGGCGCTATATCGATTCTTCCCTCGCATAGGACGCGCCGCGGCTCCGCGTAGCCTCGCCTCGAGCTCGCCTCCGCGGACTCGTCCCGGGCTCGCTTGTCCGATTAGCGGCGTCCGTAGTATCGTTAATCTAGTCGTATAAGGAGGCGCTATGCCGGCAACGCTATTGGACGGAAAGAAACTCGCGGAAGACGTACGGTCCGGTCTAGGGCCGAGGATAGCGGTCCTGGCCGCTCGCGGTATCGTGCCCGGCCTCGCGGTCCTGCTCGTCGGAGAGAATCCCGCGAGCGTCTCGTACGTGACGGCCAAGGAAAAAGCCTGCGCCGAGCTGGGCATGAGGAGCTTCGAGAGGCGCCTGCCGGCTGACGCCGTAGAGGCCGACATAATCGAGGCGGTCCGCGAGTTCAACGCCGACCCCGCGGTCCACGGCATACTGGTCCAGCTTCCGCTCCCCAAGGGCGTGTCCGAGTCGAGGGTAATAGAGGCGATCTCCCCCGCCAAGGACGTCGACGGATTCACTCCCGTCAATATCGGGCGGATGGTGATAGGCGACCCGTGCTTCCTGCCCTGCACGCCCCACGGCATCATCAAGCTCATAGAGGTCGCCGGAGTCGCGACGGCCGGCGCCCACGCGGTGATAGTCGGCCGGTCGAATATTGTAGGCAAGCCCCTGGCTAACCTCCTGACGCGCAAGTCTATAAACGCGACGGTCACGGTCTGCCATACCGGCACCCGGGACCTCGCGGAGCATACCCGCCGCGCCGACATCCTCGTCGCCTGCGCGGGCGTTCCCGAGCTCATCAAGGCGGGCATGGTCAAGCCCGGCGCCTGCGTCATCGACGTAGGCGTCAACAGGGTTGACGATCCTAGCAAGGCCAAGGGATGGCGTCTCGTCGGCGACGTCGACTTCGCCGCGGTCAGCGAGGTCGCGGGATCGATCACGCCGGTCCCCGGGGGGGTAGGCCCCATGACCATAACCATGCTGCTATACAATACCGTGGAGTCCGCCGAGCGGCCGGCGTGATGGTAGACGTACAGAGCATGAGGGACGAGCGCCGCATACCTATAAAGAAAGTAGGCGTCAAGGGCGTTCGATACCCTATAACTGTCCTCGACAGGGCCAACTCGATCCAGCACACGACGGCGACCGTCAACCTGTTCGCGGACCTGCCCCACGACTTCAAGGGCACCCATATGAGCCGGTTCATCGAGGTCTTCAACGAGCATCGCAAGGACCTCTCGATGCCCCGCTTCCTCGCGATGCTCGACGAGCTACGCGCGTCCCTGGACGCCGAGACGGCGTATTGCGACCTCCATTTCCCGTATTTCGTGGAGAAGGCCGCCCCCGTCTCGGGGCAGAGGAGCATGATGAGCTACGAGTGCTCCTACGAAGGCTCCTCGTCGAATTCCGGCCGAGAATTCTGGGTGTCGGTGCAGGTCCCGGTACAGACCGTCTGTCCGTGCTCGAAGGCCATAAGCGAGTACGGCGCCCATAACCAGAGGGGCCTCGTCAAGGTCCGCGTCAAGCTCGGCCCGTTCTTCTGGATAGAGGACATCGTCGCCATAGTCGAGCGCTCCGCCTCCTGCGACGTGTATACGCTGCTCAAGCGGGATGACGAGAAGTACGTAACCGAGCGGGCCTTCGACAATCCGAAATTCGTGGAGGACGTGGTTCGGGACGTGTACTCCGGCCTCAAGGGCCTAGGAAGCTTCCCGAGATTCAGCGTGGAGGCCGAGAACTTCGAGAGCATCCATAACCACTCGGCGTACGCCTTCGCGGAGTGCGATCCGCCGTCCGATCCTTTACCGCCGAGGGCGTTTTAGGTATATTACCGATATGGCGCCGCTAGCCATGGCTAGAAGGAACGTCCGCCGTACGGGGACGATAAGGCGGCGGCCTAGAAGGAGTTTCTCATGAGCGATAATTATCCTGTGGATTCCGGCGAGGTGAGGAAGAACGGCATGCGCGGCGTCATATCGACGGGCGCGGGAGTCGGGCTCATCCTTTTCAATTCGCTTCTGCACATACCGGTAGTCGGATGGATCCTTGGCGGCGGCCTCGTCGCCCTGGGCGTAATGGGTATCGTCGGCAAGAATAGGACCGACAAGACCACCGGCATGGTCCTCCTCGGCGCGGGAGCCCTCGGGCTCGCCTCGTTCTTGCTCAAGGGCTTGACCGGCTTCGTCCTAGGCGCCGCCGGCATCGGCCTCATAGGCTTCGGCGTCTTCAGCCTCATCAAATTCGCCAGGGGGCTGAAGTCCAGGGGCTAGGCTCCGGGCGTCGCTGACCTACTCATAGCCGGGCGGCCGATTCCACGGTCGCCCGGCTCGTTTATACGGGAGACTATGCGTTACTTCATCGAGACTTACGGCTGCCAGATGAACAAGGCGGAGTCCTCCGCCCTCGAGGCCCAGTTCCAGGATCGCCTCTGGACGCGCGCCTCGGACGCGGGCGACGCCGATGTCGTGCTCATCAATACATGCTCAGTGCGCATCACGGCCGAGAACAGGGCGTGGGGGCGTATAGCGCACTACTCGGCGCTCAAGCGATCCCGCGGCTTCACGCTCATCGTCACCGGCTGCATGGCCGAGCGCCTTAAGGACCGCATGAAGGAGAAGGCGCCCGGCGTCGATTACGTGCTCGGCACCTTCCAGAAGTCGGCCTTCGGCGTCGTCCTGGACGCGGTGGCCTCCGGGCGTAGCCTCGAGGTCGTCGAGGAGACTCCGGCCTTCGTGTTCGCGTCGTCGCACCGCGAGCCCGGTTCCTTCAGCTCCTTCGTTCCGATCATGCACGGCTGCGACAATTTCTGCTCCTACTGCATCGTGCCGTACGTGCGGGGGCGCGAGATATCCCGGAGTCCCTCCGATATAGTGGGGGAGCTCCGTTCCCTCGGCGCGGCCGGCGTCCGAGAGGTGACGTTGCTCGGGCAGAACGTCAACTCGTACCGATGGACGGGGGAGGGCGGCCCCCTCGATTTCGCGGGCCTCCTGCGCCTCGTCGCCTCGGAGGCAACGGGCTCCGGCATAGGCCGCGTCCGATTCGTCTCGAGCCACCCAAAGGATCTGTCGCCCGCTACCGTGCACGCTATAGCCGACAACGAAGTGCTCGCTAGGCACGTGCACCTCTGCGTCCAGCACGGCTCCGACAGAGTGCTAGCCGCGATGAACCGCAAGTATACGAGCGGCGAGTACCTCGAGCTCGCGCGTTCCGTTCGCTCTAGTATACCGGGAATCACGCTTTCTACCGATATTCTTATTGGGTTCCCCGGCGAGACCGAGGATGACGTGCAGGCTACCCTGGACTTGATGGGCGAGGCTCGCTTCGCGTACGCGTTCATGTACCACTATAATCCCAGGGAGGGTACGCCCGCGGCGTCGATGCCGGGCCGGGTTCCCGAGGCGGTCAAGAAGGAGCGGCTCGCGCGCGTCATCGAGCTTCAGCGGGCTATTTCGAGGGACGTGATGCGCGGCATGCTCGGGAGCGAGGCTAGCGTACTTGTCGAGGGCCCGTCGAAGCGCAAGCCCACCGAAGTCCTGGCGAGGACCGATCAGGACATGATGGTCGTTTTCCCCGCCGACGCGTCGAGGATAGGCTCTTTCGCGCGGGTCCGCCTCGATTCAGTCAGAGGCAATACGTTTAAGGCCGAGGAGGTACGATGATGCCATGGAAGCTGCTCGCGTTTACGGCCGTGATCGCCCTAGTGCTCGTTTTCGTAGGGTTCAACCTTGATAACCGATGCGATATCTCGATCGCGCTCTTCACCTTCAGCGACGTCCCCGTCGTCATTACGATTCTCGCGGCGTACCTTTTAGGGCTCTTGTCCGCGTTCTTCCTGGCCG
>JAHIWG010000056.1 GCA_018816345.1 Spirochaetota bacterium | reverse complement strand
CTCAGCGCGTCGACGGCCTCGACCCCGTCTTTCGCCATGTCAGGGTAGTAGCCTAGCTTTTCAAGGATCTTCGCCATCACGACCTGGTTAGTCTCGTTGTCCTCCGCTATGAGGATGCTCACCCGGCTCTTCCGGGCCTCGGATACCGTATGCCGCGTAACCAGGCCCGGCGATGCCCCTCCTCCGTCGCCCCCGCTCGAGCCGGCGACGAGGGCGACGCAATCGTGGAGCTGGGATTGGCGCAGCGGTTTCGTCAGGTACCCCGAGAAGCCTATGGCCGATAGCCGGGACGCGTCGCCCCGTTCGCCCCGGGACGTCATCATGACGAGGCGCGTATCGCGTATGCCGTCCGAGCCCTTGATGCGCCTGCCCAGCTCGGCCCCGTCCAGGCCCTCCGCGCCCATGTCGAGCAGGGCTATGTCGTACGGGTCGCCGCCGCGGGCCGCGGCTTCCAGGGCGGCGAGCGCCGAGGGCGCGTCCTCGGCGACGTCGGCCCGGCACCCCCACCCGGACAGGAACGAGAGCGCGAGCAGGCGGTCGGCGTCCCGGCAGTCGGCTACGAGGACGCGCAGGCCCTGGAGGCTCGCGTAAGGGGGCGCGGTCGAGAGCGAGCCCGGCGGCCGCTTGCCGAAGGAGGCCGTGAACCAGAACGTCGAGCCTCTCCCCTCCACGCTCTCGAAGCCGACGGCCCCGCCCATCATCTCGGCGAGCTGCTTGGATATCGCGAGCCCGAGCCCCGTGCCGCCGTACTTCCTCCTCGTCGAGCCGTCGCCCTGCGAGAACGGCGAGAAGAGCGTCTGCCGCTTCTCGGCCGCGATCCCTATGCCGGTGTCGGTCACGGAGAAGCGGAGCGCCATCGTGGTCTCGTCCTCCGATTCCAAGTCGACGCGGATGGCCACGGAGCCCTCCTCCGTGAACTTGATGGCGTTGCCGACGAGGTTTATGAGGACCTGCCTGAGCCTCCCGGGGTCGCCCCTGGCGTGGACCGAGACGTCCGGGGCTATGGCGCTGGAGAGCCGCAAGCCCTTCTCCCGCGCCTTGACGGAGAGGATATCGATAGAGTCGTCTAGCGTGACGCGCAGGTTGAAGTCCAGGATCTCGAGTTCAAGCTTCCCCGCCTCGATCTTGGAGAAGTCGAGTATGTCGTTGATGAGGGCCAGCAGGGCCTCGCCGCTCGTCTTGACGATCTTGGCGTACTGGCGCTGGTCGGCGTCGAGGCGCGTATCGAGGAGTAGGCTCGCCATGCCTATGATGCCGTTCATGGGGGTCCGGATCTCGTGGCTCATCGCGGCGAGGAAGTCGCTCTTGGCGCGGTTCGCGGCGTCGGCCTGGACGGCCAGCTCGTTGGCCCTCGCTATCGACGACTCGAGGCGCCGGTTAGTCTCCAGGAGCTCCGCCTCGGCCTTGGTGCGCTGCAGGAGCAGCCCTACCTGCCGCGTGAAGATCTGGACGAGCTCGCGCGTCTCGAACTCGGCGCCCAGCGGCATGATTATAGTAAAGTCGCCCAGCTTGACCTCTCCGAGCACCAGCTGGGCCACGACGGTCCGGCCTATCCCGGCCATGTCTACGAGCGCCCGCATGACGGGGCTCGGGATGACGCCGCCGTTGAGCTCGTGTATCGACTTGAACACCGTTATATCGCTATCCGATAGCTTGGCCTCCCGCTCGGGGTCGTAAGACCATTTCTTCCCCGCCAGCTCGAAGCCTAGCAGCCTCGCCGCTTTCCGCGCGAGGACGCCGACGCCCGACACGGCTACCGTCGTGAAGTCGCGGCTTCCTTCCTCGAAGAGGTTGAATGCCGCGAACTTCCCGCCGGAGACCTTGAGGAGCCTGTCGGTGATATCCTGGAAGTCTATCTCGTCCGGCGAGGCCCGCATGTAGTCCTGGGAGAATTCCAGGAGCCTCATCAGGCTGGCGGATCGCTGGTCCGGTTCCTTCCCGGGGGTGGGCGCGAGGGGAGGCGTTACCGCGGGGCCCCGACTATGCATCTCGCCCCGACCTCGCCTCGATGAGCGAGTCCCGCTCGCCGAGCCGCTCCTCGAAGCGTAGGCGCTCGGTGATATCCTCGCCGGAACTGAGCGTGCCTATCATCCTCCCCGTCTCGTCGCGCGCGGGGGAGATCGTCCATGCTATCATGCGCTCCTCCCCGGCCGCCGAGACGACGGGATGCTCGTAGGATTTCCGCTCGGCCGATTCGCCGCGGATCAGTCGGTCGAATAGGCCCCTGACGCCGTTCCTATACGCGGCCGGCACGATCTCGCCGAACCAGTCCGCGCCGAGGAGCTCGTCGCGCCCCCGACCTATCGTCTCGCAGGCCTTCTTGTTCGCGAGCGTAACGAGGCCGCGCCGATCCAGGGCCACGAAGATGACGCTCGCGACGTCCAGGTACATCTGCGCCTTATCACGCTCGGCCAGAGCCAAGGTCTCCGCGTTCCTGAGTTCCGTTATGTCCCGCGAAATTCCCTCGAAGCCGATGATAGCGCCCGAGTCGTCCCGTACCGGGGCCGCGCTAGAGGAGTGCCAGCGCCATTCTCCGTCCGCCTTGCGCGCCCTATACTCAACCGTACCCTTGCGCTCGCCCGTTCTCAGCACCTTGCCCAGGGCTGCCTCGCAGGCCGGGAAGTCGTCGGGGTGGATGAATTGCTCAAACGGCTTCCCGATCGCCTGCTCCATGGGGTACCCGAAGAACGTTCCCCATGACGGAGAGACGAAGGTGATCAGGCCCGATGTCGTGAGCGTGAAGATGAGGTCCTGGCTGTTCTCTACGAGGTAGCGGTATTTCTGCTCGCTCATGGCGAGCATCAGCCTGGAAAGCTCTAGCTCGTCGTTAGTGGCGTTCAGTTCCGCTATCGTCTGCTGCTGCTCCTCGCTGATGGCCTGGAGCTCCTCGTACGCCGACTCTATCCTCAACCTATGCGCCCGGATGCTGCGGTCGGCCTCGAACAGCTTGAAAGCCATCTTGATTCCCGCTAGCAGGACGGTCTCGCCGGAGTTCTTGACGATATAGCCGTAGGACGTGATGCTCTCGGTCTTCTCGACTATCTCTCGCTCGGTATGCGACGATAGGAAGACGAGCGGGATGTCGTGCTTCTCGAGGATCCGCGCCGCGGCCTCCGTACCGTCCATGCCCGAGCCGAGGTTGATATCCATGAGCGCGAGGTCTATTTCGGCGGCCTCGTCGACGGCCCGGACGGCCTTCTCCCCGGAGCTCGCCGTCACGACCTTGAACCCGTGCCTCTCGAGCATCGCCTTCTCGGCCATCGCGATGAGCAATTCGTCCTCGACGAGCAGCACTGTCTTCTGCGAGCTAGCCATTTTTATCTTGCCTCCGCATACGCCTAAGCCGCGCGAGAAACGGTAGAGTATCAAGTCTATGCTTTTTATATAGAAATGGAAGGGCCGCGGGGCTGGAAATCATCGCGCGCGGGCGGATTAGCCTTCAGGGCCGTTTCCCGTCGGAGGTTATAGCGGTCGGCCGGAATAGGCGGAGGAGTGACTACCGGGCGGGCCGCGGGATCATAGATACCCTAATCGGGAGAGCGCTATCGAGACGGCCGCGACGGCGGCCGTCTCGGTCTTGAGTATACGGTCGCCCAGGCTCGCGAACGAGAAGCCCCGGCTCGCCAGGAGATCGAGCTCCGCCGTCGTCCAGCCCCGCTCGCTGCCTATGGCCAGCGTTAGCGGGGCCGCGTCGCCGGCCTCCAGCGGCAAGGCCCGGCCGAACGTAGCCTGGGCGCGGTACGGATCCAGGGCCCATCGCCGCCCCGGCGAGCCCGCCATCTCCGGCGGCGCTTCTATGCCCGGCGGCTCTAGCGAGTCCAAGGCGCGGGCCAGGGTCCAAGCCGTGCCGACCTCGGGTAGCCGGGGATTGCCCGCCTGCATCGCGCCCTCGATGAGCGCGGAGCGGAATTCGCGGTTCTTGAAGAAGTCGCTCTGGAAGTACGATTTCTCACCGAGCTCGGTGCCCGATAGCAGTATCCGGCTTATGCCGAGCGAGGAGAGGTCCTTGAGGATACGGTTCGCCTGTATCGGGCGAGGGAAGCCCAGGAGCAGGACTACGGGCCTCAGCGCCGGCGCCTCGCGCTCCGGGGAGAACGCGAACGACATGGCGCCGCCGTCGCGGGCCTCTATAGTCGCGGCGCCGAGCCTGCCGTCGGGGGTTCCCGCCGCGATAGAGTCGCCGGGGCCTTTCTTAAGGACCTTGCGCACGTGGCGCACGCGCTCGTCGGAGGGGGGCAGGGGGACGCCTATCTCGGCCTCGTCGAGGAATAGCATGTTCACGGGCAGAGGATATAGCAAACTTCGTCGAAATGAAAAGACCGCCGCGTTACTCGAGGGACGGGCGCCGCGGTTCGGCGCCTACGGCGCGCCATCGCGGAGGCGCGCTCACGCCGTTGGCTCGGCGTGTATCCGTTGGGAATGAGTTCGATGCCTTTCCTTTTCCCTCCTTCGATCCTACGAGTAACGCGGCGGCCGGCAGGTCCGCAGTAGCTCCGGTGCTGGGCGGTCAGACTGCGCCGGAGTCATTTCCTAGGAATTCTCGCGCATGGACGCGGGGAAGACGAGAAGGGAATAAGTAAAGCGCAGTCGAGCGAAAATCCTCGGGCCCGCTTCTTCATACCTTTTCATGCCTCGTCTTCTCCGCGGCTCTGCGCTCAAGATCCTCGTGTATCGACTTACCTGAACGCTACGTCGGCGGCATAGTCGACGCCGGGCATGTCGAAGCCGTGGGCCTCGAGGAAGTCGTGCTTGAACCCGGCCAGGTCGACGGCCCGGGCCAGGCTGGCCTCCGTCGCCTCGGTGAAATAGCGGGCGGTCCTCTCCTGGACGTCGTCGCGCATCTCCCAGTCGTCCATGCGTATCCGCCCCTCGGCGTCGACCGGCACCGGGCCCCGGGCGAGGAGCCTGTCCCTATAGAGCCTCGCTATCTGGTCGAGGCAGTCCTCGTGGAGGCCCAGCTCCTTCATCGCCTTGAACAGGGCCGCGACGTAGAGGGCTACTACGGGTATGACGGCGCTGGCCCGCGTGACGACGGCCTTGTTGACCGCGACCATGGCGGACCCTCCGATCGGCGCGAGGTAGGCCGATAGAGCGCCCGCGGTACGTTCTAGGTGCTCCTTGGCCCGGCCGATCGCCCCCGCCCTGTATATCTTCGACGTGTGCTCGGGGCCTATATACGAATAGGCCAGGGTTACGCAGCCCGGCGCGAGGAGCCCGGCCTCGGAGAGAGCCTTGACCCAAAGCTCCCAATCCTCACCGCCCATGACCTTCACCGTGGCGGCTACTTCCTCGTCAGTGGCGGGCTGTATGGTCACCTCGCCCATCTCCCCTGATACCACGTCGAAGGTGCGGCCGGTGAAGCTCTCCCCTATGGGCTTGAGGACCGATCGGTGCATGACGCCGGTCGCGGGATCTACGCGGACCGGGCTCGCGAGGGAATAGATCACCTGGTCGAACCTGAGCCCCCGCTCCTTGGCCAGGTCTACGACCCTGGCGCGCGTCCCGTCCGCGAAGGCGTCCGCGTCGAGGGTCGCGGAGAACAGGCCCGCCTTCGCGGACGCCGCGTCGAAGGCCCGGTTATCGTACCAGCCGGGGGTGCCGGATTTTTTGTCGCTGGGCTCCCGCTCGAGCGACACGCCGACGGTGCCCGCCCCGAACGAGAAGGCCGCGGTAATCCTCGAGGCCAGGCCGTAGCCGGTGGAACAGCCGATGACGAGGACCGTCTTAGGGATAGGCTTGCCGGAGTCCTTCGCGGCCGCCAGCGCGGCGGGCCTCGAGGCTATCGCGCGGGCTATCCACGAGTCGACCATGGCCTCGCAGCCGGCGGGATGGGCGTTGAGGCATATATTGCCTCGGATCATCGGGGTCATCGTCTCTCCTTAGAGGAATCAGCCTTGGCCGGGGCCGAAGCCGGGGCCGAAGCCGGGGCTTCCGCCATAGCCGGAGCCTCGGCTGCGATGCAGAGCCACTCGGCCTCCACCGCCAGCTCGCCCGCCACGTAACCCTTCCCCGCCTGCTTAATTAGCCGCGGGCTGGCCCTGAGCGTCTCTATCTCCATCTCGAACAGCTCGCCCGGGCGTACCTGCCTGCGGAACTTGACGTTGCTCACGGTAGCCAGGAAGAAGGTTAGCCCGGGCTCGGGCGGGCTTCCCGTCTCCCGGGCGGCTTCCCGGGCGGCGAGCATCGAACCGACTCCGCCGGCCTGCGCGAGCGTCTCCACGAGGAGGACGCCGGGCACGACGGGGTAGCCGGGGAAATGCCCGGCGAAGAACGGCTCCTCCGGGCGGAACAGCCGCTTGGCCGCTATGCGCCCGCCCGAGCTCTCCACCTCGTCCACGAATAGGAACGGCGCCCTATGCGGCAATACCGACTCTATCTCGCTACCGCTCAGTCTCATGCGTACTTCCTTAGGACGACGCAGGCGTTATGGCCGCCGAAGCCCAGCGACGCGCTCGCGGCCGCGTCTATGGTACCCGATACGCCGACCTTGGGCACGCAGTCGAGGTCGCAGGCCTCGTCCGCCCTGTCCAGGTTGATGGTCGGCGGGAAGAAGCCGTCGCGTATCGCCAGGGCGCAGACTATCGCCTCGACGGCGCCGGCCGCGGCTATCATATGCCCGGTCATGCTCTTAGTCGAGGATACCTTCATCCTCTTCGAATGCTCGCCGAAGGCCTTCTTGACCATCTGCGTCTCGATGGGGTCGTTCATCTGGGTGCTCGTGCCGTGGGCGTTGTAGTACGCGACCCCCTCGGGCGCTATACGCGCGTCCTTGAGCGCGAGCCGTATCGCCATGGCCCCGCCGTCGCCGGAGGGCTCGGGCGCGGTGATATGGTACGCGTCGCAGGAGGCGCCGTAGCCGGCCAGCTCCACGAGGATCCTCGCCCCGCGGGCCCTGGCGTGCGCCTCGCTCTCCACGATGACGACGCCCGCGCCCTCGCCTATGACGAAGCCGTCGCGGTCGGCGTCGAAGGGCCGGGAGGCCTTCTGGGGCGTATCGTTGTATTTAGTGGATAGGGCCTTGAGCATGCAGAACGCGCCCACCGCGAAGGCGCTTATCGCGCCCTCGGTACCGCCCGCGACGACCACGTCGGCGCGGCCCGACCGAACCATGTCGAGGGCCTGGCCGAGAGCGTCGGTGCCCGAGGCGCAGGCGGTTACCGTAGTCATCACCGGGCCCTTGATGCCGAACCGGATGGCGACGTTACCCGCCGCCTCGTTGCCTATCATCATGGGGACGGTGAGAGGGAGCATCCGGGACGGGCCGGACTCCAGGAGCTTGGCGTGGCTCTGCTCGAATATCTCTATACCGCCTATTCCGTTCCCTAGCACGACGGCGGTCCGCTCCAGGTCGACGGAGGAGCCCTCCAGGCCGGCCTGCCTCCAGGCCTGGACCGAGGCGGCCACGGCGAACTGGGTGAATAGCGCCATCTTGCGCGCGTCCTTCTTGTCCATATACGCGCTCGGGTCGAAATCCTTGACCTCCGCCGCTATCCTCGAGTCGAATCCGCTGGCGTCGAAGCGGGTAATCGGACCGAGGCCGCTCTTCCCGGCCTTGATGGCCGCCCAGAAGGTATCGATATCGTTGCCTATCGGGCTTACGACGCCCATTCCCGTTATTACGGCTTTAGTCATCCCTGTCTCCTTGCTTTACGTGTCGTTACCAGCGGATTATCGCGCCGCCGTAGGTAAGCCCGGCGCCGAAGCCCATGGCCATCACGAGGTCGCCCTTTTTTAACAGTCCCTTCTCCGCCATCTCGTTCATCGCGATGGGGATAGAGGCCGCGGAGGTATTGGCGTACTCCTCGATATTCATGAAAATCTGCTCGTCGGCGATGCCGAAGCGCTTGGCGGCGGCCTGTACGATGCGGAGGTTGGCCTGGTGCGGCACGATCCACTTGAAGTCTCCCAGCGCGTAGCCGGATTCGGCGAGCAGGGCCTCTATCGTGTCGGTTATGGCCTTGACGGCGAACATGTACACGCTCTTGCCGTCCATGATTATGGCCGGGGGCTTCCCGCAGTCCCCTACGCGCTCGAAGGTCTTGGTCCGTTCAGGCTGGCTCAGGTAGAGGCTCTTGGCCCCGGAGCCCTTTGCCCGTAGCCACGAGAACAGGAGCCCGCTCCCGCCCCCGGCCACGCCCGGGGCGTTATCGTCGCGCTCCAGGACGAAGGCCGCGGCCCCGTCGCCGAAGAGCACGCAGGTAGCCCTGTCTCCCCAGTCGGCTATCCTCGAGAGCGTCTCGGCCCCTATGACGAGGGCCGTCCTGCGCCCGGGCGCCGCGAGCATGGAGCCAGCCACGTCGAGCGCGTAGATGAAGCCGGTGCAGCCGGCGTTGATGTCGAGGGCGGCCGCGTTGGCGGCGCCGAGCTTATCCTGGACGATGCAGGCCGTGGAGGGGAAGGCGAAGTAATCGGGAGTCGCGGTAGCGACTACTATCAGGTCTACGTCCTCCGGCTTCTTGCCGGCGCGCTCGAGGGCGACCCTCGCGGCGGCGGCTCCTAGGTCGCTCGATACCAATCCGTCGGCGGCGAACCTCCTGGCCCCTATGCCGGTGTGCGAGCGTATCCACTCGTCGGTCGTATCCACCCTGGCAGCGAGCTCCTCGTTCGACACGCGATTCTCGGGGATAAAGGCTCCCGTTCCGCTTATTACTATTGACATATCACTCTCCTTGACATGATGCAAGCATAATGTCATGAAGTGATCATGTCCTATTAGACAAATGCTGTCAATATGTCATCAGGGGCGTCGTGCCAGACTCGAGACGGCCGGGAGAGGCGCGGGAGAGGCGCGGGAGAGGCGCGGAGAGGCGCGGAGAGGCGCGGAGAGGCGGCAGGCGGGCCGAAGCCCGCCTGCCGTTAAGGCGAGGCCCGCCTTACGACGATCCCGCCTTCGCGGGTCGAGATACGCATGAGCGGCCCCCCCGAGCCGACCTCGCCGGTATGCCGCTTGACGTCGACGGGGAATCCCTTGACGACGCTCGACTGGATGGGGAAATCGACGCGCGGGGTCCAGAGCCGCGTATCGGCCTCGAACAGGAACGGCTCCCCGGAAGGAAGCTCGAGAGTAACCTTGCCGAGCGTCGTCGATACGTAGAGAGGCCCGAGCCCCGCGGCCATCGACAGTCCTACGGAACCCTCGGCGGTCTCCACGGTCCACTGGCCGCGGAGCCCCTCGGCTCTAACGGGGCCGAGGGTGGAGCGTAGCTCGCCTCGCTCGGCGCTAGAGCGCAGGATCGTCGTCGACGCCTCCCTGGTCGAGAGCGTCATGCGGCGCGCCTCGACGCCTTCCAGCTCCAGTCGCCCCGCGTCGACCGAAGCGGCGAGCGAGTCGAGCCTGAGGTCCCGCGCCACGATCTTACCCTCCTTGACGGACGCCTCTATCGAGCCTGAGAAGCCTTCGGGGACGTAGAGCCTCGCCTCGACTCCGCCTATGCCCATCCTGAAGAACCTATAGTCCCCTAGATCGACGACGGCCTCGATCGTCGAGCCGACTCGCTCCATCGATAGCGCCGTCCCGCCTCGGGGGCCGCTGAGCGCCTCGAGCGCGAAGCCTCGCCCGCCGTCGCCTACTATCTCGAGCTCGACGATCCCGATGTAGAACGATAGCAGCGAGGCGCCGCCCTTGACGCTTACCCTTAGTCTCGCGATCCCGTCGGCTTCCGCCTCGATCCTTCCCTGTCCCGCGAGGACGGGCGACGCGCATGCCGAGGCCGTAAGCGCGGCCGCGGCGCATAGGATTCTCATATTCACGGCCTGCTCCTCGTATCTACTATAGGCGCGTCGCGCCCGGCTTTCCCGTCGCCGATATGCCGTATCGTCATGCCGATAGCGACGGCCCCGCCGTCTTTCTCCGCGACGCCGCCCGTAGGCATGGGCGGGCCGTCGGTGTCCCTGAAATATAGCGGCAGGCCCTCGGCCAGGAAGAGGCTGGCGCCGGGATCCTGGCGCTGGTGGTGGATATGGACGTGGGGTTCCGAGGAGCTGCCGGAGTTCCCCGCGAGCGCCAGGAAATCGCCTTCCGCTATTCGCCGCCCCGGCGAGACGCCGACCGAGCCGCGCTTAAGATGGGCGATCACGAGGTAGGTTTCCGTCTCGTCGAGCCTTATGGACACGTAATTACCCAGGCCGTCTTCCAGGCGCCTAAAGCCGGGGACGTCGCCGGGAACCAGGTCCGGCGCGTCGCCGCGGCATCCGGCGACGGTGCCGCCCGCGGGCGCGACGACCCTGGCCCCGAAGATGCCGTAATCCTCCAGGCGTCTCGAGCCGACGTTGGCGGGATCCGCGACGAGATCGTACGCCCATCGCTCCATGGGCACCATGACGTGGTAGTTCTCCTCGACGGTATCGCCGCCCCAGCCGACGCGGATGGGCCCGTCGAGAGGCAGCCTCACCGAGGCCGATGGCCCGATCCTGAGCCTGTCCGCGGGGTAGGGGACGCGCGCGATCCCGAGCGGCCAGAGCGCCGGCCAGCTAGCGATGGCGGCTACAATGATCAGGGCGGCGAGCTCCCCGCCTATAGCGCGGCGCTTGCATAGGCGTACGATGGCCTTCGTCGTCGCGGCGACTAGCGCGGCGATGCCGACGGCCGAGAGCGGCAGCAATAGCCACCAGGCGGCCGCCTTAGCCCGCCCCGGGCCGAACGCCGAGACGAGCCATGCCGCCGCCTCCGCGGCGGCGATCGCCGCTAGGGCCGCCCTCGTCGCGGTTCCCCGCGGAGGCGGCTTCCTAGCGTCATTGAATCGAGTAGTATCCATCGCGTCCCTCCTCTACGGACGCGATGAAGGATACCGGGGGCCGTACGTCGCGGCTGTCGGATGATCGTATGATTTACGGGCCGTCGGCCTCGAATCGTATACCTATACGATAGGCCCCCGGGCGCGGCCGAGGGCGTTCGCGAGCTCTACCTTGTTCGCGACGCCGAGCTTGGAGTAGATGCGCGTCACGTGGGTCTGGACCGTCGAGACGGAGATAAAGAGCCGCTTGCCTATCTCCTTATACGACGCGCCCTCGGAGAGCAGCAGGGCGACCTCGGACTCGCGCGCCGATAGGCCTGCGACGCCGAGAGCCTGCGGCGAGCCCGTAAGGGGCGGCGAGCCAGTAAGCGACGGCGAGCCTGTTAGCGGCGGCGAGCCCGTAAGGGGCGGCGAGCCCGGGCGGCCGCGGAGGCCGGACGCCCTCCGCGCCAGCGAGGCTATGATCCCGCCGTTGAGCATGAAGAAGAACGCGGCGAGGGCGTAATAGGTCGGCCGGCCCTCGGCCGATGCCTCCGGAGCGAACTGGGGAGCGAGCTCGAACGCTACGAAGGCGGAGTAGGCGAGCGCGCCCGCGACGGCCAGGGCTCGGCGGACGCCGGCCGATGCCTTATCCCCATGGCTCGCCGAGACGAGGCGCCAAGCCGAGAGCGCGACCGACGCGGTCAGGGCCAGCACGGCGATCCCGAGCGGGACGACGGCCCAGGCCCTGAAGCGAGCCTCGGGCAATCCCTCGATCCCGGCTAGGGATACGGCGCCGAACGCGAGGCCGAGGAAGGCCGCGGCGGCGTCAGCGACGGCGCCCGCTCCGGAGCGCCCGGAAGCGCCTCGGGCGGGAGAGCGCACGTCGGCGCGGACGAGGCTGGAAGCGAAGGGGTAGAGCGCGAAGGCGATGAGCGCCAGGGCGTGGAGCAGTATCCCGTTCATCGTCGCCGCGAAGGCGGCGGCGGCGGAGTCGGGCATGACGCCGTACAGCCCGAGCGCGTCGACGACGTACGCGACGCTGATGGCGACGACGGCGTAGGCCTCCCTCGCGACGAGTCGCCTCAGCGCGCCGTCCTCGGGTCCCCGGGCGAGCAGGGCGCATAGGACCGAGGCCGCGATAGCGAGGCTGTAGACGAGGAGCCATGCCGCGGCGTGGAGAGCCGACCCGGTCATCCGAGCTCGAGGACGGCTCGCCCCCTGCCTTCCTTATTCATGCGATATGTATAGCACGGAGGAGCGGCTCTGGCGAGCGCCTCGAGAAGAGCCGTTCCGAGCGCGTAGCGAGCCGGGGCCGATTAGCCCAGGGACGCCTTCCTAGGCGCGTACGCGGCGAGGAGAGCGAGGATAGCCGATGTCGCGAGGCCGGCCATGGGCAGGAGCTTAGCCGCGGCGCTCGAGCTCGGGACGAAGCTTCCCGCGGTGCCCAGGGCGTAGCCCGCGGCGACCGCGGCGAAGGTCAGCGCCGGGTTCATACGTCGCCTGCCCGATAGGGTAATGGCGACGAAAAGCGCCGGTACTATGCCCGCGGTATAGCCGTTGTACGTCTTGATGAGGATTCCGATGATATCGGTCTGGAAGAGGGCTATGGCGGCGGCGACGGCCCCGATTACTACGGTCCATACCCTGACGCCCGTTAACGAGCTCTTTTTGAGGAGATCGTGCTCCAGCACGCCGGCCGCGGTCAGGAGCACCGTGTCCCCGGTCGATAGGATGGCCGCGAGGAGCCCGAAGATCAGGAGCGTGCCCAGCGCGCCGGGCACGCTGTTCCTCGCGATGAAGTTGAGCGGATCGAGCCCCCCGAGGTCGGCGACCGAGGCCTTGGCCCAGAGGCCTATGAAGGTCACGACGAGGGCGAACGCCAGCATGCCGAAGCCCGACATGAAGGAGCTCTTGCGCGCGTTGGCGGGCGTATCGGCCGATAGGATGCGCGAGAACATCATGGGGCAGATGAAATACGATCCGCCGAGCACTATGACGTAGTAGAGCAGGTCCAGGAATCCGAATTTGGCGTTGAAGATCTCCACGCGTATAGCGCCCGCGGCCGGGGGCGAGCCTATGAAGAGCCACGCGAGGGCGGCGAGCAAGGCGATGGCGAGGAAGCCGAACTGGAAGAGGTCGGTCCTCAGTACCGACTTCTGCCCGCCAATGAGCGTATAGGCGACCATGAAGGCGGCGGCCGCCAAGACGGCGGCCTGATGCCCGAGCCCCGTGATGCCGGAGACTATCTTCGCGGCCGCCACGAACTGAGCCGTCGCGATGCCTATCCAGGTGATCAGGATGATCATCGAGGTGAGCGTGCGCAGCGACGGGCCTACGAGCCTCGCGGCGAGGTCGGGCAGGGTAACGGCCTCGGTCTCCCGGACCTTGCGCGAAAGGAGGGCGCCCTGCAGGAAATGCGCTATCGCTCCCGCCGCGACGAACCAGAAGGCCGGGAAGCCCATGCCGTAGGCCTTCGTGACGGTGCCTATAGTCAGGCCTCCTCCTATCGTCGAGGCGAGCATCGAGGCCACGACGAGCGCCTTCCTCTGGGACCGGCCGGCGACGAGGAAATTATCGAGGGTATCGGCGTACTTGAGGCTCGCGGCGGCGATGATCAGCAGCACGATCCCGTAGAGGATCAAGAGGGCGGTAGGCAACATGGCGACTCCTTTTCGCGATTAGGCGCGAGTTGCCATGAAGTGTATTGCAAAGTGTGTCGCATGTCTAGGTGCGGGCCGCCCGCCGATCGGCCCGCGTCGCGTAGTACGAAGCTAGGCTACGCAGCCGCTATAATGGCCTTGAAGTTGGCCTCGTCGACCGACTCCTTCTCGAGCAGCTCGGAGGCGAGCGCGTCCAGTAGCCCCTTGCGCTCGACGAGGACCGCCTTCGCGATGCCGTATCGCTCCGCCAGCATCGCGGCTATCGTCTCGTCGATATAGCGCTGGGTCTCCTCGCCGTACTCGCGGGCCATGACGGGTTCCGCGGCGGGGCCTATCATGCCGGCGCCGCGCCTGGTGAGAGCCACGTTGCGGTAGCGCTCTGACATGCCGTAGTCGGTTATCATCCTGCGCGCTATGTCGGTGGCGCGGGTAATATCGTTGGAGGCGCCGGTCGACACCTTGCCGAAGGTGAGCTCCTCGGCGGCTCGGCCGCCCATCAGCACGTCTATCTCGCCCACGAGCTTGTCCTGGGTGACGATGTATCTGTCCTCTATAGGAACCTGCAGCGTGAAGCCCAGGGCCCCGAAGCCGCGCGGCACTATCGAAATCTTCTGCACCGGGTCGGCCTCCGGGGTAAACGCCGCGACTATGGCGTGGCCCGCCTCGTGGTAGGCTATGACCCGGCGCTCGTCCGGGTTCATGACGCGGCTCTTCTTCTCGAGTCCCGTCATTATCTTCTCGACGGCCTTCTCGAAATCTTCCTGGTGGACCTTCTTGCGCCCCGCCCGTACCGCCAGCAGCGCGGCCTCGTTGACTACGTTGGCCAGGTCCGCCCCGACGAAGCCCGGCGTGGCCCTGGCTACCTTCTTGAGCTCCGCGGACGCGTCTAGCTTGACCGTCTTGGCGTGTATGTTGAGTATGGCTTCCCTGCCTACGATGTCCGGCCTGTCGACGCCGACCTGCCTGTCGAAGCGGCCGGGCCGCAGGAGGGCGGGATCGAGGACGTCCGGCCTGTTCGTGGCGGCCAGGATTATTAGCCCGCTCGTCGCGTCGAACCCGTCCATCTCCACGAGGAGCTGGTTCAGGGTCTGCTCCCTCTCGTCGTTGCCGCCCATCACTCCGTTGACGCGGCTCTTGCCTATCGCGTCCAGCTCGTCGATGAAGACGATGCAGGGCGCCTTCTCGCGGGACTGCTTGAAGAGGTCCCTCACGCGGGCCGCGCCTACGCCCACGAACATCTCCACGAACTCGGCGCCGCTCATCCTGAAGAAGGGCACGCCGGCCTCGCCGGCCACAGCGCGCGCTAGCAGGGTCTTGCCGGTACCGGGCGGCCCGACGAGCAGCACGCCCTTGGGTATCTTCCCGCCTATATCAGTGTACTTCTTCGGGTTCTTGAGGAAGTCCACGACCTCGACGAGCTCTTCCTTGGCCTCGTCGACGCCCGCTACGTCGACGAAGCGCGTCTTCACGTCGCCCTCGGCCACGATGATGGCCTTGTTCTGGCCGACCGACAGCACGTTCGAGCCCATATTGGACATCCGCTTCTGGAGAATCCGCCAAAGGAAGAACATGAGGCCGAACGGCAGCACCCAGTTGATGACGAAGCCCATGACAGCGTTGCCCTCGCGGGAGACGGCGGAGTACGTGACGCCCTTCTGGTCCAGGAGCTTCGTGAACTCTGGGTCGTTCACGGGGACGGTCTTATAGACGCGGGTCTGGCCGTCGGCGCTAGGACGCCCGTCTTGCCTGGACGGAGCGGAGGCGTATCCCGTGTAGTAGCTGGAGTCCAGGTCGATTCGCGCGATGGCGCCGGAGGAGACGAGGGCCTTGAACTCGCTATACGGTACGACCGAGCTGTCGGACGTGGCGATGAACCAATTGAAGACGCTTATAGATACGAGCGCGATGACTACGTACCCGAGAGAGTACTTCCAGCCGTTCATCGGAGGTAATGGGTTCCCTTTTCCGGTTTTCTTGGTTTTTTTTGGATTCCATGAGTCTATCTTACGGGGCATCGTATCCTCCGCTGTATAATGTACGAAAACCGACCGCGAATCGGCCACCTTTGGCGGCCCATATTATGGTTTCGGCCGCGAGGCCCGGCGTTCGGGGGCCGGAATCGCCGGAAACGACCGGTTTCCGGCAAAACTCGAGCGTATCTTCCTTGACCGCGCTCGCCACTTTTTAGTACATTTCGTTCGTTATCGATTACAACACTTATACACGTTCCAGGAGGGATACGAAATGAAAGTAAGTCCGTTAGGCGATCGCGTTCTTATCAAGGTCCAGGAAAGCGATACCAAGACCGCCGGCGGTATCATCATACCGCAGACCGCCCAGGAGAAGACCCAGACGGGCGTCGTGCAGGCAATCGGCACCGACACCGACGTCATCAAGGTCAAGAAGAACGACAAGGTGATGTACGACAAGTACTCCGGCACCCAGATCAAGATCGACGGGGCCGATCACCTGATCGTCAAGTTCTCCGACATCCTGGCGGTTCTCGAGTAACGGTACCGGCCGCTCTTCTGAGCGAACGCCCTTCCTTCGCGGGAAGGGCGTTTTTTTATCGCCCGGCAGGGCGGCTCGTCTCCTTGGCGGGATCTCAGGGCGCTATGATGGACAGGAGGTCGGCCGGGGTCGCGGCGGCTATTACGGCCGCCCGAGTCTCGTCGCTCTTGAAGAGCTGGCTTACCTCGGCTAGGAACTGAAGGTGAGGCCCGGTCTTCTCCGGGGGCGACAGGGTCAGGATGAAGATCCTCGTGGGTTCCCCGTCGAGGGAATCGAAGGGCACGGGCTCCCTCGAGACGCCGATGCACGCGACGAGCGACTCGACGCTCGAGGTCTTGCCGTGAGGGATGGCGATGCCGTTCTTCATGCCGGTGGACATCTTGCGCTCGCGCTCGAGCACGGCCTGAGAGGCGGCGGGCTTGTCGGTGATGGAACCGGAGCTGACGAGCACGTCGAGCAACTCGTCTATGATCCCTTGCTTATCTTTCGACCGTAGCCCTATCGCTACGGTCTTCTCGGTGATGACGCTACTTAGACTCATTAGGCGATTCTAGAGCCGCTCAAACGAAAAGTCAATTGAAGCCGGCCCTCGTCCGGGGGCCTAGCCTCGCCCGGGGCCTAGCCGCGCCCGGGGGCCTAGCCGCGCCCCGCGCCCCCCTTGCCCCGGGGCCCCTTGCCTGAAGCCTCCGCGAAGGGGCCCGCTATATGAAATGCCTAGCGTCCTTCGCCTGGGAGAATCCCTCGCTATCGGCTACGGCCGCGATGACGCAGGACATGCAGACGCTGTCGACGAAGGCCGCGACCATGGCGAGGGGGAGCGCGGCGGGGACGAGCAGTATGTACCCCGACTCGAAGCCGCGCCCGTACGACGCGCAGAGCGCCGCGAGGGCGACGAGGGGCCCCGACCTCGGCGCCGCCCCGAGCAGCAGCGCTATGGCCGGGGCGGTCGCCACGATCCACAGGACGGAGCCCGAGCCG
>JAHIWG010000055.1 GCA_018816345.1 Spirochaetota bacterium | reverse complement strand
GAAAGGCTCCGCGACGAGGCGTCGAGGTTCCAGCGCTTCGGCCAGGGCTTCGCCGCGCTGGCGGCGGCGATAGAGGATATGCCGAGGATAAACGCGGAACGCGGCGCCGAGGGAGGCGACGAGGCCATCCGCCGCCTCGCGGCGACGCTGCGCAGGCAGCTACGGAACGTGGATATCGTGGGCCGGCTCTCCGGCGGTCGGTTCGTAGCGATACTCCCCCGGGCCTCCGAGGAGGAGGCGCTGGAGGCGGGCGGCAGGATCGCGTCGCTCGCGCTAGCGGACGGATCCGAGGGGGTTGGCTTCAAGGTGACCTTCACGGCGAGGGAATACGGCGGAGAGTCCGCGGATGCCATGATCGCGGCACTGGAAGCGGGCCTCAAGGACGCTACGAGGAAGATCGGGCCTTTGCCATGAGGATCAAGGATACCTTCGCCCTGACGCTGACGATAGGGGCCGCCGCGACCACGCTCCTCATCGCTGCCGCGACCGTCGTCGGCCGGGAGCATCCGGCGGCGCCGCCGCCCGGGCTCTCGATCGTCCTGAAGTACGCCGCCGGCGATACTAGGCGGACCTCGATGCAGCTCAGGGAGCTCGACGACTCGTACGCGGAACTCGCCGGCGCCGGGGTATCGACCAATGCGAACTACGCATACCTATGGATACGCGCGGAGAATTCAACGCTGCGCGACATCGAGGCGGTATTCGCGAATCGGACCAGGAACTACTATACGGAGATCCTCGAGCCGATGCCCCTCGGAGCGAGGATACTGCATCGCCAAGGGGATATCGTACCCGTGTCCGAGTCGCCGATGCGCCATCACCGTACGGCCTTCCCCATAATCGCGCCCGCCGGGAAGGCGGTCGAATTCGTCGTGGAGTACCATGGGCCGCGAGGCATAGTCATCGACCCCGTAGTGCTCGGTACCGCCGACTACCTCTCGTTCGCCCTGTCGGAACGGTCCATGGGAAGCCTCGTATCAGGGGCGCTTTTCTGCCTCCTCTTCTTCAATACCGCGTCGGGGCTTATGCTCGGCAAGAAGTATTTCTTCGCGATCGCCGCGTTCATAGCGGCGCTCTCGTTCTTCTACCTAAGGCAGAGCCGCCTTCTCATGCTGATAATCGATCCGCTGTTCTACCCGGAATGGCTCTTCCCGCTGACGATATCGCTAAACCTGGCGAGCGCCATGGCGTTCTCGCGGAGCGTCTTCGGGCGGCGGATGACCGGCCTCGAGACGTGGACGATCCGGGGCATCGTCGTCGCGGCGGTGCTCCTTACCGCCGCGGGCGCGGCCCTCGCCCCCTATGCCATCGCCGACATTCTGAACCTGCTCTCCATCGTCGCGCTATGCGCGACCCTACCGTCCGTCTATCGATCCTACGCGGCCGGGGAGAAGGAGCCGATATGGCTCTTCATCTCGTTCTCGCCGTGGATCGCGATGATGCTGATGGATATCCTGACCGGGTTCCTCGGCCGCCGCGCGTCCCCGCTCGGGGAGTATAGGCACGCCTTCAGCCTCGTCGCGTCGCTGTTCCTCCTATCGATAACGCTCCAGAAGATGCAGGGCCTGGCCGCGGAGGCGAGGGCGAAGGCGGCGACGCTCGAGATGGAGAGGATGCGGACTAACATGGACGGCAGGCTCGGCTCGCTCTCCGAGCTGAGGACG
The DNA here is from genome assembly GCA_018816345.1 of Spirochaetota bacterium. Taxonomy (GTDB): domain Bacteria; phylum Spirochaetota; class Spirochaetia; order Treponematales; family UBA12059; genus SZUA-370. The sequence continues at coordinate 24,861 of JAHIWG010000055.1, read as the reverse complement.
GCCCTCTTGGAACGTATAGACCACCGGCTGAGGCAACCCCTCGACGGCATTATCGCCTCGGCCCGCCTCCTGGAGCGAAGCTACGCCGTGCCGCGGGTCGCCGCCGCCAGCAGGCTCATCGTTGACGAGGCGACCGAGCTTAAGCGGAGCGTAGCTTCGGAGCTGAACCTCGAACGTAGCGTTCCGGGCCCTGGACCGGACGCGGGAGCGGTTCCCGCCGGCGACGACGCCGACGACGCCGACGAAGGCGACGACGCCGGCGACAGGGACGACGAGCTGACGATCAAGCCGGCGCTACGCTCCCGCGTCGCCATCTTCGACGCCGATAGCCGTAACGCGGAGAGGACCAGGCGCATCATAAAGGCCTCCGGCATCGAGGCGACGGCGATGAGCGACCGGCTCTCGGTACTCGCGGCGTCGGCGTCCGGGGACATAGACGTCCTCGTCATCGAGCCCGAGTCGACCGGAGACCAGGCCTTCCTCCTATGCGGGCTCCTGCGCGCCGAGAAGAACATGCTGGAGCTGCCCATCCTGATGATCAACGACTACTACGGCGACTACCTGATGCGGCGCGGCTACGCGGCGGGAGTGAACGACTACCTGACCAAGCCGTTCGACGCGTCGGAGCTATCCGCCCGCATCCAGTCGCTCGCTAAGCTCAGGCAGGTCGCAGCGCACAACTTCGAGCTATCACGCTCGGAGAAGGAGAAGAACGCCTTCCTATTCTTCCTGACCCATAACGTCAATACGCCCCTCACCATCCTGCTCAACAGAGTTGAAGAACTCGAGGGGCTCCCCCTCGACGAGGGACTATGCGAGATCCTCGACGACCTTCGATACTCGGCGCGGGAGATAAACGACATCGTTCAGAACGTCCTCATCTCGTTCCGCCTGGCCGACGGCCGGCAGACGCTCAGGATGGAGGCGGTCGAGCTCGGCCCCATCATGGCGGCCGTGGAGCGGGACCTCCGCAAGAGATCCGACGCCAAGGGACAGCGCCTCGCGTTCGAATCGCCGGGAGCCGTGCCGTTAGTAACGGGAGACCCGACCGCGATCAAGGGGATACTCTACAATCTCGTGGATAACGCGATCAAGTACAGCCCTAAAGGCGGCGCTATCGGCGTGCGGCTCGTCCCGGGCTCGCCGGTACGCATCGAGGTGAGCGATTCCGGCCCGGGCATACCCGAATCCGATCTCCCCAGGCTGTTCTGCCGCTTCGAGCGGCTATCGGCGAGGCCGACCGGAGGCGAGTCCTCGACAGGCCTGGGACTATACGTCGCGGCCGAGCTCGCCGCCATGGGCGGCGGCGATATCGCCTACCGCCCCGGCGGGCACGGCGCGTGCTTCGTCCTCTCTATACCCGAGCGCGCCGGGCCGGAGTCTGGCCATGCATGAGCGGACAGTCATTTCCGGCCTGCTCGCGGCCATCTTCCTCGCCTTCGTAGCGCTCACCGCCTTCTTCTCGGAGAGCGAGCGCCGGACGGCGAGAGAATTCATCGTGGAGCGCGAGCTTCCGGCCCTGGGCCTCGCGGCCTCGGCCCAGCTCGATATAAGCGCCTCGAAGTACAAGCGGGCCGGCGAGGAGCTATTGAGGGACGGCTTCATCCGCGACTGGATACTCGACGGCGAGCGGGACGTACCGGCGCTCCGAGACTTCATGAAGGGCGTACGGGCGCAGTACGGCCTCCTCGACGCGAGCATCGTCAGCGACCTTACCGAGACATACTACGGCACCGACGGCAGGGTGCTGCAGCTCTCGCCGGCCGAGACGGAGAGGGACGGCTGGTACTACCTCTACCGCGAGTCAGCGACGGGCTCGAACATAGACGCCTGGTACTATCCCGAGACCGGCGTCGTCGGCGTCTACGTGAACATCCCCATACTCGACCGCGACGGAACGTACCTCGGGGTAACAGGCGGAGGCATCGATACTATCGAATTCTCCAGGATCATAGCGAGCTACGAGACGGAGAAGCACATCTCGGTCTACCTCGCGAGGAGGGACGGCGAGCTCGTGTACGCGACGGACAAGAGCCTCCTCCGCGACAGGGCCCGAGGGCTGGACGGGCTATGGGGCGAAGGCACCCTCGAAAAGCTGCGGAGGGGAAGGAGCATAGCCGCCGGGATCTCGCTCGAGCCGGCCGGGAGCGGCGGCCCCGCGCTCTGGGCCAGGTATCTCGAGGACTGGGATACCTACCTGGTAGTCGAGAGGGATGCCGAGGCCATAGCCTCGTTATCGCGGGCCGCGACGTTACGCGCCGTCGCCTCCATCTCCGCCCTCGCGATCGTCCTCCTGGCGTTGACGATCGGAGGCTTCTTCATAGCCGACCGCTCCATCAAGAACGCCAAGAACCGCGACGGCCGGGAGCTGAAACGATGCGGGGCCGTGGCCGACGGGCTGCTCGCGCTTCTCCGCGACGCCGAGCCGCTCCTCCCCGACGAGTCGACGAGGCAGTACAGGAAGGCGCTCGAGGAGATGCTCGACGGCGCCGAGGCCCGGCCAGAGCATCAGCGGTCCCTCAGGGGCGTCGTGGAGCGCGCCGCGATCACGGCCTCGGAGAACGCGTCGCGGAGGGGAGTCGCCATCATCGCGCGCGTAGACGCCGTGCCGGACTACCGCCTGGCCGACGGCCGGCTCGCGAGCTTCGCGTTCGGGGAGCTTCTGCGGGCGCTCGCTGAGGCGGCGGCCAAGGGATCGGAGATCCTCGTCTCGGGGGGCGGTTCGGGGCAAGGAGCCCGCGTCGATATCGTGGGCGGATCCGGGCTGGAAGCGACGGAGCCGCGACGGTTCAGGACGATACAATACCTGCTAGAGTCGCAGGGAGCGATCGCGCGAGAGGAACCGTCCGATTCAGGCTTGTCGGTCTACACGATCAGGTTCTCGAATCCTCCGCGGAAAGGCTAGCCGCGGACGGGCCCGGGTCGCCGACGGAGTAGACGTAGCCGGCGTTCCTCACGGTCCGTATGTAGCGAGGCGAGGACGGATCCTCCTCGATGAGCGCGCGGAGCTGCCTGATATGGACGTATATGCTGTTATCGCTGATTTCCCCCCTGGAATCCCAGGCCCGGTCGTAGAGCGCCTCGTTAGACAGCACCTGATCCGGGTGCCTCGCGAAGAACAGTAGCAGGTCGAACAGCTTCCGGCGCATCTGAAGGGGACGGCCGTCCTTGGCGACCGACATGGAGGCGATATCGAACTCGAACGGCCCGCTGGTGAGCCTTTCGACGATGGCTCTTCCCGAGCGGGGCCGCGCGCGCTTCAGTAGGCGCCGTACCCTGCCCAGGAGCTCCTCGATGTAGAACGGCTTCGTGATGTAGTCGTCGCAGCCGACATCGAAGCCGCCGAGCTTGGTATCCTGGTCGTCCATCGACGAGACTATCATCACCGGGAGGTCCTCGTCCTGGCGTCGTATCGTCCGCAGCACGCCCATCCCGTCGGACGTCCCGAGCCGCAGGTCGAGAAGTACGAGATCCAGGCACGAATCCTTGAGACGCGCGTGCGCCTGCTCCGCCGAGCCTGCCTCGAGGGCCTCGTAGCCGGCCTTCCGCAGGCTGCTCGCCATGAAACGGCGCAATCGGTCGTTATCCTCTACGACGAGTATCGTGCTGCTCTCCATCGGCTCTCCATTCCTTGCGTTCGTTGGCAGTATGCCCCGCGCGGCTTAAATCGCCCTTAAATCAAGAAAGCCGATCGGCTCGGGAAGGCGAGGACGAGCGGCGCGGTCGAGGACCAAGGATAGCGCCTCGACCGCGCCGTAGCTAGAGGCCGCTCCGCACGACGCGGGGAGGAACGGCCCCGATCGCAAAATCAGGCCGTATTTAAGATCCATTTAAGCATAGGGTACTAGGATCGAGCGATTCCCGTTTACTAGAGGAGCACCTATGCCTACTAGAATACTTCGAGTCTGCCTCGCCGCCGCGCTCGCGCTCGCGCTGTCGGCCTGCGCGACTACGGCGCAGAAGACGCAGGACCTGCTATCGCAGGGCGATTACGTCGGGGCCATCGAGACGCTCGCGAAGGGCCTCGCCGAGAAGCCGAACGACAAGGACGCCGTCGAGCTGTTCGCGAGCGTCTACCCTTCCCATCCCCTCAAGCTTATCATGACCGCCGACGAGCTCTCCGCTAGCGCCGGCGGCGACACCTCGGCCGCCGAGCGACTCGTTACGGCCTTCGACGACCTCGTGCGCATCCAGAACGCCATCATGGGCATGCCCGCCGCGATCGGCGACGCCAAGAAGAGCCCCGTGGAGGTAAAGAAGCTCGAGGGAGACTTCAAGGCCCGGCTCGAGGCCGCTAAGAAGACGGCCGCCGGTACCTTCTACGCCGAGGCCGCGAAGACCTATCCCGGCGCCGACAAGGGCGAGAAGGAAGCGATACTCAGGCTCCTCGTCAAGGTGGTTGGCTACGCGCCGGATTACAAGGACGCGAAGGACCGCGGCGCGAGGCTATGCTACGACATCGCGAGCGGGCTCGAGAAGGGCGAGACCGTCTCGGAGCTGCAGTCCGCGGTCGAGTGGTACCAGAACGCCCAGAAATGGATAGCCGGCTATAAGGATACAGCCTCCAAGATCCAGACGACGAGCTACTCGGTAGGGTCGAGGCTCAAGGAGGACGGGACCGTCCCCTCCTACGACAAGGCCTACGCCTACTTCAAGCTAGCCGGCAGCTACAAGAACGCCCCGGGCGAGGTGCAGGTCTACGAGTTCTATAAGAAGGTGCTCGCCCTGACCAACGAGTCCAGGGCCGGCTCGGGCAATTATCTCAAGACGAGCGCGAGCGCCTCTGGCAACAGGCTCGACGTCGTCTACGAGAAGCGCTCGATGTCGACCCCCTTCGTCAGGAAGGCCGCGGTCAAGGCCGAGTCGTCGGCCTTCAGCATTTTCAACCCCAAGAGCGACGTCGTTTTCATAGGCGCCATCGTCGACGGCAAGAGCATCGCGGACGAGACCTTCAAGCCGATACTCGCCAGCCGCGCGCCCATGGACATCACCATAGACCTGCCGACGATCAAGGGCAGCCCGACCGTGACGATCGCCGACCCGTCAAAGTACTCCGCCGCCCAGCAGGCCATCAAGAAGCTGGTCAACGCGGGGACCGACGGAACGATTCCCGTCAGGGCCGAGTACCGCTACGTCGACGTCAAGTCGAGCGAGATGCTCAACCTCGCCCTCGGCGTCGGCGTCGGCAAGGGCGATATATCCATCCAGTCCAACACCAGCCTCGACAAGGAGACGAGCCGCTCCTCCACCCTCGTCGAGCTCACGCAGGTCTACTATACCGTCAACATCGACATCCCGAGCAAGGCCGCCGACTTCTTCGCGACCTCGGGCGGCAACATAGTGTCGACCGACCTCCTCGGCTCGACGACCCCCTACTACGTCTCGTCGGTGACCTACGGGCGCAGGGCCTACTTCCTCGTCGAGTCCGACGCCAGCTCGCAGACCATCCAGCAGTCGATAGAATTCGCCAAGGAGAAATCAGAGGGAGTCCCGCTCTCCACCTCGGTCAAGGTCGACGCCAGCGTCAAGAACACCTTCGCCAGCTCCAGGACCACCATAAAGTCCCACGTGCTGGGCGGCGGCGGGGCCGGCGCGGCAATAACCAGCCTCGACGGCATGATGCAGTGGATCCACGACGGCATGGACGGCAGCAAGAACCTCGGGACAGCGGTGCCGATAGGCTTCGTCATGCGCAGCCTCAAGGACAACGGCATAGCCGTCGTAGAGCAGGCCGGCTCCCTCACCTCGCCCGCCAAGGCCAAGGTCACGGTGACGCCCGTAGGGATCCAGATCGACTACGGCAACAACCCGAAGAGCCTCGTCAGGCTCTATATCTCCGGCGGCAGCCGCATGAAGCCGGATAACGCCAGCTCGGACCCCAATATCGGCAACGACGGCAAGGGCTGGCTCGTCGCCATGAACAACGGCGACAACTACCTGCCCATCGGCGACAGCCAGAAGGGCATGAGGTTCGCCCTCAACGCCCGCTCGTACGATACCCTGGTCTCCTCGGGCGACGAGAGGATCTATATCGGGGGCAACCTCGGCGACCGTACCGAGCAGACCGTACTAGGCAAGTCGATAGGCAAGAACGCCTGGGCCGGCTTCCGGAGCACCAACCTGACGGTCGACGACATCCTGCAGCAGACCCCGGCCTACCAGGCGCTGGTCAACGAGGGCTGGGCCTTCCGCGGACCGGACTTCCAGGGACGGTACTTCTTCAGGTTCGACGTCGAGCTCTTCGACGAGTAGGCGATACCGCGCGAGGCGGTCGGCCGCCCCGGGCGAATGCCCGGGGCGGCCGACGTCGTTAAGGAAAGCGACTGGATTTAAGGTTCAATTAAGATTCTAGCCTTGTACTGTATCCAGGGACCGTCGGTTCCGCGCGAATCCATCGTAACGGGAGAATAAGCACATGAAATCAAGACGGATGGTAGCGGCATGCGCCGTCGCCATACTCCTCGCGTCGGCGGGATCGGCCTTCGGGCAGGCGAAGGGGCAGGTGATCAGCATCCCCGGTTTCGGCGACGTGGGCGTGCAGAAGAAGGGCGACGTCTATACGGTAGGGCTCTCCGACTGGGGCACTTGGGATTTCTCGGGGAAATTCAACTCCGCCAAGGATTTCGACCTCGCCACGAGCGTGCCCTCCGATCAGTTCACCAAGTACCTCCCCGGCGCGGGCCAGATGCTATCGGTCCTGGGCCTGAGCACCGTCGACCTGCGCCTAAAGCCGAGCGGGCTCGGCGTCGGGCTATCCCTGGAGGACGGGGGCCTGGGAGCGCTCCGCGGCTCGGTGACCGAGGCCCTGTCCCAGGTGAAGGCCCTCGGCGTGGTCATCGACGCGGTGATCTCGGGACTCGAGATCCGCTCCGTGGTCGTCAACGCCTCGGTATTCGGCAAGACCCTCAAGGGCACGGTGCAGGGCGAGATCGCCGTCATCGGCAAGAAGCTCAAATTCAAGGAAGAGGGCGAGCTCGACCTCAAGAAGCTCCTCAACGGCATCGTCGACGATATCGTCCCCGCCGTTTCGGACTTCGCCGCCGACGCGGCCAAGGCGGCCTATAAGGCGTCCAAGGCGGCTATCGTCAGCGTCGGCAAGAGCGGCCTCAAGAAGGTAGACCAGGCCTGGGACGCCGTCTCCGACTTCACCAAGGAAGCGGTGAAGACCATAGACTACGCGACGAACAGCTACGATACCAACCTCAAGAAGGACCTTCCGAAATTCATCAAGGCCAAGGCCTCACCGATGCTCAAGGAAGGCAATAGGGTCATGGACGAGCTGTACGCCGATCTCCTGCCCCTGGTCAGGAACATGGACGGCAAGGAAAAGTCCGACGCCGTGGCCGAGGCCTTCGCCGAGGTCGTCCCGAGCCTGGACAAGCGCTGGAAGTCGATCTACGACGACGACTCCGTGAAGAAGTGGTCGACGCTTGAGAGCCGGGAGAAGGAGCTCCGCAAGAAGTACCGAGCCGGCATCCAGGAGCGGTGGGACGAGCACAAGGCCTACCGGGAGAAGACGATCGCCAGGCTCATGGACTCCAAGCCCCTCGTACGGATCAAGCGCACCCCGCAAGAAGCGCTCCGCCTCCTCGAGTTCTACGCGGCGGCCCGCGTCCCCGTTATCATAGAGACCAAGGCCGACCTCTACGCGCTCGACGTACAGGGCGGGGTCAAGGAGCCCGCCAAGAACGGCACCAATGTCTTCTTCTACCCGACCCACGGACAGGCGAACGAGCAGTGGCTGCTCGTACCGGCGGGCAAGCCCAACGCCTACCATTTCCAGAGCCTGCATAGCGGCCGTTTCATCCATATATCCAACGCGAAGGACGAGCAGGGCTCGAGCCTCGTCATCTGGGACGGGGCGGGGGCCGAATACCCGCAGACCGTCTTCACCGCGAAGGCCGACGCCGACGGCTCGCTACGGTTCTACAGCCAGAAGGGCTACGCCCTGGACCTTGCGGGAGGCGTGCCCAAGGACCGGGCCGACCTGATCCTCTGGAAGAGCCACGGGGGGGCCGGGCAGGCGTTCTACGTTTTCCCCGCGCCCGAGCCTGCCGCGCAGCCCGGCGCCAAGAAATAGCGCCCTTCGATTCGAGGAGGCCGCGCCGGGCGTTTCCCGCCGGGCGCGGCCTCGCTCATACGGCTCTTACAGCTCTTATTGTCATTATCTCCGTCACGGCTCATGAAGCCCTAGAACCCTGAGACGCGGTTCCTTCCGTGATGCTTGGACACGTATAGGAAGCGATCGGCCCTATCGACGAGGCCCTCGATGGTATCGCCGTCCTGGAGGCCCGCGACCCCGATGCTGATGGTGACCGTCCACGGGACGCCCGGGAACTGGACGGCCGCGACGCCGTCCCGGATCCTATTGGCGATGAACTGCGTCGTCTCGGGATCCGACCGGACCATGTAGACGATGAATTCCTCGCCGCCGTACCGGGCGACGGTATCGCTCGTCCTGATGGCCGCCTGGATCGTCTGCGCGACGCCCTTAAGGACCTCGTCGCCGACGGCGTGGCCGAGCTTGTCGTTGACGCGCTTGAAATGGTCGATATCGATCATGAGGACGTGCAGCTGTTCCTTGTACCTGGCCGCGCGGGAGAACATATGGATGGCGACCTGGCTGATATAGCGCCTATTGTAGAGGCCGGTCAGGGTGTCCTGGAACGATAAGCTCCAAAGCTCCTCGTTCTCCGCCTCTAGGCTCTTCATGCGCTCTTCGCTGGGAAGGATGCTCCGCTTGACCGCGGCGGCCGAATGGAGCGCCACGACGACGCCGACCGCCGCTACGCTCAGCGTCTCCACGCCTAGGCCGGCGGCGCATACGGACGCGGCCGTCGCGACGGCCCACGCCGACAGGGCCGAGGATACGGCGAGGAAGGCCGGGCGGTCCCAGATCAGGAGCCCGTAGACGACCGATCCCGGGATGAAGAGGTACGGCGACAGGCCCGAATACGCGTCCAGGGCGCTCGCTAGCGCCGTGAAGACGTACGCCGAAGCGGCCACCCGGCGGCTCCTGCCCGATATCAAGGAGCGCCGGCCGCGCAAGGCCAGGTCCGCCGCGAACGCGATAATCACGAGGCCCCCGAGCGCGGGCAGGCCGACCCGGAGGGCGAACAGCGAAGGATCGAGGCCGGCGCCGCCGAGCGCCAGCGCCCGGCACGCTAAGGCGAGCGCCGCGAGGAACGAGTACGCGAGGCCGCGATACGCCTTGTAGGAAAGCGTCCGCCGCTCGGGCGCGGCGGGACGCGTCTCGGGAACGTTATAGGCTTCCACGGCCTACGCGCCCGATCCGCGACGAAACTCTATAGGCATATCGGCGCTCGGCCAACGGAACGACATGGGGATCCCTTACGCGTACATTTTGTGGCCGCTCGCCAGCGGAGCGGCTACGCTATAGGCTAAGCGGCCCGATGCCCGTTGTCAACGCCCCCCGGCGAGCTCCTCCTATCGATGAGCGCGGCGGCTCTCAGCTCGCCCTATCCGCCTCGAGCCCGGCCTTCTCGGCCATGATCCCCTCGTACATCTTCTGGTCTATCGGGTAGAACTCCACGAGCGCGATGGCCGCCGCGAGCACTACCGCGGGGAAGACGCCGATGAGCAGGCGTATGGCGAGTATGGAGCCGGCGCCCTGCGCGGCGTGCGCCACGTATCCGCCCAGGTCGAGGACCAGGCCGGATACTACGATGGCGAACGAGACTCCGACCTTGGACATGAACGTCCACATGCCGTAGAAGGCGCCTTCCTTGCGCTTGCCCGTCCTGACGGCGTCGTACTCCACCGTGTCCGGGATCATCGCCCAGGGCGAGACGTAGCCGAAGCCCACGCCTATGCCGGCCCATACCATGACGCCGAGGAAGAAATTGATGCCTAGCCTGTGCGCGAAGAAGAAGATGAGGAGGCAGGCCGTCGCGATGAAGAAGAAGGCGAGCTGGTAGGTCCGCTTCTTGCCTATCTTCTTGGATACGAGGACCGATATAGGGATGCACACCATGGCGACGACGAGCAGGGCGAGCATCGCCAGCGTCGTCATGCCCTCGTTGTTATACACGTACTTGAAGTAGTAGGCGATGATGCCCTGCATGAAGGTGAGCCCGGCCAGGTTGAGCGCGTAGGTGAATAGCAGGATGACGTACGGCTTGTTCTTGAAGACGGCCGCGTAGGTATGGAAGAAGCCGTCCTTGGGTATCTCCGTGGCTGAGTGGTCGGGCTCCTTGACCGAGAAGAAGGTGATTAGCGCGGTTACGGCCATTACGGCGCCGAGCACGAGGCCCATGCCCGAGAAACCGGCGGCCTTAGTCGGGAACAGGCCGACGATGGGAAGCACCGCCCCGGCGCCCAGCATGGTGCCGAAGACGGCGAAGCCGAAACGGAAGCCGTTTAGGCTCGTGCGCTCGTTGAAGTCCTCGGTCAGCTCCGGCGTCAGGGAGTTGTACGGGATATTGACTACGGTATACGCGGTATTGAGGAGGCAGAGGGCGAAAATAGCCCAGACGGTCAGGGCGAACGCATTGGACAGTCCCGGGCTAGTGAAGAAGAACCACATCGCCAGGAAAAGCGGTATCGCGCCCCATAGGATATACGGGCGGCGTCGCCCCATCTTCGTCCGGGTCCTATCGGAGACGAATCCCATCATAGGGTCGGTCACGGCGTCCCAGAGCTTGGCTACCATCACCGCGATGCCGGCCGCCGCCGCGGGCAGGGCCACCACGTCGGTCAGGTAATTGAGCGACCAGAACCCCATCGCCGTAAAGAAGAGGTTCCCCCCGAGGTCGCATACGCCGAAGCCCAGTTTCGTACGTAGCGACAGTTTCTTAGTCCCCATGGCAGTGCTCCTTTCAAGATGCGGAGACGCTCGACGATCATCGGGGTGACGATTTCGCGGCGAATCTTTCGTACAACATCATTGTATTATATGCAACGGTTTCTAAAATTTGGCAATCATTATTTCGTCGGCCCCCGAGGAACCGGCCTTCGCGGAACCGCCATAGGCAGCCAGGCCGTCCAGGGAACCTGGCTTATCGCGCTCCCAGCATGGCGCTCAGCTCCAAGCCCGCGTCCCTCACTATGGCGACGAAGGCGTCCATCTGGGCCTCCATACGCTCCTTCGGCCCGGAAATGCCGATGGCCGCCTCGACGACGCCCTCGAAGTTTCGCACCGGGGCGGCCAGGCAGACGACGTTCTTCTCGTATTCCTCGGCGTCCACCGCGTAGCCGGCCGCCTTGACGGCCGCTATCTCCGCGGCGAGCGCCTCCACGTCGACGATGGTACGGTCGGTATAGCGCGTGAGCTCTACCCCCTCGAACAGCAGGCCTATGGCCGCCCGGTCCAGGTGGCTGACGAGGCACTTGCCGACGGCGGTGCAATGCAGCTCCTCGCTATCGCCGATGCTGGTGTTGGCGGCTATAGTCTTGCTCGCCCTCTCGCGATCGACGAACACGGCGCTCAATCCGGACCGTACGGCGAGGTGCGCGTTCTCCTTGGTGGCCAGCGCGACGCGCTTGAGGAAGGGAGCGGCCAGCTCGGTTATCTTGACCTGGGACCGTAGCGCCGCGGCGAGGGAATAGATGCCGAACCCTAGCTGGTAGGTCTTCCGGCTCTCGTCCTGCCGTACCAGGCCGTGCTTGGCGAGGGTCGAGAGGAGCCTGAATACTGAGCTCTTATCGACGCCAAGGAACTCCGTCATCTCGGCGAGGTTGTGCGACGATTCAGGGTGCTCCGCTATATGATCGAGCAGGCTCAGGGCCCGCTCGACGGATTGTATCATTCCACCGTCTTGTTTAGGCATCGCGCAACTATAGAATGGAATACCGCGATTGACAACATCGATAAATAATGCGAGTTGACTTAGGCGCAATAGCGTTGTACCATTCGCAATATGATTGATTCCTATACCAACCAAGCCTCTACCGAGGCGCTAGCCGCGAAGGCTCGCGAGCTACGGAGGCTCGTCCTCCGGACGACCCACAAGGCCGGGATGGGCCATACGGGCGGTTCGCTCTCCGAGGCCGACCTCCTGGTCGCGCTCTATTTCCGGGTCATGCGAGGACTGGATCCCGGCTCCCCCGGCAAGCCGGACAGGGACCGGTTCATCCTGTCGAAGGGCCACGCGACGCCCGGGTACTATTCGGCCCTGGCCCTGCGCGGATACTTCCCCGAGAGCGCGCTCGAGACCTTCGACGAGCTGGGCACGATTCTGCAGGCGCATCCCGATATGCATAAGACGCCCGGGGTGGACATGAGCTCGGGCTCCCTGGGTCAGGGCCTCTCCTGCGCCCTCGGCATGGCGGAGGCCTCGCGCCGCTCGCCGGGGCTCGGCTCGTTCAGGGCCTTCGTCCTCATGGGCGACGGCGAGCTGCAGGAAGGGCAGGTCTGGGAGGCGGCCCTATACGCGGGCTCGAAGAAGGCGCCGTTCGTCGTGGCCATTGTCGACTATAACGGGGTCCAGCTGGCCTCGAGGACCGACGAGGCCGTAGGCCTGGAACCGCTGGCCGACAAGTGGCGATCCTTCGGATGGACGGCGATAGAGACGGACGGACACGACATGGGGCGCCTCGTCGCCGCCCTCGAGGAGGCCCGAGAACTGTCGGCCGGAGGCCCCGTCGTGGTCATCGCGCGCACGGTCAAGGGAAAGGGAGTCTCCTTCATGGAAGGCAAGTACGAGTGGCACGGCAAGGCGCCAAACGACGCGCAGTTCGCCGAGGCGATGAAGGAGCTATCGCTATGAGCGCGACTAACGGACCCGCGCCGGCGAAGGCGCAGAGGCTCGCGTACGGGGAGGCTCTCGTCGAGATAGCCGGGCGATATCCCGGGATGCTCGTCATCGATCCCGACGTATGCACGTCGACGCAGACGGCCCTGTTCCGCGAGGCCTATCCGGGACGGTTCATCGAGGTAGGCATAGCCGAGGCGAACGCCGTGGGCATGGCCGCGGGGCTGGCCGCCTGCGGGTTCGTACCCTGGGTATCCGCGTTCGCCGTATTCCTAGCGACGCGGGCCTGCGACCAGGTGCGTATCTCGGTCGCCCACGCCAACCTGCCCGTCAAGCTGAACGGCTCCTACGGCGGGCTTCCGACCGGGCGCGGAGGGGCTACCCACTCCGCCGCCGAGGATATAGCCATCATGCGCGCGCTACCCAACATGACGGTCCTGACTCCCGCCGACGCCGCCGAGGCGCGGGCCATGACGGAGCTCGCCATGGGCATCCCGGGCCCCGTCTACCTCCGGACGATGCGCTGCGAGCTGCCCGCCGTATTCGGCGAAGGGTGCGCGCCGCGGCCGGGCCTCGCCGTGGAGCTGCGCCCGGGGACGGACGTGGCCATACTGTCCGAGGGCATGATGTCCTTCCGCGCCCTGGAGGCCGCCGAGCTCCTGGCCAAGGAAGGCATCTCCGCCCGCGTCGCGCACTTCGGCTCGGTGAAGCCGATAGACAGGGACGCCATCGTACGGGCGTCGCGGGACTGCGGGGCTATAGTCACGGCGGAGAACCACTCGAGGGTCGGGGGGTTCGGGAGCGCCGTATGCGAGGTCCTGGCCGAGGAGCTGCCGTGCAGGGTCTACAGGCTCGGCTTCCCCGATATCTTCCTGGAATCGGGAGACGACGACGCGATATTCGCGAAGCACGGCCTCGACGCCGCCGGCATAGCGTCGGCCGCGCGCGAGGCGGCGCGCGGCCGCGAGAAGCAATAAGGGAGGGAACCATGCGTATAGCGATAATTAACGAGACGAGCGCCGCGGCGAGGAACGCCGATATAGTGCGGGCGCTAGAAGGCCGGGGCCACGAGCTCGTCAACTGCGGCATGAAGGAGCCGGGCGCGACGCCGGAGCTATCGTACATGCACACGTCGTTCCTCTCGGCCCTGCTGCTCGAGCTTGGCAGGGTGGATTACGTCGTAGGCGGATGCGGGACGGGCCAGGGCTACCTGAACGCCGTCCTCCAATACCCCGGCGTCGTCTGCGGCCACCTCCTGTCCCCGCTCGACGCCTGGCTGTTCTCCAGGATAAACGGCGGCAACTGCGTGAGCCTCGCCTTGAACCAGGGCTACGGCTGGGCGGGCGACGTCAACCTGTCCCTGCTATTCGACCAGCTGTTCTCCGGAGAGCGCGGATCGGGCTACCCGCCCCACAGGGCCGAGCCCCAGCGAGCCTCGCGGGAGCTCCTGTCGCGGGTATCGGCGGCTACCCACCTGCCCTTCCCCGGGATCATGGAGGCCCTGCCCGACGAGGTCGTCGGCCCCGCCCTGTCCTACCCCGGCATAGCGCGGCTGGTAGACGCCGACGGCGTCGGCGACGCCGACCTCCGCCGCGCCCTCGAGGCGAGGCTGCCGCGATGAGCCTGTACGAGGAGAGGCTCGGCCGAGCCAAGGCGATACGCGCCGCGGGAGGCCTCGAGGAGGCCGTCGCGGCGGGAACCCTGCCCCGGACCCTCGACCTATCCCTCAGCGAGGGGATAGTGCTCGGACTCCTGCGCCAGGGCGTCCGCAAGTACGTGGGCGTCTTCGGCCACGGCAGCACCGACCTCGGGGAGGCGCTCAGGCCCTATGCCGACGAGGGCGTCGTCAAGGTCTTCGACGTCAGGAGCGAGATAGAGGCGTCGCACGCGGCCGCCGCCCTCAGGTGGCAGTACGGGGAGACCGCCGCCGTCTTCACCTCCATCGGGCCCGGCGCCCTGCAGGCCCTCTCGGCTTCTCTCGCGCCGCTATCTGACGGCCTCGGCCTATACTACCTCTTCGGCGACGAGACGACGCGCGACGAGGGCTACAACATGCAGCAGATACCGGCCCCGGCCCAGGCCTCCTTCCTCAAGCTCGCCTCGGCCATGGGCCCGGCCTATAGCCTGCACACGGCCGAGGCGCTCGGCTCGGCGCTCAAGCGCGGCGCCTCCGCCGTCTTCTCCAAGGTCAAGCCATCGCCGTTCTACCTTTTCCTGCCCATGAACGAGCAATCCCGCGTCATGGAGGGCTTCAACCTGGACTCCCTGCCCGCGGCCCCTTCCATAGCAGTCTCAGCGCCGGCCTTCGACGAGGCCTTGGACGAGGCCGTCGCCCTCATCGCGGCGGCCGACCGCGTCGCCGTAAAGACCGGCAACGGCGCGCGCGGCCTCGACCCCGGGCTGCTCGCCGAATTCCTCGAGCGCGCCGACGCGGCGTACGTCCACGGCCCCTCGATTCCCGGGCTCCTGCCCGGGCCGCACCCGCGGAACATGACGGTGGGCGGATCGAAGGGATCGATATCGGGCAACGCCGCGATGGCCGCCGCGGACCTCGTCGTGACCATAGGAGCGCGCGCCGTCTGCCAATGGGACTCGTCGGGCACGGCGTGGAAGAACGCCAAGCGGTTCGTCGCCATCAACGCCGACCCCGCGGACGCGACGCACTATACGAGGACGCTCCCCCTGGTAGGCGACGCCGGCGCGACGCTCGAGCGCCTCGTCGCGCGCATGCGCGCCGCCGGGCTCTCCAAGGGCGCGGCCCCCTCGGCCTGGTCGGCGGAATGCGCCGCCTGGCGCGCCCGATGGGACGACCTCGTCCGCGGCCGCGCCTCGGAGCCGCCCCGGGCCGACCCGACCTTCGGCAGGCCCGCCCTGACCCAGGTCGCCGCGGTCGCCGAGACCGTGGCCTTCGCGCGCGCGATACGGGCGGTCAAGTACTTCGACGCCGGGGACGTGCAGGCCAACGGCTTCCAGCTCGTCGAGGACGACGCGCCCGGCCGTACCTTCACCGACACGGGAGCCTCGTACATGGGCTTCGCGGCCTGCGGCATCCTCTCGTCGGCCTTCGCCGACCGCCCCGAGTACCCTATCGCGTTCACGGGCGACGGATCGTTCATGATGAACCCGCAGGTCCTCATCGACGCCGCGCGCTACGGCCTTCGCGGCATGATAGTCTTGTTCGACAACCGCCGCATGGCCGCCATCGCGAGCCTCCAGCGCGCCCAGTACGGGGTCGAGTTCAAGACCTGCGACGGGGTCGCGGTCGACTACGTCGCGATGGCGCGTTCCGTAGCCGGCGTCGGGGCCTTCTTCGCCGGCTTCGACAGGGCCGGCCTCAGGGCGGCCCTCGAATCGGCTCGGGCCTTCGACGGCCCGGCCCTCGTCCACGTGCCGGTCTACTCGGGCCCGGACGAGGAAGGCGGCCTCGGCGCGTACGGGGATTGGAACGTCGGCGCCTGGTGCGAGCGGGTACAGCTCGAGAAGACCCGGCTAGGGTTATAGGGAAACGGAGGACCCCATGGCAAAGTTGAAGATAGCCTTCGCCGGCTGCGGCCGGATATCCGATCTCCATAGGCTCGGGTACGCGGACGACCCGGACGCCGAGCTCTACGCGCTCTGCGATCCCGACAAGGCGACGATAGAGCGTCGCGCGGCCGAATGGGGCGTCGGGAAGACCTACTCGAGCTTCGAGGACCTGCTCGCGGATCCGGCCGTCGACGCGGTGGAGATCCTGACCCCCCAGCTCCTCCACGAGGAGATGGTCGTCGCGGCCCTGAGGGCCGGCAAGCACGTCTCGGTGCAGAAGCCGATGACGACGAGCCTCGCGAGCGCCGACCGCATGATAGCGGCCGCGGCCCGGGCGGGCAGGATATTCAAGGTGTCCGAGAACTACGCCTTCTACCCGCCCCTGCTCCTCGCCAAGAAGCTGCTCGACGACGGCGCGATAGGCGAGCCCATGACCGCCCGCATCAAGATGATGTCCGGGGGATCGGGCGGCTGGGCCATACCCGACTCTACCTGGGCCTGGAGGCTCAAGGAGTACGCCGCGGGCAGGGGCCTGAACACCTTCGACCACGGCCACCATATGTGGTCCGCGGCCTGGCTGCTCCTGGGCGAATTCGACCGGGTGAGCGCCTGGGTGGACCAGATAAACGGCATCGTCGACTCCCCCGCCGTCGTCCAGTGGAAGCACCGGGGGGAAAAGCGCTACGGCCAGTGCGAGTTCCAGTACGGCAAGGAGCTCGAGGTGCCTTCGCCCTACTACGGCAACGACGAGTGGTTCGACGTCTCGGGCTCCTCCGGCATCCTCGTCGTGAACCGCTGCACGGCCCGCGTCAAGGAGGGCCCCGTCGTCGGCGTCTACTCCGGCGGCGCGTGGAAGCACTACGAGGCGGAGTCCGACTGGGCCGCCGGCTTCGTAGGCTCGACCAAGAACTTCATAGCCGCCATCCTGGGCCGGGAGGAACCGCGGCTCTCGGGAGCCGAGGCGAGGCATATCCTGGCCATGGACCTGGCGGTGGCCAAGTCCGACAGGTCGGGGAGGACCGTCTGGATAGACGAGCTGGACGCGGCCTTCCCGAGGCTCTACGCCGCCGGCCGGGCCAGGGCGGAGCGCGCGGCCAAGGACGAGCGCTATAGGCTCCTAGCCGACTCCGAGCCGTCGGGCGCGGGCACGGGCGCGCTGGCCGCTCGCTCGGCCGAGCTGACGAGGGCCCTCGCGGGCCGCTTCAACGCCGCGGCCGCCGTGGGGCTCGACGCCGAGATAGGCGTGTCGCTCGACCGCGACGGCCCGGCCCCGGAGGCCTACCGCATAAGCATAACGCCGACAGGCGCCATCGTAGAGGAGGGACGGCTCCCCGAATCGCCCCTCCTCGTCCTGCGCACGAGCAAGGCGCTATGGGCCTCCATCCTGTCGGGGAAGGCGCATATAGAGACGGCCTACCTGCACGGCAAGCTCAGGATAGACGGCGAGGTCGCCCAGTCCCTGCGCATCCGAGACATTTTCAAGCTATAGCTTCGAATTACGATACCCATCAACGAGGAGAGAGAAGAAATGAACGGACAGGCGATAACCCTTGGATACTACGTAGACGGGGAGAGAAGGACCTCGGCGACGGATCGCTACATGGATTGCCACGACCCCTCCACGGGAGAGGTCATAGCCCGGGCGCCCACGTGCACGGCGGCCGAGGTCGAGTCGGCCGTCGCCTCCGCCAAGGCGGCGTTCCCGGCATGGTCGGCGACCCCGGTCGCGAACCGCGTACAGGTCCTGTTCCGCCTCAAGGCCCTCATGGACGCCCACCTGGACGAGCTGACGATGCTCACGGCCAAGGAGCACGGCAAGGTCTGGGGCGAGGCGATGGGCGACGTGCTCAAGGCCATCGAGGTCGTCGAGTTCGCGTGCGGGGCCCCGGAGCTCATGAAGGGCCCCGCGCTGATGGAATGCTCGACCGGCTACGACACGGTCCAGTACCGGGAGAGCCTGGGCGTGTTCGCCGGCATCGTCCCGTGGAATTTCCCGGCGATGATCCCGATGGGCTGGATGGCGCCCCTCTGCGTGGCCACGGGCAACACCATGGTCCTCAAGGCCGCGAGCTACACGCCCCAGACGTCGATGCGCATCATGGAGCTGTGGACCGAGGCCGGCCTGCCCCCCGGCGTCCTCAACCTCGTGACGTGCTCGCGCAACGAGGCCGAGATTCTGCTCCGCCATCCGGACATCGCCGGCGTGACGTTCGTCGGTTCCACGAGCGTCGGCCGCCACGTCTACGAGACCGCGGCGAGGCACGGCAAGAGGGTCCAGTGCCTCACCGAGGCGAAGAACCACGCGCTCGTGCTCGCCGACGCCGCCCTCGAGCGCACGGCCGCGGGCATCGTCAACTCGGCCTGCGGCTGCGCGGGCGAGCGCTGCATGGCCCTGCCGGTCGTCGTCGCCGAGGAGAGCATAGCCGACAGGCTCGTCGAGCTCCTGGCCCGGAAGATGGGCGAGCTCGCGATGGGCCCCGCCTACGACAAGTCGAGCAGGCTCGGCCCGCTCGTCACCGCCGGTCATCGCGACTACGTGGTATCATGGATCGAGAAGGGAATCGCCGAGGGCGCGGAGCTCGTCCTGGACGGCCGCGGGAAGACGGTCCCCGGCCACGAGGGCGGCTTCTACCTCGGCGCGACCCTCTTCGACCGGGTCGCGCCCGGCATGAGCGTCGGGGACCAGGAGATATTCGGCCCGGTCGCCTGCGTCAAGCGCGTCAAGGACTTCGAGGAGGGCCTGGCGGTCATGAACGCCAACGAGTTCGCCAACGGCTCGGTCATCTATACCCAGAGCGGCTACTACGCCAGGGAGTTCGCCAGGCGCACGCACGGCGGCATGGTCGGCGTCAACGTAGGCATCCCGGTGCCGCTCGGCATATTCGGCTTCACCGGCCACAAGAACTCGTTCTTCGGCGACCTGCACGCGATGGGCGCGGACGGGGTCCGCTTCTTCACCGAGCTCAAGAGCGTCACGACCCATTGGTTCTCCGCCGAGGAGGCCAGGGACGCGGAAGTGAGGAACAGCTGGGACGGCATGATAACGATGCCCAAGTAGGCGATACTTCGCCCGGGAGGCCTCGGCCCCTCGGGCGTACCATTATAAGGAGAGCGCGATGCGAAAAATCATCGGAGAAGGCAATCGGGTCAATTACGGGTGCATCGACGAGCCCGTCGAATGGAACGTCTCGGATTTCAAGCTCCTCGACTTCTTCGACAGGGAGGTCACGGGGCTCCGCAAGAAGCTGGCCTACCACAAGTTCAACTTCATGGGCATTAACTCGGGCGACTACGCCATCGGCTTCGCCGTCGTCGACCTCGGCTTCCTCTACGACGTCTTCGCCTACCTGTACCACCGCGCTGACGGCCTCGCCTACTCGCTCGACGTCAAGCTGCCGAAATCCACGAAGGCGATAGCGTTCCCCGACGACCCGGACAACCACCGCATCTCCGTCTCCGCGCCCAAGTGCCGAGTCGATATCGTCAAGGACCAGGCCGCCCGGACCCTCGCCGTGGACTGCGATTTCGAGGGCAAGCTCGCGTTCTCCGGCACCTTCCCCTACGGGATCGGCCCAGACGGCCCCCTCCGCGTGCTCAACCCGTCCTTCCCGACGAGGTGGACCTTCACCGAGAAGTACGCGCCGCTGGTCCCGACGCGATTCGAGCTCAGGCGCGACGGGAGGCCCGTGCCGACCGAGGCGGGCAAGACCGCCGCGGCCTACGACTGGACCGGCGGCTACCTCAGGCGCGAGACCAACTGGTACTGGACGAGCATCGCGGGCATCCTGCCGGGAGGCGAGACGGTCGGGGCCAACTTCGCGGCCTTCGTCAACGAGACCTACTACCCGGAGAACGCCTTCTGGGCGGGCGGCAAGCGCACGAGGGTCCCGAGGGTCATCTACGACTTCGACCCCGCCGACCCGTACTCGGAATGGCGCGTCTTCGACGAGGACGGCCTCGTCGACCTGCGATTCCGCCCGTACGGGGAGCGCGCCGACCGGGTCAACCTGATGCCGCTGACCAAGTACGTCTTCAGGCAGTTCGTCGGGACCTTCTCCGGCCGCCTGCGGGATAGAGCAGGGAACGAGACCGCGTTCGAGTCCCTTCCCGGCTTCTGCGAGACCCACCGCTCGGTATGGTAAGCGGCCGCCCCGGCGCGCGGACCTGCCGCGCGCCGGGCCCTCCTACATCAGGTTCTCAGGGTTGAGCCCCTCGAGCTCCGGCACCACGAAGAGGCCGTCCTTGCGCACGAGGCGGCCGTCCAGGTATATCTCGCCGCCGCCGAACTCGGGCGTCTGGATGAGGACGAGGTCCCAGTGGACCGCGGAGCGGTTGCCGTTGAAGCAGTCGTCGTAGCTGTTGCCCGGAGTGAAGTGTATGGAGCCCGAGATCTTCTCGTCGAACAGGGTCTCCTTCATGGCGCGGGTTATGTACGGGTTGACGCCGAACGCGAATTCGCCCACGTAGCGGGCGCCTTCGTCGGTGTCGAGGACCCGGTTGATGCGGTCGGTATCGTTGCTCGTCGCCTTGACTATCTTGCCGCCCTCGAACTCGAATCGTATGCCCTCGTAGGTGAAGCCCTCGTGCTCGCTCGGCGTATTGTAGCTGATGACGCCGTTGACAGAGTCGCGGACCGGGGCGGTGTAGACCTCGCCGTCGGGTATGTTCATGGTGCCGTCGCACTTGACCGGCGGCAGGCCCTTTATCGAGAACGACAGGTCGGTGCCCGGGCCGACGATGCGCACCTTGTCGGTCTTGGCGAGGTACTCAACCAGCGGGTCCATGGCCTTGGACATGCGCGCGTAGTCCATCGTGCACACGTCGAAGAAGAAGTCCTCGAAGGCCTCCTCGCTCATCGCGGCCATCTGGGCCATGGCTGGGCTGGGGAAGCGGAGCACCACCCAGCGCGTCCCCGGGAGGCGCGTCTCGATGTGCACCTTCTTCCAGATATTCTTGTTATAGAGGTCCAGCTCGCGGCCCGAGAGGTCCGACCACGAGGAGAGGTTGCGCCAGGCGTTGAAGCCTATGAAGCAGTCCATCTCCTTCATCCTCTCCTGCTCGAATTTAGCCTGGAGCTCCACCTGCTCGGCGGGAGCGTCCTTTAGGAGGGCCCGGTCGAGCGTCTTGTCGCGCAGCGATACGAAGGCCCGGCCTCCGGCCGCGTGGATGGCCTTTACGAGGGCCTTGTCGAAGCCCGGCTCCAGGCCGGTGTCCTGGACGAGCACGTTGTCGCCCGGCTTCACGGCGACGGAGTAGTCGACGAGTATCTTGGCGAGCTTCTCGAGGCGGGGGTCTATCATGGCGTCTCCTTGGGTTCTTGCGGTATAGCGGGCGCCAGTATACCACGGCGGCCCGGAGCCCGGGAAAGCGCGTCGTATGTTTCTGCGGCGAGCTACGCGCGCGTAGGCCCCGAGGCGCGAGCGGCCGGGGCGGCCTCGGGCCAGGTCCTCTTCCGGAGGTGGCCCGTAGGCGCTTCGTGCAGCTTAAAAAAACATGGCGACGGCGTAAGGCGCCAGCGCCAGCAGCGCCAGGAGCCTCAGGGGCCACGCCCTCGAATTCGTTCCGTCCCATTCGAAGAGCCAAGAGGCCAAGGCGAACGAGACGATGGCGCCCGCGACTAGCGCGGCGAGCGAGATAGCGGCTCCCTCCCCGCCCGCGAAGGCGTTCATCGCATGCTTCGCGGGCAGTAGCGAGGCGACGGCCTCGAGGGCCGGGGGAAGGACCCCGGATGGCATCATCAGCCCGCCCAGCATTATCGACGGTATATAGACGACCTGGGCGATGAGGTTGACGGCCCGGCTCGACGGCGAGACGACGGCGATGAGGGCGCCGAGGCCGGCGTACGCCGCGGTCATGGCTAGCCACACGAGGACGAAGAGCGCGACACTCGCGGGCACGGCCGAACCCAGGGCCGCCACTGAAACGCCGGCGACTATCAGGGTCACCAGGGCCATATGCCCGATACTGGCGACGACCGGGGCCGCGAGCGTCGACCAGGAGGGAACGCCGCTGATGCGATAGCTGCGGAGCACGCCCGACTCCCGCGCCGTCACGAGGCCCGCGGGCATGGACAGGAGGTACGAGCACATGACCGAGAAAATCGCCATGGCCGGAATGACCCTGTCCTTGAAGCTCGGGTCCAGCCTCGTCATGATCGCTCCGACGAGCGTGAAGAACAGGAGCGGGAATAGGTAGTTCATCAAGAGCTGGCTCTTGTCCCTCAGGCCCGCCTTGAATTCGTATAATACGTGATGGGCTAACGTGTTCATGACGCCTTCCTCCTCACTATCTCGAGGAAACGCTCCTCGAGGCTGGGACGCTCGACGCGCAGGTCGACGATATCGTCGCCTGAATCCTGTAGCCATGCGAGCAGGGCCGACAGCGTGGCAGCGGGCTTGCTCGAGCGATATCGGCAATAACCCTCCTCGGAGGGCAACCGCTCCGAATGCGGGAAGTCGGGCTCGACGCGTAGCAGGCCGCCTCTCGCGGTCGATATCGATATGCGCGTCCTGCCCTCGCCCTGCGAGGTGAGCTCCCGGGGGCTACCCTCGGCCGCCTTGCGGCCCTCGACCACGACTAGCGCGCGATCGGCCAGCTTCTCGGCCTCGGCCATATCGTGGGTCGCCAGCAGTATCGACGTCCCGCCGGCGCGCAGCTCGGCCACGATGGCGTGGAGCTCGTCTCTCGTCTCGACGTCGAGCCCCGCTGTCGGCTCGTCGAGGATGACGAGCTCGGGATCGTGCTGGATGGCGAGGGCCAGGGCCAGTCTCCGCTGCTGCCCCGTCGACAGCGAGCTGGCCTGGACGCCCATCCGCCCCCCGAGCCCGAGGCGCTCCGCCGCGGAGTAGTTTGGCGCTATGCCGCGATAGCGGGCGAAGAAACCGAGCGCCTCGCGCACCGTCATCGCGCCCGGCAGGCCCTGGGCCTGGAGCTGAACGCCGACGCGGCGCATGAGACGGCGCGAATCGCGGACCGGGTCGAGCCCGAGTACCGAGATGTTACCGGAGTCTGCGCGACGCAGGCCCTCGATGCATTCGAGAGTACTGGTCTTACCGGCCCCGTTAGGCCCGAGGAGAGCGAATATCTCGCCTCTCCCCATGCTGAAATCCATGCGATCCACCGCGATCGCATTACCGTAGCGCTTCGTAAAGCCGCGTACGTTGACGACATGGTCCGTCATTGTTCCTTCTCCTTGCCTAGCTCGTAGAGATAGAATGCCGCCCCCGCCTCTTCGAGGCGGCGGGTAATTTCTTTTTCGTCGATCTTCAGGGCACCGCTCGCTACGAGCCCGGCCAGGCCGTGCGTGAATATCCAGGTATGCATGATGAAATCTCCGCGGCCCTCGAGCGAGGGTATCGAGCCGAGCGCGCTCGTCACGTCCGGAATCCCGGCTATGCTACCCGGCGCGTCCTCCTCGCTTGCGGCCCGGAGCACGTCGGGAGCCATATCCTCGTGGCAGGAGAAGATGAACTGGAAGAGCCCGGGCTCTTCCCGGGCGAAGACGACGTAGCCTATGGCCAGATCGAGGGCCTCGTTGTCGGTGCGGCGCTTATGCTGGGAGGCTTCGAGCAGGGAGGAGGCGCGGACGAAGGCGGCCGTCTTCAGCTCGTTCATAGAGCCTATGCCCGTGTATATAGGCATTGTCGAGGCTCCAAGGCGAGAGGCGATGCCGCGCGCAGAGACCGCCGCCCACCCGCCCTCCCGAATCAGGTCGAGGGCCGCCGCCACGATCGTTTCGCTAGTGATACTATTTCGAGTCGTCATGATACCTTCTATAACATATGTTATATAACAATTGTTATAGAGTCAAGAAATGTAGTGTACTATTCAGCTCGAGCAGAAAACCATCGGCTCCGACGCGGCGATACCGACCTCCGACGCGCCGTGCCGCCCGGGCGACCGTCGCGACATGGCCGTCTTGTTAGTACTCGCGGCGGCCGCGATATGCGCGTGCCGACCGCCAGCGGCTGAACCGCGCGGCGCGGGCCGCGAGGCGGCCGCGTATTACCGCCTAGCCCGGTGCGGGAGCACCTCGGCGGCCGTGCGGCCGGCCTCGTCCTAGAGCGATTCTCCGGGACGGGTGTTCAACAGGTCCTTGAGCATTGGAGAATACTCGCTCTCCCCCAACCCCCTGAAGCTCGAGGCGAGCGGGTCGAAAACCGGCTCGGCTACAGGCGGCTCGCCAGCTGAGAAGGTCCCGCCGTAGATATACGACACGAACGAAGTGCCCCATGACTTGCTCTCGGCCTTAGAGGCCCATGCGTGGAACGACCAGGTAGTCCTTATAGTCGCCGCGGTAGTACTAGAGCTTGTCCAATAGTCCGTGGAAGTAAGCTTGCGGCAATAAGAGGTAGGGATCTTGGTCCAGGTGTCGGCCTTCATATCCGCCGGCCCAAGGACGAGGAGGTGCTTCGCGTTATCGGCGAGATCCCATCCGTACTCCTTCTCGATGGACTTTACGTTGAAGAGCGTCAGGGCGACGATCCTGGAAGCCGACGCCGCGCCGGCAGGCTTGACGTAGATGTAGGCCTTGTCCGTGCTGATGGCTACCTCGTAGCTTATCGCGTCCTCGCAGACATAGGGCGCCCTGGGCGCGTATTCGGCCGATGCCTTGAGGCTTAGG
>JAHIWG010000054.1 GCA_018816345.1 Spirochaetota bacterium | reverse complement strand
TTCCCCTGTAGTATAGATCGCCGAGACGCGGCTTCAAACAGGAATAATGCGTATTACTACTTTTATAACCGCTTTTTAAACTATATACTTTCGAATAGTGGCTATAATTCACAGGGCTATCATTAGAACGATCAGCGGCCTCCTATCGGATAATCCTATCGTCCTCGTGGAGGGACCGCCGCGTTGCGGCAAGTCGACGATAGCCAGGCAGCTCGCCGCCAGCACGCCGTCCGGCGCGATACTCGCCGACGCCCGGCTCAGGGAAGGACGCGCGCTCCTCGCCGCGCCAAACGACGTGTCCGCCGCGCGCCCGGTCATACTCGACAACGCGAGCGAGAGGGATTATTCAACGCTCGCCGCATGGGCCGACGGCGGCGCAATCGGAGGCCAGGGCGACGCGCGCCGCCCCCGCTTCGTCTTGGTAGGAGGGCCCTTCCGGCCTCCGCGCGCCTCGAGGCCCGCGTCGCCGCTCGCCCCATCGCGAACCGATGCGCCGGCGCTCGAGGCGGGCCCGTTCAGGCTGTTCGAGGCGGGAAGGGCGTCTGTGCGCCGCCTGTGGCTACGCGGCGGGTACCCCGAGGCATACTGCGCCTCGAGCGACGAGGCGGCCCTCTCGTGGCTCGAAGGCTATGCCGCGGATATCGCCTGCGCCGCCGGGGCGCCTAGAGGCAGGGCCGATACTACCGCGTTTTTCGCGGGCCTCCTCGAGGAAGCGGCGCGGCATGACGGAGAGGCCTTCAACGAGAACGGCGCCGCCCGTCTCCTCGGCGTCTCGAGGCCGACGATAGTCAGGGCCGCCGAATACCTCGAACGCGCTGGCGTACTTCTATCGCTGCCCGCGTACGGCGCGGAGAACGGCCCGGCGTCTCGGCCCGGCGTCCGTCGTATCGCCAGGTCGCCGGCCCTCTACCTTCGCGACTCGGGCCTCTACCACGCGCTCATCGGCGTTCGGTCGGCCGACGAGCTGGCGATGAGGCCGCGCGAGGCCGCAGCCTCGTGGACGGGCTTCGTCGTCGCCCAGGCGATGGCTGCCCTGCCCGAGGGCGCGGCTATTTCCCGCTACTCGAGCGCGGACGGCGCGGCCCTCGACATCGTCGTCGAACGGGACGGAAGGCCGGTCGTGACCGCCGTCGCGAGGCGGTACCGGCCCTCCTCGGTAGAGCGCTCTATCTCGTACGCGGCCAGAACGCCCTCGTTCGCCGGCGCCGAGCGCTTTATCGTCGTGCCGGACGGCGAGGAGCGTCAGCTCTCCGGAGGCTTCGTCGTCTCGAGCCTCGGATCGTTCCTGGAGCGGCTCTCGTCGGCGTAGGAATCAACCGGCGGAGCCGACGAATCGCCCGAGCCGGCCGGGCGCCCTTTCCGGCGCTTGACCACACCGCGGGACCGGCGCCACACTCGGGACCATGCTCGAGATACGCGGCATCGTTAAGCGCTTCGGCGGCCGCCCCGCCCTGGACGGCCTCTCCGCGACCATAGCGCCGGGAGAAGTCACCGCGATAGTCGGCCCTAATGGGTCGGGCAAGTCCACCCTCCTCAGGATACTATGGGGCGAGGCGCGCCAGGACGAGGGTAGCCTCGCATGGGAAGGCGAAACCGTGGACACGGCCTCGGAGCGCTGGAAGCGACTCGTGGGCGCGGTTCCCGACGACGACGCGCTCATAGAGGGACTATCGATACGAGGGCACTTCAGGCTCTGCGGCAACCTCGCGGGCCTACCTTCCCGCGTCGTGGAAGAACGAGCGGACCGCCTCGTCGAGCTCTTCGGGCTAGCTGACGCCGTCGCGACGACGAGGAGCGCCGACGAGGCCTCGCGCGGCAACAGGAAGCGTCTCGCGTGCGCGCTCGCGCTCCTGGGAGAGCCCCGGATACTGCTCATGGACGAGCCGTACTCCGGACTAGACGCGGAACGGGCGGCCTCGCTATCGGACATCCTCCGGCTCCTAGCGGCCAAGGGCCGGGCGGTGGCGTTCTCGTGCCACGACGATGGCATAACGAGGAGCGTCGCCGATAGCTACTTATTAGTCCGCAGCGGGACCGCCGAACAGGGGCCAATAGACCGCCTGACTCGCCTCGAGGCCATGGAACCGGGGCCGGGCGGAGCCCTTCCGTGGCTCGACTAAGCCGCGCGCTCGCGGAACTACGCGCCGCCGACGACGCTCGTAGGAGCCGCGATAAGCCGACAGGCGCGTTGCTCGGCCTATCGGCCTATCTCGTCGGGTTCGCCGCGCTCAGGACGGCGGCTAACGCCTACGTCTACTACGCGTCGCTACGCCGCATCATGACGCTGGAGGACGCCTACGGTTCCGCCGAGCTGTCTATCGTCGCGGCCTGCGTCCCGCTAGCGGCCGGGCTCCTACTTTCCCGCGGCCGCGCCGACTCCAAGCGCAGGCTGGCGCTCCTTCCCGTACCTATGCAGACGAGGATAGCCCTGGCCGCCCTAGGGCCGGTATCCGCGGCCTTGCCTATCATAGCCCTGGCCTCCCTGTTGCCGGCCATCGCGGCCCTCCCCATAGCGGCCTTCTCGCTCTCAGATTACATAACGGCGGCGCTCTGGTACCCGATCGTCCTCGCCGCCGTTTCGCTAGGCTTGCGCTCGCTCCTCGGAGCCGCGGGGAGCCTCCTAGTTCCCGGGAGGAAGAAACGCGGAGGCCACGCGCGCTCGGTCGCGCTCGCCGCGGTCCTGGCAAGCCTCGCCGCCGCGAACCCGAGGCCGACGATAACGGACGGCAGGGGAGCGCTCACGCTGTTCGGGTCGACGACCATCCCGGCGCTGTCGGCGGGCCGGGTCTCGATCCCGCTCGAGCGGCCGGCGCTGTCGCTCGCCCTGGTCGCGTGCTGCATAGCCTTCGCGGCGGCGGCGGCCCTGGCGGAGGACGCCGCCGGGCGCGGAGGCTCGGGGCGGGCCGGGTTCCTTTACCTATCGAAGGCGAGGCGCGAGCGCCCGGGGCTCGTCTCGTCGCTGGTCGCCGCGGTCGACGCGGAGCGCCGCCTGGCCCCGGACGCCGCGGCCGCCCTCGCGCTGGCCGCGATATCTCTAGCGCAAGGCGCTGATCCCGCGATCCCGCTCGCGGCGACGGCCATCGCCGTCGTCGCCCGCTCGGGAGCTGCCGCGGCGTTCCTGGCCACGGACGGTCCGGCCACGAGGAGACTCGCCCTCGTTCCCGCGCGCCCCGGAGCGATCGACCGCGCCTATCTAGGCGCGGCCGTAGCCATCTCTCTGGCGATCGCCTCCCCGCTTATCGCGGCCGGCGTCGCGCTCGCGCTACGAGCCCGATAACCCGCGGCTCGTCCTACTACGCTTCGTATTGCTAGAGGGCCTTTCCCTTGCGCAGGCGATAGAGGGCCCATACCGGCGCGACGCTAGCGAGTATCACGGCGGCCGAGACCCAATAGATAGCGGGCGGCGGCACGAAGCCGGCCTGGCCGTTCGACGTGATTGGGGAACCGAGGGCCTTGATTATCGCCGAGCCGACGGCCGGGCCTATGACCATCGGGACGAGCACCGCGAAGAAGAGCCTCACGCCCTGATAGGCGCCGCGCGAGCCTTCCGGGACCAGGTCGCGGTGCCAGGCCCCGAGCACTATGAACATGAGGAAGCCGACGCTCTTGAGGACCGCGAAGAGAGTCAGGAGCGCGACGCTGGACGTCGTCGAGAATAGGAACTGCCCGAGTGCCGAGACGATGAACCCGCCGAAGGCCACGGGGAAGCCCTTGCCCTTGTCGGTCAGGCGGCCTATCGGCAAGGCGAACAGGACCAGGACCGGCCCGACCATCGCCGTGATCATTCCGGTCATCGACTTGGAGATGCCTACGTACGCGTTCAGGTAGATGATCTCGTAGGGATTGCTTATCTGGACGCCTATGCTGAAGACGGCCATCGCGATGAAGACGACGTACAGCTCCTTCCTCGAACGTATCTCCGCCGGCGACACGATGGCGACGAGCGAGCGCCAGAACCCGGGCCCGGCCTCGGCCGGCCTCAGCGAGGGGCTCTCTCGCAGCAAGGCGCTGCCGGCGAGGCCCGTAGCCAGCACGAGCCCCCCGAGCGCGAAGAAGAACGGCACGTACCCAAAGCGGTCGATGAGGAAGCCCGAGGCGCCCATGCCGACGACCACGGCGACGACGGGCATCACGTTGAGGAGCGCCTCCACGCGGCCGCGGTTGCCCGGGACGGTGATATCGGTAGCCCAGGCGTTGAACGCCGCGTCGTTGGCCGTGGCACCGAAGAACGTCATGACGGCGTCGAGGGCTATAACGAGGAACACGGCGGCGGCCGCGCTCGGGGCCCAGGCCGCCATCGGATAGGCTATCATGCTCGCCGACCAGAGGACGTACCCGGCCGCGATGAACGGCCTCCGCTTGCCTACGCGGTCGCTGGCGGCGCCCATGACGAGGGCGGTCAGCGTGGCGACTATGGCGCTGACGGCCACCATGATCGCGATGGGCCCCGGGTCGGGCGTTACCTCGTCGTAGACGAAGACGTTGAACCAGTTATTCTCCACGTTCCAGGCCACCTGCCCGGAAAGCCCGAGGAGGCCGAGCACGGCCCAGTTGCGGGCTCCGAGCGCCGTCGGCCTCGCGGGGTTCGCGGGGTTCATCGGATTAGTCTCGCGTGCCCGCCTCATTCGGCTCCGCCTATCCTGGAGAACTCCGCGTACAGCTCGGCGTTTAGCGCCCGTACCGTCCCCGCGTCCATCTTGAGCGCCTTCCTGTCGTAGGTATAGAAACCGTTGCTCTCAATCTCGACGTCCGAGACCTGCGTATAGACGGCCGCCCGCAGGCCTCGGCGCACGAGCGGTTTAAGCTGGTCTCGAATCAGGCTTGCGTAGGCCGCGTCCAGCGAGGCGCGGTCCCGATAGAAGCGGTAGCCGAAGCGGCGCTCCTCGTCCCACAT
The DNA here is from genome assembly GCA_018816345.1 of Spirochaetota bacterium. Lineage (GTDB taxonomy): Bacteria > Spirochaetota > Spirochaetia > Treponematales > UBA12059 > SZUA-370. The sequence continues at coordinate 8,785 of JAHIWG010000054.1, read as the reverse complement.
GTGGCCGGGTACCGCGAGGTTATAGCCCCCGTACTCGGAGACGAAATACGGGCGGCGATCGCCACGGGGAGGCTTCCTTAACCCGACGATATAGGTGTGGCGGCTACGGAAATCGCCGCCGGCCTGGTCGTGCCAGCCCGAGACCGCGTCGACGAGCCGGGTCGGGTCGCGGGCCCGCAGGGCCGCGCAGACGCGCTCGGACTCGAACTGGCCCCACGACTCGTTGAAGACCGTCCACATGATTATGGACGGATGGACTCCCAGGAGGTCGACCATGCCGGCGAGCTCGGCCTCGAACTCGCAGCGGTCGACCGGGTCGGCCCTGCCGGCCAGCCGCATCGCCCGGGCGGAGCTATCGCCTAGATGGACGCCGAGGATCATGGCGGCGGCTACCTTCGCGTCGCCGGAGGCGCGGTTTGAGCCGCCCGACACGGCGTCCTGGATGACCAGCATGCCGAGCCTGTCGGCGTGCCAGTAGAAGCGCCTCGACTCGATCTTCACGTGCTTGCGGAGCCCGTTGAAGCCTAGGGCCCGCATCGACTCTATATCGAAGACCAGGGCCTCGTCCGCCGGCGCCGTCATGCCGCTCTCCGGCCAGTATCCCTGGTCGAGGGGCGCGTGCACGAACACCGGCTCGCCGTTAAGGAGGATCGCGGGCCTGGTCCCGGCCCGGGCCCCGGGCACGGGACCGAGGGCGACGGTGCGCAGGGCGAAGTACGATCGGGCCGAGTCGACTACCGCGCCCGAATCCCCGAGCAGCTCGACGGATATATCGTATAGGTAGGGATCGGAGGGCGACCAGGGCCTCGGCTCGGGGACGGCTACGTCCAGGGGCTCCCCCGTCCGCCCGGTAACGACGACGGCGCCGCCGCCCGGCAAGGCTACGGTCACGGCGAGCCCGGCGGGCCTCTCGGCCTCGACCACCACGACGGCGCCCGAGAGGTCGTCGCGGGCGCGGGCCCGTACTCCCAGCACGGCGTTGCCGGCGGGCAGGGGCTCGAGCCAGACGCTCTGCCAGATGCCGCTCGTCGCGGTATACAGGATCCCGGCAGGCTTCAAGGCCTGCTTGCCGCGCTGCTGGAGGCCCGAGTCGCTCGGATCGCGGACGGCGACGACCAGCTCGCGTTCTTCGCCGTGCCCGGGATCGCTCTCGGGCAGCTCGAACGAGAACGGCAGGTAACCGCCCCGGTGCGTCCCGAGGAGGCGGCCGTCGCAGAACACGGCCGCGACGTAGTCGACGGCCTCGAAACGGAGCGCGACGCGTCGCCCCGCCCAGGCCGCCGGGATGCGTACCGTCCGCCTATACCACATAGTCTCGCCAGGCAGGACGGCCCCGCCGACCCCGGAGAGGGCGCATTCGGGCGCGAACGGTACGACTATCGTCTTATCGTAGCGCTCGGGAGCGGATTCCCCCCGGGGGAAGGCCGCTAGAGCTCCCGCCGCGGGCCGTACGCGATAATCCCATGGACCGTTCAGGCTTTGCCAGTCCGGCCTCGTTAGCGACGGCCGAGGGTACTCCGGGAGCGGACGCGACGTATCGAGCCGCTCTCCCCACGGGGACGACAGCCCCGCGACAGTGACGACAGATGGATTCAAGGGTTCCCTCCGCTTTATACTTCAACTTTTATTGTATCTTATTAGCATTACTTGCATCGGTCAATTAAAAAACGGCCGCGCTCTTCTCCGTCCGCTTCCTTGACCCCCGGTCTCCCAGGCGCGCTATACTATGGCGATGGAAGAAAAAGACGAAACCGATAGCCTGGAGACGAGCGACCCCGCCAGGATACGGCTGATAGCGCTGGCCCTAGGAGGGGAGGTGCGGCTCCGCATGCTCGGGCTGCTCTCGTCCGGCTCGCGCAACATGAACGAGATAGCCTCGGCGCTCGGCCTACCCCTCTCGACCGCCACCGTGAACGTACGCAGGCTCGAGGAGGCCGGCCTCGTGGAATGCCGCCCGGCGCCGGGAGCCCGCGGGACGCAGAAGATCGTATCGAGGAAGTACGGCCGCCTCGTGCTGGGCCTCCCCTCGCCGGGAGGAGAGGGCGCCCGCGTCATTGACATGCCTATCGGGCACTTCGTCAAGGCCGAGGTCGCCGCTCCCTGCGGGATATGCACCGCCGAGTCTCGCCTCGGCAAGAAGGACGACCCGCGCGCCTTCTTCTTCCCCGAGCGCCACGCGGCCGAGCTTATCTGGCTATCGACCGGTTTCGTGGAATACCACTTTCCCAACATAGCCGACGGCGCCGAGCCCCCTAGCGGCCTCTCCCTCTCCGCGGAGCTCTGCTCGGAGGTTCCCTTCTACGACAACTCGGCGACTTCCGATATCTGCCTATGGATTAACGGGGTCGAGATAGGCACGTGGCGCTCTCCGGGCGATTTCGGCGGCCGCAGGGGCCGTCTTACGCCCGCGTGGTGGGGCGTGCATAAGACGCAGTTCGGCAGGCTCGTCACCTGGACCGTCACCGAATCAGGCTCGAGGATCGAGTCGGACGGCGTCGTCGGATCGTCGCACGCGGCGCTCCGGGACCTTCGCCTGGCGGAGGCTCCGTATATCGCGGTACGGCTCGGGGTCGATCCCGGAGCCGAGAGGCCGGGCGGCATGAACATATTCGGTCGGGGCTTCGGCGATTTCGCCCAGGGCCTCGTCCTCCGCGTCCGCTAGGGCTCGATGTGAAGAACGAGCGATTGCTCGCGATGCTCGATTGCCTCCTCAACGAGGGCCGGACGACGTCGGAAGCGCTCTCGAGGCGATTCGAGGTCTCCCGACGGACTATCTATCGGGATATGGACTCTCTATGCCTCGCCGGCGTGCCCATCGTGGCGGAAGCCGGGATAGGAGGGGGATACTCCATAGACCCCGCCTATAGGATCGACAGGAGCTTCCTATCGAAGGACGAGCTAGGCGACTTGACCGGGCTCCTCAAGGGGCTATCCGAGGCGCTTAAGGACAAGAACCTCGAGCGATCCCTGAGCAAGCTCTCTTCGCTAGGACCCGGAGCCGGCGGCGACGCGGCTAGCGGCGGGCCGTCGCTACCTCCGCCCCTGCTCGCCGCTCTATCGCCCTGGGCCGCCCAGGGCCCCGACCCTCTCGCCGTCATAGCGCTCAGGCGAGCTATCGCCGACAGGCGGGTCGCCTCGTTCCTCTACGTCGACGGCGGAGGCTCCCCGTCCAGGCGTTCCGTGGAGCCATTCACGCTCGTGCTATGGGGCGCAGCGTGGTACCTGCACGCGTACTGCCGCCTCCGCTCGGGATGGCGACTCTTCAAGCTCGCGAGGATGTCATCGATCAGGACGGAGCCGGAGCGCTACGATCCCGCCGCCCGCATGCCGGCGCCCGATCCCCTCTCTGAATGGGGCGAGACGACGATACGGGTGATCCTCTCCGCGGAGCCCTCTCTCCGGCTCGCGGTCTCGGAGGCCCTGCCCGAGGCCGCGGTATCGCTCCGGGACGACGGCGGCGCCATATTCTCGTTCCAGTATCCGGACGGCTCCTGGCTGCGCAGGTTCATCCTCGGCTTCGGCCCCGGCCTTGCGGTCATCGAGCCGCGTAGCCTGCGGGACGATATCCGTAAGGCCGCCCTCGCTATAGCTGACATGAACTGTCAGCGTGGCTGAGCTAGAATAGCGTATCTCGAATCGCAAGGAGCTCTCCATGGAACGACTCATAGCCTACTGCGGCCTCGACTGCGCCGAATGCCCCGGGCGCATAGCCACGGTCAATAACGACGAGGCGCTACGGGCCAAGACCGCGGCCGCGTGGAAGGCGGCGTTCGGCTTCCCGCTCGGGCCCGAAGGCGTCAACTGCCTCGGCTGCAAGGCCGACGGGGTCAAGATAGGCCACTGCGGGGAATGCGGCATGCGCCTCTGCGCCGTCGCGCGGGGAGCCGAGGACTGCGGAGCCTGCCCCGAGTACGCGGACTGCGCCAAGATAGGCGAATTCCTCGCCCAGGTTCCCGACGCGAGGGCGAACCTCGAGCGGAGAGCCTAGGGAGGGACTCCACGCCGGGGCGGCGCCCCGGCGTCCGCTACGCCCAGCGCACCAGCCCGGGGATGAACGGATGGACGAGCCCCTCGTGCCGCGGCAGTACGCGCACCGAATAGCCGTGCTTGCCCGTCGCCTCGCAGCCCACGTCGACGGAGTACTCGTAGGCGCCGCCCTGAGCCTTGCCCGCCTTCATCTCGACTCGGGCCGGGTCGTAGATGTCGCCCGTGCTGGAGACGGCGCCGTGGTACAGCTCGACCAGGACCTGCTCCGGGCTAAGCGCCCCGAGCTTGACCCGCGCCTCGACGCGTATGGCGTCCCCGCGCTCCATGACCGGCCTGGCCGTCGACCTGACGTCCTCGACGGCCACCGCGTGCCATTCCCGGCGCGCGACCTCGAGGTAGTCGGACGCCGCCTTCGCCTTCTCGAAGCCGTCGGCGCGTAGCGCCCTGGCGTTCTCGAGGGCCGGGAGATAGTAGCGGTCCGTGTACTCCATCAGGGTCCTGTGGAAGCAGAATTTCTGGCCTACGTCGTGTATTGACGCCTTCATCATCTTGATCCAGTCGCGGGGCAGGCCGTCCCTCCCTCGCTCGTAGAACGTGGGGATGATCTCCCGCTCGAGGAGGTCGTAGAGGGCCTTGGACTCTATCTCGTCCTGGAGCTCGGTATCCGCGTACTCCTCGCCCTTGCCTATGGCCCAGCCGCATTCCGGCGTATAGCCTTCCGCCCACCAGCCGTCCAGGACGGAGCAGTTGAGGACTCCGTTCATGCCGGCCTTCATGCCGCTCGTCCCGGATGCCTCCAGGGGCCTCCGCGGCGTGTTGAGCCAGACGTCGGAGCCGCTGGTCATGTAGCGCGCCATCGTCATGTCGTAGTCCTCGAGGAAGACGATGCGGCCCGCGACGTCGTCGCGGCGGGAGAAGTGCACGAGCTCCTTGATTATCTCCTTGCCCGGCATGTCGTGGGGATGGGCCTTGCCGGCGAAGATGATCTGGATGGGCCTCTCCTTGTCCGATAGGAGCCTGAGCAGCCTGTCGGGATCGGACAGGAGCAGGTTGCCCCTCTTATAGGTCGCGAAGCGCCTGGCGAAGCTGATCGTGAGGGCGGAAGGCGACAGCGCGTCGTCGGCCCTGACCAGGCCCTTCTCCGAGACGCCGATGCGGCGCATCTGCTTCTTGAGCCTGTCGCGGGAGAACGCCACGAGGCGCTCGCGCCGGCGCTCGTGGGTGCGCCACAGCTCGTCGTCGCTGATCCTGTCGATGCGGTCCCAGGTCTCGAGGTTGGTCGGGTCCTCCGAGAAGCGCGGGCCGAAGTAACGGTCGAGCACGTCCAGGAGCGTATACGGGATCCAGGTGCGGGGATGGACGCCGTTGGTGACGAAGCCTATCGGCACCTCGTCCGTCGGCAGGCCCGGCCAGATGGCCTTCCACATGTCGCGGGACACGTGGCCGTGGAGCTCGGACACGCCGTTGGCGTAGGCCGAGAGCTTGAGCGCCAGCACGGTCATGCAGAAAGGCTCGGCGTCGTCGCCCGGCCGCTCGCGGCCGAGCCCGAGGAAGGTCTTCCAATCGATGCCCAGCTGGCCTATCCAGCCTCGAAAGTACTTGTCCATGAGGTCGATGCCGAAGCGCTCGTTGCCGGCGGGAACGGGCGTGTGGGTCGTGAAGATGTTGGTCGACCACAGCGCCTGGGCCGCCTGGGCGAACGACAGGCCCTTCTCGGCCATGACCTCCCTGATGCGCTCCAGGCCGAGGAAGGCCGCGTGGCCCTCGTTCATGTGGGCGACGGCCGGATTTACGCCGACCGCCTTGAGGGCGCGGATGCCGCCGATGCCAAGCAGTATCTCCTGCCTGATGCGCGTTTCCTTGTCGCCGCCGTAGAGCGTAGCCGTTATCGCCCTGTTCTGCGCGGAGTTCTCCTCGATATTGGTGTCCAGCAGGTAGAGCGACGCCCTCCCGACCTTGACCTCCCAGACCTGGGCGACTATGTGCTCGCCCGCCATCTCCACGGAGATCTTGACGGGCTCGCCCTTGGCCGTCTCGCGGCGGCGAACCGGCATGTTGTACCAGTCGTTCTCCGGGTACTGCTCCTGCTGGTAACCGTCCGCGTTCAATTGCTGGATGAAGTATCCCTGCCGGTACAGGAGCCCTACGCCGACCAGGGGGAGCCCGAGGTCGGAGCTCGTCTTCATGTGGTCGCCGGAGAGTATGCCCAGGCCGCCCGAGTAGATGGGCAGCGACGAGTCCATGCCGTACTCCATGGAGAAGTAGGCCACGGAATCCTCGTACCGGCCCTTGTACCAGGCCTGCCCGTCCTTATAGGCCTGGAACTTGCCGTAGACCTCGCGGAGCGCCGCCAGGAACGAATCGTCGGCGGCCATGGCGTCGAAGCGCGCCTGAGGAACCATACCCAGCATCTTGGCAGGATTCTGCCTCGACTGGGCCCAGATGTCGTAGTCGAGGCGGATGAACAGCATGATCGCGTCGAAATTCCACGATATCCACAGGTTATGGGCCATCTCATCGAGCGGGGCCAGGGCCTCGGGGATCTTGGGCTTAATGGTATGGGTCAGGATCTTCATGGTTCACCGCCGCAACGTCTCGGGATGGCGCCCCCGCGATGCGGGGCGCATCCCGTAATCATAGTCGACGGGCGCCCAGGATGGAAGGGGAAGCGGGTAAGATACTAAAAGCCTCCGCGGCGGGCCTCCGCGGCGAGCCCCCGCCAGCGGCTCCTATACTCCCTTACGCCTCCTCGGTCCTTGGCCAGTCGGCCGGAGCCGCTTCAGGCCAGGCCGTTATCGAAGTTGGCCGCCTCTATCTCGTTGAAGTAGCGCGCGGTGCCCACCTTCAGCTCGTCCGTGGCCTTCTCGTCGCAGACTACGACCACCTTGGGATGCAGCTGGAGGCAGGAGAAGGTCCACAGGTGGTTGACGCCCTCCTCGATGGCGTGCCGGAGGGCCCGGGCCTTGTTCGCCCCGGACACCAGGATCAGGACCTCGCGCGAGTCCATGATGGTCCCTACGCCGACCGTTAGCGCGGTGGGCGGTACCGCGGCCGGGTCTCCGCCGAAGAAGCGGGAGTTGACCGTCCTGGTATCCCTCGTCAGCGTCTTGACCCGAGTCCGCGACGACAGCGACGAGCCGGGCTCGTTGAACGCGATGTGCCCGTCCTCGCCCACGCCGCCTACGAACAGGTCTATGCCCCCGGCCGCGACGATGGCCGCCTCGTACCGGGCGCACTCGGCCTCCAGGTCCGGCGCGTTGCCGTTGAGTATATTGGTGCTGGACGCGGGAATATCGACATGGGAGAAGAGGCGCTCCCGCATGAACGTGTGATAGCTCTGCGGATGGTCCTCGGGGATGCCGACGTACTCGTCCATGTTGAAGGTGACCACGTCCCTGAATGACAGGGCGCCCCTGCGGTGCAGCGCGACGAGGCGCTCGTACATGCCAAGCGGCGACGAGCCCGTGGGCAGGCCGAGGACGAAGCGGCGGCCGGCCTCGCCGGCCTTCGCGGCCGCCAGGATCCGCCGCGCCACGAAATTAGCCGCCCATTCCGAGACGGCGTCGTAGTCCTTGCGAATAATCAGTCTCACGGTGTACTCCTCAGGACCAGGCGGCCTTCGCCCGGCCCGCTCCTCATGCTAGCTCGTTCTTTATGAAGCGCCCGCCTACCATCGAAGCGAGCACCGAGAATTCCTTGTCGAAGACGACGAGGTCCGCCTCGTAGCCGGGCACGAGGAGACCGCGCTTGCCGAGGCCGACGATACGCGCGGGGTTGCTCGCCGCCATCTCGACGGCGGCCTCCATCGAGACGCCCCATTCCGCCAGGTTGCGGACCCCGCCTATCATCGTCAGGCAGGAACCCGCGATGACGCCGTCGCTCTTCCGATGGAAGACCCCGTCCTCGAGCACGACCTCCTCGCGGTTGGCGTAGAGGGGGCATCGGTGCTGCTCGGTCGGCTTGAGCGCGTCGGTGACGAGCACGACCTTGCTCTGGGGCTTGTCGCGGAGGAGGAGCCGTATCAGGTCGGGATGCACGTGCTTGCCGTCGGCGATTATCTCGCAGGAGAGCTCCGGGTTGATGAGGATGGCCCCGACAGCGCCCGGGTCGCGGTGGTGGAGGCGGCTCATCGCGTTGAAGAAGTGCGTGGAGTGGAGTATGCCGGCCTGCATGCCCTCCATCATGTTCTCGTAGGTCGCGTCGGTATGGCCGGCCTGAAGCACGATGTTGCGGGAGAGGCAATACAGCGCCAGCTCACGCATGCCCTTGAGCTCGGGAGCGACGGTCATGTTGGAGATATGGCCCCGCCCCGCCCGCCACAGCCTGGCCATCACGTCCATGTCGACGGGACGGACGAAGTCGGGGTTCTGGACGCCGAGCCGGGCCAGCGATATGAACGGCCCCTCGAGATGGACGCCCATCACGCGGGCGCCCGTCTCCCTGCCCATCGCGTCGACGCAGGCCGTTATGGACCGCTCCATGTCGTCGAGATCCATGGGGTATATCGTCGGGCAGAAGGCGGTGACGCCGTGGGCCCCGAGGTGCTCGGACATCGCGATTATCGCGTCTACCGACATGTCCTCGGTGCCGAATCCGGCGAAACCGTGGATATGGGTGTCTATGAAGCCTGGCGCGAGGAAGGCGCCGTTCGCGTCATAGACCTTGGCGTCCGGGGTGAATACCTTCTGCGCGAATCGCTTCGCGGAGAACACGTCGACGAGCCTGCCGTCCTCGATGAGGACGGCGCAACGTTCCATCTTGGCGTAGCCCGCGAGGAGCGTGGCATTGTGAATACAGA
>JAHIWG010000053.1 GCA_018816345.1 Spirochaetota bacterium | reverse complement strand
CGGGCAAAGCGCCGGGCAGAGCGCCGGGCAGAGCGCCGGGCAGAGCGCCGGGCAGAGCGCCGGGCAAAGCGCCGGGCAGAGCGCCGGGCAGAGCGCCGGGCAGAGCGCCGGGCAGAGCGCCGGGCCGAGCGTCCGAGCGCGGATGCCGAACCCTCCCGCGGCGGTCGCCGACCAGGCGTACGCGTACTACAGGCAAGGCGTCAATTATTTCTCCAAGATCCACCCGTCGGGGCTCTATCGCAACGTCACCGTGGAGAGCCTGTTCGCTGGCTTCGACGCGGTCGAGTACGAGGAGCGGCTAAGGCGGCTCAAGGAGATGCTGGCCGCCTTCGACGTCGCGAGGCATTTCTTTTCCAGGGTGGTGTCCGAGTTCCCCCGCTCCGAGTGGGCCTACGACTCGAGGGCGAAGCTGGACCTTCTCGCGGCGCTCCGGCGCCGTTACGAGAGGATGATCGACGCGGGCCATTGATCCCGGGCGCCGACTAAGGGCGCCCGGGCGTTTGCAGTCCGGGCTATAAGGCCGTACACTTAGCCGTTCGAGGAGGCTGTCATGGACGAGTTCGAGGAATTCCCTGGCGTTCGGCAGAGGCCCGACGAAGGGTTCAGGCGATTCTTCTCCACCCGCTACTTCGACCTGATGGTCTGGTATTCCGAAAACGGCGGTATCCTGACCGGTTTTCAGCTGTGCTACGATAAGCGGGGCGAGGAGAGGGCCGTTACCTTTAAGCTCGACGAGGGGGCCGAGGTCAGGAGCCACCGCTTCGTGGCGACCGGCCGATCGTCGGATAGGTCTAACGCCATGACGTCGATCCTCTCGGGCGACGCGGGATCCCTGCCCGCCGACGTCGCCGAAAAGTTCTCCGCCGCCTCGGCTAGCCTCCAGCCCGAGATCGTCGCGTTCATAGGGGGCGTGCTGAGGCGGTTCGCCGCGGAAGCGGAGGCGCCGATATAGTCTTCCTCGCGTCCCGGGGGAAGCGCGCGGCCGCTCTCGGTGGCGATCCCGTCCGGGCCCCGACCTCGTCGGGGCCCGAGCTAGGCGCGATCGGGGCCTAGGCCGGCGAGCCCTTCCCGACGAGGCCCTTCGTGTAGAGGAACCGGGCCGTCAGCACCGAGGCCAGGACGCATACGGGGATGGTAAGCGCCGTCGGGATGTCGCCGACCAGCTTGAGCCCTATCGCGAGCGCTATCGGCGCCACGGCGACCTTCCATTCCTTGAGCACGTAGTACGCGCCTATCGCGCCGAACAGGGCGGGCAGCACCTGCTCGAAGGCCGGGCTGATGGTCGGGTGCGAGAGCGCCCCGCCGAGCGGCGCGAGGAGCAGTACCCCGGCGACGATGATGACCTCGCTGGCTAGGACCGAGCCCGCGATGGCTATGGTAGACACTATCTCCCCTTCCTCGGTGGCGGGGGCGGCGTCGCAAAGGTCCATCGCCATGGCGGCGCTGGGGATCTTGAGGTTCGTGATGTTGCCGCTCAGGTAGGCCATGTACATCGCGCCCGAGCCGAGCATAGCGCTGAACGTCAGCACCTCGACGATCGACACGGGCGCCATGAGGACCGAGATGCTGAAAATCCCCTGCACGAGGGCCTTCAGGTCCGGGCCGATACCGAAGCGGAGCCATAGGATGACGAGGGGGACGAAGGTCAGGAGGAACCCGACGGGCAGGGTCAGCCTGCCTATCAGGTGGTTCATCCGCTCGTAGCGGGCGGGATCGTAGCCGTTCTTCGTGTTCATATCGTTCTCCCTAGCCAGCGAGGCTCGTCCAAAGGACGCAGGCGGCCATGCCGGCCAGCATGCTGATGGTAAGCGCGAATTCCTTGAGGCCGTCGAGCTTGAGCTTGACGACCAGGACGAGGCAGAGCGTCATGGCCGCGGCGGCCGCCGCGAACGTCACGAGGGCCGTGCCTCCCGTCGTTATCGGGTCCGCCATGAATAAGGCGAATACGCCCATGAAGCAGGCGCCCGTCATGACCTCCCTCCAGCGCGTATCCGCCTGGATCTTGCTCGAGTATCGCTTCTTGATGCCCTTGTAGAAGATCGAGACGATCATGATGGACCAGAACGAGCCGATGCACATGATCCACGCGGCGTTCGCGAAGACAGTCGGTGTGAAGCCCGCGCCGCCGAGCGAGTCGACGCCCATGGTCTTGGCTCCTATGCCCGCCGCCATCAGCTCGTACGGGGCGGAGCCTATCACCGACAGCCTCATCCACGACACGGGCGTCCCTATCACCGGCGCTATGGCTATGAGCGCCATGACGATGGGCAGGGTAGGGATGATGCTGGTAGTGACGCCCGTCCTGAGCGCCTTCAGCATGCGGGCCCTGTCGAGGCCCGCCGCCGCGCCCCGCTTGAGGGCCACGGCCAGGAATAGCGCCGACTGCAGCGCCACGAAGGCCACGACGACTATCGCCGCCGTAAGCAGTACCGGCGCGTTCGCGTACTCTAGATAATTTCCCACGCTCTACTCCTTCTCGCGGCGCGCTAGCGCCGCGCAAGCACTCTGCCGGACCTCGATCCCGAGGCCGCCGGCTTCCCGCCGCCGTCCCTCCCGTACGCGAGGCTCCCGTTGACGAAGACGGCCTCGATTCCCTCCGCCCTCCTGGACGGGTTCAGGTAGTCGGCCCGGCTATCGACGGCGTCGGGGTCGAAGAGGACGAGGTCGGCCTTGAGCCCCTCCGCGATCCTGCCGCGGTCGGCCAGGCCCAGGAATTCCGCCGCCAAGGCGCTCGTCTTGCGTACCGCCTCCTCCAGCGAGAGGAGGCGCTTCTCCCTGACGTAGCGCGCTATGAACCTCGGGAAGGCGCCGAAATTCCTCGGGTGCCCCGCGAACGGGGCCGAGGCGTCGAGCGCGTACGCGTCCGACCCCAGGGCGGTGAACTGGCTGAGGGCGATCTCGTCCACGTCGTCGGCGCTCATTACCGAGCAGACCGTCTCGACGTTGCCGCTCTCCTCGACGAGGAGATCGAGGGCCGCGTCGCCGGGGTCGGTCCCGCGTTCCCCGGCGATGTCGGCTATGGACTTCCCGACGACCCCGCGGTTCGCCTCGGTCCTTACGCCGCAGACGGTGACCCTATCCCAGGATAGCTCCCCCTTGGCGAGTATCTCGCCCTTGATGCGCTCCCTGTCGGCGGGGTCCGAGAGCCGCCCGAATATCGCCGCCGGGCCGCCCGCCTTGGCCCACTCGGGTAGCTCGTACATCAGCGTCGTCGAGGACGACTCGTAGGGGTAGAAGTCGGCCATCACCGCCAGCCCGCGCGCGCGGGCCTTATCGAGTATCTCGAGGGCGCGGCCGGCCATGCCCCAGTTGGATATGCCGTAGGCCTTCAGGTGCGACACGACGACTGGAAGGCCGGCCTCTTCCCCCACCCGGACGGCTTCCTCGATGCTCGCCAGGAGGCCTCTGCCCTGGTCCCGTATATGGCTGGTGTAGACGCCTCCGCGGCGGGCCGCCACCCGCCCGAGGGCGACGAGCTCCGCGGTATCGGCGAAGCAACCGGGCATGTAGCCGAGCCCGCTGGAGAACCCGCGCGCCCCGCCCTGCATCTCGGCCTCGAGCAGATCCGCCATCAGCGCGAGATCGCCCGCGCCGGCCGGCCTCGCGTCGAAGCCCATGGCGTTTATCCTGAGCATGCCGTGGCCGACGAGCGGATAGTAGTTGAAGCCGATGCCGGCGCGCTCTAGTAGCCTGTAGTATTCGGCGCCGGAGCTCCACGGGAGATCGACGTCCTTGCCGTAGGTCTTCATCATGGCTCGGACCGCCGGTTTCCCTCCCTCCGTGACCGGGAACAGCGAGAATCCGCAATTCCCCGCTATCTCCGTCGTGACTCCCTGCGACAGCTTGTTCTCCTCCTGCGGGTTATCCAAGGCGCCGAGATCCGAATGGCTATGTATATCGACGAAACCGGGCGCGAGGACGAGCCCGGAGCACTCGAGCACGCGCTCTCCCGAGTCCCGCTCGAGCGCTCCTATCGTCGCGATCGCGTCGCCTCGCAGGCCGACGTCGCCGCGATACTCCGGTTTCCCCGTTCCGTCGACTATCCTGCAGTCCTTCAAGATATACGAGTACACTGAGCCTCCTGTAAGTATTAAAAAGCATCAAACAAGGCAATGTATGTAGTAAACGCTACACGTAGACTACAACGTATCCGTCGGTCTGTAAAGGGAAAATGCCTGAGCGCTCCCGTCTAGTCGAATATCCCGAAGGCCGCGTCGTAGTCCTCGAGCTCGGCGAGGCTCGCCCGCGTCCTGTCGAGGTCGCTGAGGCCGGCCTGTAGGACTATGAACTGGAGCGACGCGAAGAGGGCGGCCTGGATCTCGAGGTTCATGCCGTCCGATCGCCTCGTGGCGATGGAGAACTGGGAATCCGCGGCGCCGCCCAGCGGATGGTCGGCTGTGTCGGATACGACCGCGAGGTAAGCCCCCCTGGCCGTGCAGGCGCGGCAGAACTCCAGGGCCTGCCTGGGATAGCGGGCGACCATTATCGAGAGGACGAGGGTCCCGGGGCCGGCCGCGCGGATGCGCGCGAACGTGTCGCCGGATCTCTCCGTGACTGCCGCGGCGGGGTATCCGGCCCTCGACAGGTAGTACGCGAGATACTCCGCGAAACCGGCCGTGCTCTCGAAGCCGACTATCTGGATAGAGCCGTAGCCGCCTAGCGACCGCGCGAAATCCCTCAGGGCGTCGGCCTCCACGAGGAGGGGCAATCCCCTGAGGGCCCTGACGCTGCCGTCGACGAGCTGTTCCAGGCCGCCCTCGGCCGCCGCCTCTATCGACTTGAAACGCTCCACCGTCGTGCTCATCGAGGCCGAGACGTAGGCCCGGACGGCGTCCTGCATGCCGGAGAACCCGTCGTAGCCGATGAGCCTCGCGAAGCGTACGATGGAGGCGTCGCTTACGCCGGTCGCCTCCGCGGCCTGCGCCAGCGTATAGAATACCGACCTGCGGTAGTTAGTCCTGAAGTGCTCGGCTATCCTCGCCTGCTTATCGGTCAGCGACGGGAAAATCGCGTCGATACGCTGGAAGAAGGATGCGTTCTCCTCGCCCATGGCTACTCCCTCCTCTCCTGCCTACTAGTACTACCGGATCGGCGGCCGAAAGATCAAGTCGAACGCGGTCGGGAGAGGGCCTAGGTTTACTCGATTTCGGTACTCGCGAGGATGGCGGGATAGTGTATCATGCCGGCGCGCCTCGCGCGGCGCGAGGGAAGGAGAGCCGGATCATGCTGCTCGAGCTGGAGAACGGGACGCGCATCGTCGACTTCGAGGTAGAGGATGCCGGGAGGCTGTTCGGGATCATGGACGACGATAGGACGAAGGAATTCCTGCCGGATAGGTTCGACGGCGAGGGCGAGATGAGGGAGGTCCTCGCGTGGCTCGTATCCAACTACGGCAAGCCCGACTTCGTCCGCCTCACGTACAAGATAGAGGGCGACGGCGGACTACTGGGATGGGTCAGCGTCGGCCCGCTCCCGTCGGACGAGTCGAAGCGCGAGATAGCCTACTGCGTCGACCCGGCGCATTGGGGCAGGGGCTACGCTGCGGCGGCGGTCAAGGCGTTCGCGCGCGAGGCGCTCGACGCGGGGCTCGCTCCCGAGCTGTACGCCGAGGTTGACGAGCGGAACGCGCGGTCCATAAGGGTGCTGGAGAAGAGCGGGTTCGCGAGGCTCGGTTCTGCCTCCGGCGAGGCCGGGCTCGGCAAGCGGCTCTACAGGATGGTCCCCGCGCAATGCCGGCCTAGTATCAGCTCGTAGGCCCTCGCTATGTTCGACGAGCACTCCTCGTCGGTGACGCTATGTCTTTTATTCAGGTTTCCCAGTATCAGCCCGTTCACGAGGACGAAGAAAAGGTACGCGTCGCCGCGGATCTCATTGAGCCGCTCGGGGGCGATGGATTCGCGGATCAGGCCAATGCTGCTGGAGTACAGCTCGCGTATGCGGGGCTGGTCGCGCACGAAGCCGCCGCTATCCTGGAACATGAAGCGGTAGATGTTAGGATGGGCCTTGGCGAAATCGAATAGCTCCGTCGCGATATGCGTGAAGACGGCGCACGAGCCATCTTCGCGCCGGGCGCTCGGCGGGGCGTAAAGCGAGAATCGTTCCTCCAGGGCCGCGAAGCCCATCACGATGACCGCCCCGAGTATCTCGTCCCTGTCCATATAGTTGTACACGGTCATATGCGACACGCCAAGGACCTCGGCGAGCTTCCGCGCCGAGAAATTCTCGAAGCCGTCCTGATCGATGATCGAGTAGGCGGTACGGACGAGCTGCATCGAATCGCTGATTATCCGGTCTCTTCCCATCGTCTCAGCTTATACGCTTTTCTGAGGTTGTGAAAGCCTCACTAAAAAAAAGAACCGAGGCCGTAGCCTCGGTTCTCAGCGCTTATGCTATTTCTCGACGGTCAAGGCCGCCGCGTTCCGGCCGGCCTCGAACCCGAAGACGAGCGGAGGCGTATTGCCCGACCCGCCCGCGTACCCTAGGCCTCCCCACTGAGCGGTGCCCTGTACTTCCCCGGCCGCGTAGAGCCCGGGAATGACCGCTCCGGAAGTCGAGACGGCCTCCAGCCTCGCGTTCGTCTTGATGCCGCCCTGGGTCATGAAGATCGTCCCGTACGACTTGACGCCGTAGTACGGGGGCGTCGAGAGCGGATAGTTGTCGGCCTTACCGAACTGCGGGTCCCTGCCGCTGGCGGCGTTCTCGTTGACCTGCGCCACCGTCTTCATGACGGCGTCCACGGGAAGCCCGAAGGCCTTGGCCAGGTCCTCCATGGAATCGGCCTTCTTTACGCCGTAGCCCTTCTCCAGCCACTGCTGGAAATTGCGTATAGGTAGCTTCCCGCCGTTCCTGTCGATGGCGGCCTGGTCGAACACTATTACGGCCGTCTGCTCGGGGATGGCGTCGAGCGCGGTCTCGCGCGGGTCCTCGTCGAAGCCGTCCTCGTCTACGAAGCGCTTCCCCTCGAGGGACAGCCAGACGTCGCCCTTCCAGCGCTCGGCGAAGCCGGAGGTAAGGGAGCCGAAGCCCGTGCGCTTGGTGCCTTCCTCGGCTATCGCGCCGAAGTACCCGACCAGGTAATCCATGTGCACGAGCTGGGCGCCTACCTTCTCGGCCATCCAGATGCCGTCGCCGGAGGCGTGGGGCATGGTGACGGAACGGAGCTGGGCGTACTTGGGCAGGCGCTTGGCTATCATGTCGAAGTTGCTGCCGAAGCCGCCGGTCGCCAGTATCACGGCCTTGCCGTACTGATCCTTGGTCCCGCCCTCGCCGCTCGTCTTGACGCCGACGACCCGGCCTCGGTAGGCGATCAGCTCGGTCGCGGCGGTGGACTTCATGACGGTAAGCCTGTCCTCGTAGCGCGCCATCTCCGCCAGGAGCACCTTGCAGTATTCCGCCGCCGAGTTCTTGGCCGGCGTATAGGTGCGGGCGATGGAGTAGGGGCTATGCATGGGGTCTATGAGCGGGCTCTGCGGGCTCGGCTGGAGGCCGTGGGCGACGAACCATTCCCATACCTCGGCGGCCTTGGTGGCGTACAGGCCCAGGAGCTCCTGGTCGGCCTTGCCCTTGCCTATCCGGTTGAGGTCTTCCTTGAACAGCTCGACGGAGTCGGATATGCCCTTGGCCTTCTGGAGCTCCGTCCCGGCCGCGCTGAAGGTACCCGTCGCTATGGCGGTGCTGCCGCCCAGCTCGGCGTTCTTCTCTATCCATAGCACCGTAGCCCCGCTCTCGAGGGCTGAATAAGCGGCGGCATGGCCGGCGAGGCCCGAGCCGACTACTATGACCCTGTCGGGGATAGACGATTCGTCTACGCACGATGTCAGGGCCAGGCCCGACGCGACGGCGGCGACGAGAATCATCGATAACGTCTTTCTCATTGTGTCTCCTTTAGCGGTATCTTTACATGTATAAATGTATATTGTATGATATACAGTGTCAATATATACCGTTAAGGAGTACGCCTTGAAGAAAAACCTAGTTCCCCTCGCTCTTCCCGTCGCTGTCGCCGTCCTGCTCGCGCTGTCTGCGTGCCAGACGCCGCCGGCCGCGGTATCTGAGCCAGCGATAGCCGAATCCGCCGAACCCGCGGTAGACGCCTCGTCGGCCGCCTCCGAGGCCGAGGCAGCCTCGCCCTCCGTCGATACGATCAGCGCCGCCTCGGGGAAGCACTACTACGAGGCCGGCTCGTACGACGCCGAGAAGCTTAAGGTAGCGCTATCGAAGTACCCTTACGCCGGGTCCGTGACCATCTCCACCGTGAACGAGGACGGGTCTCCTAACCTCGCGGTCGCTATTCCGGGGCTCTCCGCCGACGGCCAGTACCTGACCTTCGGCCTCGCCGAGAATCGGACGAGGCTGAACATGGTAGGGCGCCGATTCGCCGTAGTCGCTATCTACGAGTACGCCCCGACGGCGGAGAACAAGGCCGATCGTAACCGCGGCTGCAGGATAATCGTCGAGTATCCGGGAGAAGAGACCAACGCCGCCCTGAACGCCGGCAAGGAGCGACCTTCCCTCTACATGAAGATCGTAAAGATACTGCCCCTAGGCTAAGAGCGCTTCGCGCGCGCTCGGCCCGCCGATATCGGCAGGCCGACGGGCCGGGCGCGGCCCTTTCCTAGCCGAGCCGTCCCATTTGACTTTTATTACTCGGCATCGATATATTCCGCTTCACTATGAAACGACACGCACCGTCCGAGGTGTCCGTCGTCGCCCTAACGGGGACGAACGGACAAGCCGCGGCCTCCGGAGCGATCGCACCGGCGAAACCCGTACGCGAACGTCTTTGGAACCGCAATTTCATGCTGCTCTGGCAAGGGCAGCTCATCAGCTCCGTAGGCAAGCAGGCCTTCGCCCTTACCTGCATGCTGGCCATCAAGGATCTTACCGGCTCGGGCTCTATTATGGGGCTCCTGATGTCGGCCGCGATCCTACCGTCCGTGGTCCTAGGCCCCGTAGCCGGCGTTTTCGTCGACAGGCTCGACAGAAGGCGCCTCATCGCGTATACGGATATCGCGGGCGGGCTCTTCGTGCTCATCGCCTTCGCCGCGCTGTTCTTCCTAGACGCCTATCCTTCCATCGTCATCGCGGCGCTATTCGCGGTGACCGTGGCCACCGGTCTGCTTGATACGTTCTCCCAGCCGGCTATCGGAGCCTCCATCCCGGACCTCGTACCGGAAAGCAGGCTCGAGGCGGCCAACGGAATGAATATGGGAGGGGTCCAGATAGCCGTTTTCGTCGCGCAGGGAGCCGCGGGGCTACTCTATAGGATACTCGGCACGGCCGTCATGACGCTGGTCAACGCCGTTACCTACCTGTACGCCGGCATAGTAGAGCTGTTCATACGGATGCCCGTCCGGCCCGCCGGCCGAGGCGCGGCGGATACGGAGGATACGGGCGATACGGGCGATACGGGGGCCGCGACGGCCCGGGCCCACCCGTGGAAGCGATTCTTGGCGGAGCTCGGCGAGGGCTTGCGCTTCGTCGTCGCGCGCGATGGGATGCTAGCGACGCTCCTGTCGTTCGCGTGCATTAACTTCTTCGCCGCGCCCGTCCTCGTTACGCTACCTTTCTACACCACGGAGTACTTAGGGCTAGGAAGCCAGTGGTACGGCTATATGATGGCCGCCTTCGGCGTCGGGGCCATGACAGGATACGTCCTCGTCGCGTCCATCCCGACGAGGGGAAAGGCGCGGGCCGCGAGCCTCCTCGGCTGCCTGGCCCTCGAGGCGGTCCTGATAGCCGCGGCCCTCTCGCCGATGCCGGCCTGGCTGGCCGTCGGCGTCCTGTTCGCCGTAGGCGTGGCCAACGGCGTGGTCAACGTCAATGTCGCCACGCTATTCCAGCTGGCCACGCCGCGAGAGCTCCTTGGCCGGGTAAACGCCCTGTCCAATACGGTTTCCGGGGCGGCTATGCCTCTCGGCATGGCCCTCGCCGGCATAGCCTTCGACCTGTCGGGTCAGAACGTGCCCTTGATGTTCGGGGCGTCGTCGGTCGCCATGCTCGCCAGTATCGTCGCGCCTATGATCGCGTCGCGGGGCTTCCTCAGGTTCCTGTCGACTGACGCCGCTCGCGGAGCCGCCTGAGGGCGAGGTCGACCGCCGCGACTCGAGGGCCTGGCGGCCGATCATTTCCCTCGTTTCCTGAGCCTTCGTTTCTCGGCCTTTAGCTCGTAGCGTATTCGAGCCTCGCGAGAGCGCTCGCGCCCGTCCGCTCGTTTCCTATCCCTGGCGCTCGCGGCCCGTAGCAGCTTGAAGGCCTCGAGGGATTTCTTCTGACGACGAGGCCCGCCGTCGGATCGCGGCTTCTTCTCAGGCTTTGGAGCGGGCAGGCCCGGTAGGTAGCGAAGAGCGGGCAGGACGAAGAGGTAGAAGCGCAACAGCTCGGGATTGGTCGGCTCTGGGCCGAATACGTGGCGCGCTATCGAGGCGACCCCGGCCTCGTCGGTCCGTACGGCCAGGGCGATCCAGAATCGACCGTCGAAGAAGACGGTACAGGTAGAGTTCTCCATGGTAGCCTCCGGGATAGAATTATCCTGGAGGCAAGAATGGACGCCCCGACGGGGACGGTTACTAAGCCCGGGGACCGTCGGGGCCCTCAAGCCGCCCGGACTACCTACCGGGCCGTGTTTCTTCCTTGCCTCAAACTATGAGTCGGTACGAGGCCATACTACGACGGACGGGCGGAGAAGGGCAAGGCTCGGCTCGGCCGCCCGTGTTGAGTCGCGGGCGCGCCGTCGGTATAGTGGAGGCATATGAGAATCCCGCCTCTCTATAGGAAAGTGCTAGCGATAGCGGCGCCTTCCGTCGTCGAGCTAGTGCTTACGGCGATGACCCAATTCGTCGATACCGTCATGGTCGGTAGGCTCGGCGCCTACGCTATATCGGCGGTAGGCCTGACGACCCAGCCCCGCTTCATAATGCTGGCCGTCTTCATAGCCCTCAACGTCGGCGCCACGGCCCTCGTCGCCCGGTTCAAGGGGCAGGGCGACAGGAAGGCCGCCGAGCTCGTCTCCGCGCAGTCGGTCATACTGGCCGTCCTCGCGTCGCTCCTCCTGACCGTGCCCGGGATACTGTTCGCCCGGCCCATGGTGCTGTTCATGGGAGCCGCGCCCGATACGGTCGACGCCTCCGCGAGGTATTTTTCAATACTCATGGCGGGGTTCGCGCCGACCGTGCTGCCCATCGCGATTTCGGCCCTCCTCCGCGGCGTCGGCGACGCGAAGACGTCGATGCGCTATAACGTGACGGCCAACCTCGTCAACGTCGCCTTCAATTACCTGCTCATCTACGGGAAATTCGGCTTTCCCGCCCTCGGCGTATCGGGGGCGGCTATCGCGACGGTGATAGGGAACAGCGTGGCCTGCGCTATGGCGCTGTTCGCGGTGGCCGGGCGGAGGTCGAGGAAGGGCCGCATCAGTTACGCGGTCCTACGGTTCACGAAGGACAACTGCGTGCCCAACCCGGCCATGCTCAAGCGCATCATCCGCATCGGCCTTCCGTCGGCGGCCGAGCAGTTCGCGCTCAGGGTCGGGCTCCTCATCTACACGATCACCATCACCGCGTTGGGGACGAGGGTCTTCGCCGCGCACCAGATAGTGCTCTCTATACTCAACCTGTCGTTCGTCAACGGCCAGGCCTTCGGTATCGCCGCGACGAGCCTGTCGGGCCAGGCCCTCGGCAGGGGCGAGCCCGACGAGGCGAAGGCCGCGTCCGGCGCGTGCCAGCGCCTTGGCGCCTTCATTTCCACGGCGATGGGGCTCGGGATGTTCGCGTTCCGTCGCGAGCTGATACTGCTGTTTACCTCGGACCCCGAGATCGTCGCGCTCGGGGCGGGAGTCATGCTGATCGTCGCCCTTATCCAGCCCTTCCAGTCGTCGTTCCAGATCTACGCCGGCGCGCTCAGGGGCGCGGGCGATTCCCTGTACCCCGCTATATCCCTGGCCATCGGCATATTGGGTATACGGCCGGCCCTGTCCTACGTCTTCGTCCACGTCCTGTCGCTAGGCCTGTTCGGGGCGTGGCTGGCGCTCATCGCGGACCAGTTCGCGCGGTTCGTCCTAATCCTCGCGCGCTTCAAGAGCGGCAAGTGGGTGCATATCAAGGTATGAGCCTTTGCGGGGCGCGCCGCTAGCGCGGTAAGCGCGGTAAGCGCCGCTAGCGCGGCTAGCGCGGCTAGCGCGGCAAGCGCCGCTAGCGCCTGCCGCGCCGTGGTCGCCGCCAGAGCTGGCCCGGCCGGAGTCGCCAGCCACGCTAGGCGGCCTTGCGTACGTCCCGCCCGAATACGGCGAATAGCGCCGAGCCGACTACGCCGAAACACGCGGCCGTTATGAAATTTGCCGCGGGCGATATATTCCAGAGCCACGCGCTCGAAAGCGCGGCTATCGCCACTATCACGTCCCTGATGAGGTAATACGCCCCGAAGGTGCGCGCCTTGGCTTCCTCCGGCGCCAGGTCCATGATCAGCGCCTTCCTCGTAGGCTCGCCGAATTCCTTGAGGCCCCTGATGATGAAGGCGACGACGAACATGGGGAACGAACGGGAGAACAGCAGCACGAGCGGGAAGGCGGTGAAGAAGCCGAACGTTATGAGCACGAAGGGCTTCTTCCCGTACCGGTCCGACATCCACGCCACCGGGATGTACACGAGCATGGCGGTGACCATCTCGATAGTGGTCAGCAACCCGAATTGCAGGGCCGTCAGGCGATTATTGTCCACCGCCCATATGACGACGAAGGCGTAGGGAATCTGCTCCGCGAAACGGATCAGGATGTCGCTCGCGAGCAGGCTCCTCAGCGCCGGGCTGAACAGGTCGCGGGTCCTCGTCGCCTTGCGCCTATCCAGGTCCGCCTTCTCCACGACGTCGTCCGCCATGAAGCGCTGCATCAGGATTAGCGCGACGAGGCCCATGACGAAGGCCGCCCCGAAGGCTATCCGCACGCCGTCCACCCGCCCGAACGCGCCGATGATGGCGCCGCCGGCGATGGGACCGAGCGCCATCGGTATGCGCTTAGTGAACGAGTGCACCGAAACGCCCAAGGCTCGCCGCTCCTTAGGCACGACCTTGGAGACCATGCTCATGATCGCCGGGAGCGAGACCGCCGTCCAGGCTATGAAGAAGACGGAGCCGACGAGCACCGCCTGCCACGCGGGGACCAGTATCACGAGCAGGTATCCGAACATCGCGACGGCCGTGAACAGCTGGAGGGACTTCTTGAAGCCTATCCTGTCCGATAGGTAGCCCCCGGGGAAGGAATAGAGCGCGGACAGCAGGTTGTCCATGGAGTTGAGGAAGCCCACCGCCCAGGTGCTGCCGCCTAAGGCTATCAGGTAGAGCGGCAGGAAGCGCTCCGCCATCTTCTCGCCCATGCCCACGAAAATGACGACGAGCAGCATCGTGGCCATGCTGCCGTTCTTCTTCACTAGTTCCTTGAGGCTTATCGTGCGAGGCATCGCTCACTCCTTGAAAAGTCCGGAACCGTCGCCGATCCCGTCGAATAGCTTGGTTAATAGGGCCTCGAGCTCGCGGCGCTCGCCGTGGTTCAGCCCGCGGACGATATTCTTCCTGAACAGCCGTTCCTCGTCCTCCCGACGCGCCGCGACCGCCTCGCCAGCGTCGGTCGCGCTGACGAGGACGACCCGCTTGTCGGTTCTTGATCGCACGCGCTCGATAAGCCCCTTGGACTCGAGATCGTCGAGCAGGCCTATGAGCGTCGCGGGGGGCGTGTCGCACAGCCTGCCCAGGTCCAGGGTCTGGATCTGGCCTTCTTGCGCGATGCGGCTCAGTACGCGCATAGGCGCCGTCTTAAGCCCGGAACTCTGCCTATGGAAGTGCCGCTTGAAGTCGAACAGGGCTATCATTCGATATAGTAGTTCGATGTTCGTAACATTCTCCTGACGAATGATTCAATGTATGAATTATATATGAAGCCGGATACTCAGTTCAAGAGGGCGCGAGCCCGCGGAGCCTAGAAGGGGAACTCTTCCGGCCCCGCTTCTCCGGCCGCTCCGTCTCCTCCTGACGAGAACAGGTCCTTGGTCGGAGCGGCGGCGCGGGCGTGCTCGGCCTTGCCCGTCACCGTGATGGCCTTATCCGGCTCGGCGGGGCAGATATGATGGCAGGCCCCGCAACCGATGCATATCTTCTCGTCGAACAGGGGCTCCGGTACGCCAGTCGGGGCGGCTATCATCCTGACGGCTCCCGTGGGACAATGCTCGGCGCAGGCTCCGCAGGCGGTCTTCTCCGTGACGACTATGCACTTATCGCGCACGAGCGCGGCGGTCCCCATCTGTACGAGCTTCTTCTCGGCCAGGCTCATCCGGTCGAGGGCGCCCGTCGGGCAGACGTCGAGGCAGGACGTGCACTCGTACTGGCAATACGAGGCGTCGTAATCCAGGAACGGCGCGAGCAGGCCGCGCGGACCGTAGCGGAACCAGGACGGCTTGAGCACTCCCGAGGGGCACCTGGCTACGCATAGCCCGCATGCGGTACAGCGGGAGAGGAATCGGCCTAGAGAGACGGCTCCGGGCGGAGCCGCGGGGGCGAGCCGCGCGGCCGACGCCGGTGGCGCTAGCGGCGAGCGGACGTCCGTACCGGACGGCGGCGTTCCTAGCGCCGCGGCGGCCGCCGATCGAGAGGGCAGGCCCGCGATCGCTAGGCCTCCTATCGCCGTGTTCTTCAGGAACGAGCGCCTGGACAGGCCCGCGCGCCTATCCAGGCCCGCGCTCTCGTCGCCGTCCCGAACGGCCGGCCTATGCTGTCGCCTAGCCAGCCTAGCCGCTCGCGAGGAATGCCCTGCCTTGATTCCCGGCCCGTATCCGAGGGCTCCCGTCGGGCAGGCCTGGAGGCACGAGAAGCACGATACGCAGCGGTCCGATTCCAGAACCTTACTAGCCGAGTCTATGCACCTGGACTTGCAAACGGCCTCGCAGGCGCCGCAGGCGACGCACTTCGTATCGTCGAGCCGTACCCGCAGGGGCGCCCATCGGTTCAGGACGCCGAGGACGGCGCCGACGGGGCACAGAGAATCGCAGAACGGCCGACCGCGGAGGAAGGCCGCCCCTAGCACGAGCAGTACCGGTACGGTCGCGACGAGGGCCGCCTTGGGGTCGAAGGCGTCCGGGGCGACGCGCAGGTAGGCGCCGAAGGCCCTGGCCGCCGCCGAGGCTAGCCCGGCGACGGCTTGGATCGCGGGCCGGGCCGCGTAGCGGACGAAGCGCCCTGAGAGGCTATACGGATCGACGATGGCGGCGTACGAGCCCGCGCCCAGGCTTAAGCCGACGGCTACCGCGACGAAGGCCGCGGCCCTGAGGAGGGGGCGGCCGCGGGCGTACGCATAAGGCCTGCGGCCTCCCTTATGGCCGGCCGCGGCCGCGGCGTCCTGGGCCGCCCCGAGCGGGCACAACGTTGAGCAGTAGACCCTCCCGAAGAGCGCCGAGAGCGCTATAACGACGATCGCGGCCGCGGAGCCCGCGATGGCGGAGCCCGCCAGGAGCCTCGCCGCCGCGGGGAACAGCTGCGTGGAGACTATCGCCCCGGCTACGGGGTCGAAAGCGCTCCCTCTCAGCGCGAAGCCCGCGACGAAGAGGCCCGCGAATAGCGCCGAGGCGATAGCGCGTAGCGTCGCGGCCGGCGGGCCGGGCCTTCGCGTATCGCGCGTATCGCGCGGCCGCGGCGAAACCCGCCGCGTCGCCTTGCTCAAAGCGACAGCCGCCTGATGTCGAGCTTGGAAAGATCGTCCCGGCCGCTGCCCGCGGCCGCGGCCTTGCCGATATATCCGAAGCGCGACGGCTCGAAGCCCAGGGTCCTCGCGGCGGCCGCGTCCGCCGCGACGATGTCGGCGCTCAGGATCTGGAATTTCGCCACGTCGTAGACGGAGCTCGCGTACCCGCGGGGACCGCCGGTCCTCATGACCTTGTACGCGTCGACGACGTTCAGGTCGGGCTTCCGGTAGAGGCAGGCGTCGGCGATGCACTGGTGCAGGTCGTTGCGGTGGAAGAATTGCCTGTCCCATACTATGCCCATCAGGTTCTTCATGGCCGCCGTCATGCCCGCGCCGGAATGATGCTTCAGGACCGGAACGTTTATGAAGACGTCGCTCTCGATGACGAGCTCGTGGACGCGCGCCTTCCTGACGGCGCGAGCGCCGGGGAACGTAACTTCCTGGTAATAGCCCGACGCGTTAGCCGGGACCACCGCGGCCCCGGCCTCCTTGGCGTAGCGCTCTATCATCGACGACTTGTAGCAGAGGCTCCACGTATCGCAGCTATTGTCGAATACGTACACCTTCTTGGCCCCGGCGGCCAGGCAATGCTCCACGATGCGCCCGACGAGCCCGGGATTGGTGTTCGCCGCCGTATCGGGCCCCTGGTCCCAGCCTATGTTAGGCTTCACGACGACGCTCTGGCCGGGCCTCACGAAGGCGCTCATGCCTCCGAGCGTCGCGATGCCGGCGTCGAACAGCGCTTCCGCCTCGCCTCCCTTGACCGCGACGAGGTCGGGCGCCCGGGCGCCCGCGGCCCGGATGCCGCCCGGCGCGGACCCGGGCGACGGGGCAGGCGACGGGGCGGCGGTACCCTGCGCGGAAAGGGCTCCGCCGTAGAGGAGCCACGCCGCGCCTAGTCCGTACGCCGCGGCCGCCTTTAGGAACTCTCGCCTGTCCATGCCGCCCGCCTCCTTTCCCCGTCCCGCCGTTTACGCCGAGGTACCGCCCCCGGCCTTCCTGCCGCGGACGCGGTACGCGGCGTAGAGCCCGAGCGAGATCGCGAGCCACGCCGCCAGGTATACGGCGCCGATCGGGTTCGCCGCTAGGGCGGAGCTCGAGGCCAAGAGCGCGTGGACGGCTATCGACAGGGCTCCGAGCACGGTAACGTTGTGGGCGATCCTCGAGGTCTTGTAATCGATCTTGAACGTCCCCGAGATCCACGTCCTCAGGCGCTTTAACGGCTCGGCCAGCGGGGGCTTGGTAGTAGCCAGCATGACGAGGGCGAACGCGGCCGCCACGGCGAAGACCCACCAGGCGACGGCCCCGAAGAGGGCCTGCGTCGTCTCGCCGGAGTATCCGGCCGCTCCCTTGAGCAGCTTGTGCGCCCCCGCCAGGGCGAGTATCGCGAACGGCATCGTGCCGTGGAAGGCGAGCAGCCCCTTGAGGCCGAGCGCGCTCACGGCGAACGCCGGGCGCGAAGCTAGGATGAACTGGTCGCACACCAGGATGAAGGCCGCGACCCCGAGGGCCACGGAGGCCGGATAGGCGCCCGATCCGGCGGCGTTCCTAAGATAGAGGAAGGCCGGGACGACGGGTGTAAGGAAATAGGCAAGGAAGAATGTAAAGCGCTTCATCGTAGTTCCTCATCGGAAGGAGTACGGCCCCGATCTGCGTCGGCGCCGGGAAGGCTTAGCCGGAATACCGAGCCGGAGCCTTCCACGCTCGTAGCCGCTATCGTCCCTCCCATCTTAACGGCGAAATCCTGGCACAGGATGAGCCCTAGGCCGGCTCCCCGCTCGCCCGAGGTGCCATCCTTGCGGAAACGCCTGCCGACGAGGAAGAGCGAGTCGAGTTCCGGCTCGCTCATGCCGATGCCGGTATCCTCCACGGCGAGCGACCAGCCCGAGCCGTCGCGTTCCGCCCCGACCCTTATCGAGCCGCCGGACGGCGTGAACTTGATGGCGTTCTGCACGAGGTTCCTGATGATCAAGGCGAGCATCTCGCGGTCCGCGAGGACCGTCGCCTCGGCCGGTACGCTCGAGTCGAGCGATAACCCTTTCTCCCTGGCGTTGTTGTCCAGGTACTCGATGGCCTCGCCCGCCGCCTCGGATAGCGAGAGCGGCGTAGGGCGCTGCGCCAGCTCGCCGCTCGAGGCCCGCGCCCATTGGAGGGTACGCTCGAGCAGGTCCAGGGTCCTGCCTACGGTCAGGCCGATCTCCGAGACCATCATGAGCCTGTCATCCTCCGGCATTCCCGACTCCCGGTCCGCGACGGTCTCCGCGACGTTCTGCACGGCGGAGAGCGGGCCTTTGAGGTCGTGCGACAGGATCGATATTATAGTGCTCTGGGTCGCGTTCGCCTTGCGAAGGGCCCGCTCGCTCTGTCCCAGCCTCGAGAAGAGGAGCTCCTGGGGCCTCTCGAGCCCGGTGACGACTATGGACCTGTAGACGAGATAGAACGAGGCTATCTTGAAGAAGTGCCCGGTCATATTGACCCAGTCGTAGTTGGAGAAGTAAAGGGTGAAGGACAGCTCCGCGAGCGCGGTGAGGAGTATCGATACCTGGAGGTTCCTATGCACCGAGCGCGGGTACAGGCGTCGGCGCCTGTAGACAAGCATAGAGGCGATCGCCAGCGTCGCGATTATCGTGTATTCCGCGGCGACCTTGAACGGGGTCTGGCCCCGGCCCGCTACGAAGCATACGGGAAAGACGCGGAACACGAACACCGATGCCAGGCCCGCTACGGTAACGAGCGTATAGCACCCGATGAACGCTATCATGGAGGACCGTTTCCTGAGCGCTATGAAGCTGAACGTCGCCAGGCTCGCCGCCTCGAGAGATCGGCTTAATACCCATAGCTGGTTGGCGGGGAAGTCGTAGCCCTGGAATATGCTCATCCCGCTGAAGGCGAGGGTATGGAACAGGTCGAGGACGGCGATGAAGACGTAGGCTATGCCGAGCGTCGCTATCGACGGGTTCTCGTTCATGGCCCTCGTGTGCCAGGCGATGACGAAGTACGTGATGGCGATGACGATGCTATAGAGCTCGGCGACGGTATGGAACAGCAGGTAGCTGTAGGCCCGGAAAAGTAGCAGCAGGGCGACTACCGCGATCGCCGACGCTACCGTCCCGAGGGGCTTGTTCGATTTGGCGACGTACTCGCCGGACGTAATCTCGGGCACGCGGACTCCTTCTACGGTGCCTTGCAGTATAGGGCGCGGGCTCCGCGGAGTCAAAAAAAAGCGAGGCGACCCTTGAACCGTCTCCGCGCCCCGGGCGGCGTCGGCTTAGACCCCGGCCGGATAGTCCCTGAGCCGAAGCTCCGCGACGATCTCGGGGCTCAGTATGGGCGGTTCGATAAGCTCGCCGGCGCGCTCGACGAAGCGCTGCATGAGGTCCAGGGCCCGCCCCATGTAGACGCCGTCAGCGATGCGGTCGTCGAAGGTGTACCTGAGCCTGACCATCTTGCGAACGATGACGCGCCCGGAATCGTCGAGGCTCCGTTCGTCGCGGACTCTGCCCATGGCGACGAAGACGGGACAGTTGCCGCGCTCGAAAAGATGGTGGTACGGGGCGTCCAGGCCGAAGGAGCCGACGTTGGTCATGAAGACGCTGCACCACATCGGGTCGCTGTCGGTCAGCGCCCGCGGCATCAGGTTATGCTGGTCGAGCCAGTCCATGCCGCGGACGAGGAGCCTCACGAGGAAGTCGGGTAGCCTCATGATCGCGGTCACGACGCTCTCGTTGTCCGCTCCTTCCTCCGATACCGCGCGCTTGACGGCGCCCCTCACCTTCCTCGCCGTCGTGGCGAGCGTTTCGTACGGGCTGAACTCTATCTTGACGTTGACTTCCTGGCCATCGTCAGTGAGCTCCTTCTTGGCGACGAAGTTTATGAGGATCTGATTGCGCTGCCAGAAGCGATAGCCGGATATGAAGCGGTTGAGCTTAGGCCGCATCGCGAGAGCGCGTACAGCCGCGTTGATCACTACCCCGAACAGGGTCAGGATCTCGCGTTCCTTTATCAGCTCCCTGTTGACGTCCCTTATTAGCTCGAGAGTCTCGGTGACGTCCAGGTCCTGCTCGTAGTTTATTATAGACCCGCCCTTGTTCGGCATGAGGAACGGCATGAAGCGCGTGAAATCCGGTAGGTCCCTGATGAGCGTGGCGTCCGGGCGGGTTTTCTTCAGCATAGCGGCCTTCCGACAATTGCTTGTCCCCGCATGATACCACGGGCGCGGGCTTATGATGAGTTAATTCTACCGCTTTTCCCTCTAAGCGCCGACCGGACTATCGCGCTCCTGATCCTGGCTCCTACGCTCCCGCCGCCTATAGCCATCTCCTCCAAGGAGACGGGATAGCTCGTCAGTATCTCGTAGCCGTCCTCGGTGATGAGCACCGTGTCCGAGTGCCTGTACCCGCCGCGATCGGAGAAGTACAGCCCGGGTTCAACGCTTACCACCATACCCTCGCGTAGGGGCCTGTCGTCCCCTTCGGCCAGCCAGGGCTCTTCATGGTTTCCTAGGCCTATGCCGTGCCCGGTACGATGCAGCAGCTGCTCCGAGCAGCCCTTCTCCCTGAGGTAGCCGTTAGCGGCCTCGTCGATTTCCGAGCAGAGGGCCCGCGGCCTTAGGGCGGCGAGCGCCCTGCGCCGCGCCTCGGCGATCAGGGCGAAGCGCTCGACGTCGTCGGGCGAGGGAGTATCCAGGAAGAATGTCCTCTCGCACTCCGCGGCATAGCCGTTGACGCGGAAATAGCACATGGCTACGTTGGGTCCGCGGTTCCCGAAGCGCGACTCCAGGCTAGGGACCGAGTGCGGCATAGAGCTTTGGGGCGCGGGCCAAGCGGCGGTTAGGAGCTGCGTGGACAGGGGGTTGAACGCGCCCGACTTGATCAAGCCCGTCTGGACCGACTTGGAGACCATGAACGACTCAACGACCGATCCGCCCTTGCAAATCGACTTGAGGAGCTTACCCATGGCGGCCGAGGCTATGGCCGCCGATCGCCTGATCATCCCGACCTCGACGGGGCTCTTAACGAGGCGCAACTCCTCCACGATATCCGTTACCGCTGGCGAGAGATCGCGGATCTCCTCGATGACGGAAGCCTTCATCTTCCCCCCGACGCCCACGCTGCGCGCCCCCTTGAGCGTCTTTCGAAGGATGTCCGACCATCCCGAGCCCTTCGGAGAGGGGAATTCCCAATATACGGCGATATCGCAATCGATAGGCGGCGCCGCTAGGTGCCGCGCCTCGAGGGTCGGGACGATCAGGGTCGGCCTTCCTTCCGCGGGTAGTACTATGAAGAAGGGGCGCTCCTCCGGTTGGTAGACGAGCCCGGTCAGGTACCAGATATTGTCGCCCGACGATACGATGTACGCGTCAAGGCCGCGGCGCCGCATTGCGCTTCTCGCGTTGCTTATTCGAGCTCCGAGCTCCGGATCCTGCATCGTAGCCTCCCGCCGCCTGGTCTTATTTCACATACCGCGGTATTTGAAAAATTATGGTAGTATTGCTAGCCTAGGCTGTCAAGTTTATATTGGGACGATGATACGCTCCGGCGAGGGCTCGTCCCGTAGGGAAAGCGCCCGGCTAACCAGGCAGACCATCCTAGAAAAGGCCCTCGAACTATTCCGGCGGAAGGGGTTCGACGGCACGAGCCTAGTATCCATAGTCGAGGCCGCAGGCGTCTCCAAGGGCGCCTTCTATGCCCATTTCAAGTCAAAGTCGTGCCTTATCCCGGAGTATCTTGCCGCCCTCGACCTTGACTACCGGAAGTTCTACGCCGCTATGCCCGGTGAACGCGACGCTGCCGGCATGCTCATGGAGTATGCCGACGCCATAGCCCGCATCCTAGAGTCCCGTCTCGGGCCCGACCTCCTGCGCGTCGTATACCGCGCCGAGATAGAGAGAGATATACCCCTCGGACCCTTCGTGTCCCGGGACAGGGAACTCTACCAGGTCTTCCGCGACATCCTGGAAGCCGGCACGCGGGAAGGGCTCTTCAGGCCCGACATAGACATAGCCCTCGTCTCGGATCATCTCGTCATGTCGATTCGGGGCATGGTCTTCGAATGGTGCGCGCGAGGGCCCGATTTCGACCTGCGCTCCGAGCTGGCTTCGCACGTGGCGCTCATAGTCGACGGTATCCGCGCCGGCACGCGGGCGTATACTCCGGCGGCTAGCGCGCCTTCCCCTTAGGGGGCGCGAAGCGCGCGTTACGCCGATACGGTCGCCGCCGGCGGGAAGAACGAGGAGACCCCGGCCGAGCCGCGATAGGAATACTGGGCTACGCCTCGGGTATCGCCTGACGAGAAGCCGATCCCGAGCCGCTATACGCTCGTGCCGGTAGCGAAGGCCGGCATGCCTATTTATCGGGCCTGTGCCTTTCGAAACACCCGGGGCATATTCCGTGGCTGAACTCGGCCTTGGATCGCTCCTCGATATAAAGCTCGAGCGTATGCCAGGTATTTTCCTTGTCCCTGATCTTCTTGCAGTACGAGCATATCGGCAGGAGCCCTTCGAGCCTCTGGGCGCGCTTCTCGCTCTCCTCCGCCCTGGCCCTCATCCTATCGATCGCCATGGCCACGAGGCCGAGGCCCGCTAATACCTGGAATCCGACGAGGAAGCCGTAGGCGAGGTTCCGGAACGACTCGAATCGCAAGAAGGAGAATACTGTGATGTAGATACCCCAGGCGATGAGGCTCAGGCCGGATACCCACCGTCCGAAATCATGGTCCTTGGATTTCTCGCCTACGAGGATCGCTCCCGCGAAAATAAAGAGCATCGATCGGAGGAACCTGAGTAGTATCAGCGCTATTTGGGGATGCTTGACCATTAGCGCGATAGACCCCGTCCATGCCGCGAACCATAGGGCGACTGCGATAGCGTTCCAATGCTTGTACGCCCTGCCTGAGAACCGGTATACGCCGCATGCCATCAGCATGAAGCCCGATACGTGGAACATCTCCCCCGCGAGGAAGAATTGCCATGCCGCGATAGGGGCGCATGCCGACCAGCAGAAGAAACCGACGCTGTTCATGAAGAAGCTGGCGGCCCAATACCCTGGGCCTACCATTCCCTTGACCGACTGTCGAAGGAAGAGGAATCCAACTCCTATGCACGCGAATACCGCCGAATAGCCAGCGTTGCTCTCTAGTATGGAATTTACGAAGATAGTCATGCGCTAAACCGTACCCTCCGAGTAGTTTATTCCTGTCCATGACCTTTATCGCCGAAGAAATATCTTGTCTCCGCGAACGTACGACGGGTTCTGGGGCCTACAGCGAGTGTATTGATTTATTAGTGCAGGATCAATGATTCCTCGGATGATCCGTCCGGAGTACTAGGTGTAGCTCAGCTATGGGCTCCGGGCGAAGGAGCGCGGCCTTCGAGCGCGACTGCTGTAGCGTGCGTTTTTGCTTAGCGAGCGTTAACGAATCGTATTAAAACGAAAAGCCGCCCCCCCGGGAGGGGGACGGCTTTCATGTTTAATCGCTCCCGGTTGACCGGTACGCGAAGCGTATCCGGTCGAACCGGGAGCGCCGACCGCGGCCCTGGTCCGCGGTCGGCGATTTAGAACGGCCTGTCGGCCAGGTACTTATACTCTTTCCACTTCCTCTCGACGAGGGCCTTCTCCTTGGCCTCGAGCATGTCGGCACGCTCGGCGTCGGCCGCCCTGAGGGTGCGGAAGCGGATCTCGTTCGCCATGAAGGTCGAGACCTTATCCAGCTGCGGCTCCTTGGAGTCTATCTGGAAGGGGTTCTTCCCCTGGTCGACGAGCCTGGGGTCGTAGCGGAAGAGCGGCCAGATGCCGGACTCGACGAGGAGCTTCTGCTGGTCCATGCCCTTCTGCATGTCTATGCCGTGCATGGCGCAGTGGCTATAGGCGATGACGATGGACGGGCCGTCGTAGCTCTCCGCCTCGCGGATGGCCTTGAGGGTCTGGTTCATGTTGGCGCCCATAGCGACGTGGGCTACGTACACGTAGCCGTAGCTCATCGCTATCATCGGCAGGTCCTTCTTGCCTATGTCCTTGCCCGCCGCGGCGAACTTGGCTACCGCGCCGAAGGGCGTGGCCTTGGACATCTGGCCTCCGGTGTTGGAGTAGACCTCGGTATCCATCACGAGGATGTTCACGTTGCGGCCGGAGGCGATGACGTGGTCGAGGCCGCCGAAGCCGATGTCGTAGGCCCATCCGTCGCCGCCCAGGATCCAGACGGAGCGCTTGATCAGGTGGTCCGCGACGTTGACGAGCTCCTTGGCCCATCCGTCCTTCTTGCCGGCGAGGGCCTTCTTGAGCTCGGCGACGTCGGCGCGCTGCGCCTCGATGGCGGGGTCGTCGGCCTGGGCGTTGGCCAGGAGCCTGTCGGCCAGGGCGCCGATGGCCGCCTTGTTAGCCGCGACCAGCTCGCGGGCGTACTCGGCCATCTTGTCGGCGTTCAGCCTCATGCCCATGCCGAACTCGGCGGCGTCCTCGAAGAGGCTGTTGGACCAGGCCGGTCCTCGGCCGTCGTTGCGGGTCGTGTACGGCGTGGTGGGCAGGTTGCCGCCGTAGATCGACGAGCAGCCGGTGGCGTTGGCTATCACGGCGCGGTCGCCGAACAGCTGGGACATCATCTTGATGTACGGCGTCTCGCCGCAGCCGGCGCAGGCGCCCGAGAACTCGAAGAGCGGCTTCTGCATCGCCACGCCCTTGATGGTGCCGAGGTTCAGGTTCGGCGTCTCGGGGATGGCCTGGAAGAAGGACCAGTTCTTCTTCTCCTCCTCGCGGACGGTAGGCTGGTCGACGAAGTTGATGGCCTTGCGTCCCTCTACGGCCTTGTCCTTGACCGGGCAGATGTTGATGCAGGCGCCGCAGCCGGTGCAGTCCTCGGGGGCGATCTGTAGGGTGGCCTTCATGCCCTCGAATTCCTTGCCCTTGGCGTCGGCGCTCTTGAACGTGGACGGGGCTCCCTTGAGGGCCTCGGGCTTGTAGGCCTTGAGGCGTATGACGGCGTGCGGGCAGACGACGGTGCACTGGCCGCACTGGATGCAGAGCGACTCGTCCCAGGCGGGGATCTTCTCGGCTATGTTGCGCTTCTCGTACTTGGTGGTGCCGGTGGGGAAGGTGCCGTCAGCGGGCATCTGGCTGGTCTTGATCTTGTCGCCGCGGAGCGCGATGAGCTCGCCCAGGACTTCCTTGACGAACTTGGGGGCGTCGGCGGGCACGGGCGCGAGCATCGCGTGCTTGCTGGAAGCGGCCTGGGGATACTTGACCTCGTGGGTGGCGGACAGCGCGAGGTCGATGGCCTCGATGTTCTTGGCCACGACGTCGGCGCCCTTGCGGCTGTAGGTCTTCTCCGCGTACTCCTTGATAAGCTTGACCGCGTCGCCCTCGGGGAGGACGCCGGAGATCTTGAAGAAGGCGGTCTGCATGACGGTGTTGACGCGCCCGCCCATGCCGGCCTTCTCGGCGATCGCCATGCCGTCTATGACGTAGAACTTGATCTTCTTCTCGATGATGCGCTTCTGCACCTCGAGGGGAAGCTCGTCCCAGACCTTGTCCGCGGGGTAGGGGCTGTTGAGGAGGAACTTGCCGCCGTCCTTGCATCCGGCGATTATGTCCAGCTTCTCCATGAAGCTGAACTTGTGGCACGCCACGAAGTCGGCCTTGGGGATGTTGTACGGCTTCTGTATGACCTTGGGGCCGAAGCGGAGGTGGCTGATGGTATAGGTGCCGGCCTTCTTGGAGTCGTAGACGAAGTAGCCCTGGGCGTAGTTGCTGGTCTCGTCGCCGATGATCTTGATGGAGTTCTTGTTGGCTCCGACGGTACCGTCCGAGCCCAGCCCGTAGAACACGCACTCCACGGTGCCTTCCGCGTCGAGGCTGAAGTGCTCGTCCCAGGCGAGGGTGCCGTTCGTCACGTCGTCGTAGACGCCCAGCACGAAGTCGTTCTTGGGAACGTCGTTCTTGAGGTCGTCGAGGGCCGCCTTGACCATGGACGGTAGGAATTCGCAGGAGCCAAGTCCGTAGCGGCCGCCGACTACCTTGGGCCAGGACTTGAACTGGGCCTTGCCGGTCTCCATGGCCTCGCCGATGGCGGTGCGGACGTCCTCGTACAGGGGCTCGCCGATGGAGCCGGGCTCCTTGGTGCGGTCGAGGACGGATATCTTCTTGACGGTCGCGGGGAGGGCGGCCATGAAGTGCTCGACGGAGAAGGGGCGGTACAGGCGGACGATGAGCGCGCCGACCTTCTCGCCCTTCTTGACGAGGTAGTTGACGGTCTCGGTAACGGTGTCGGCGCCGGAGCCCATGACGATCACGACGCGGTCGGCGTCGGGGGCGCCGATGTAGTCGAAGAGGTGGTACTGGCGGCCCGTGAAGCCGGCGAGCTTGTCCATGTACTTCTGCACGATCGCCGGGGTGGCGTCGTAGTACTTGTTGACGGCCTCGCGGCCGGTGAAGTAGACGTCGGGGTTCTGGCTGGTACCGCGGATGGCCGGCTTCTCGGGGTTGAGGCCGCGGGCGCGGTGGGCGCGGACTAGCTCCTCGTCGATCATCTGCTTCATGACCTCGTAGGATATCTCCTCCACCTTCTGGACCTCATGGGAGGTGCGGAAGCCGTCGAAGAAGTGCAGGAAGGGCACGCGGGCCTCGAGGGTGGCGGCGTGGGCGATCAGGGCCATGTCCATGACTTCCTGGACGCTGGCGGCGCCGAGCATCGCCCAGCCGGTCTGGCGGGCGGCCATGATGTCCTGGTGGTCGCCGAAGATCGACAGCGAGCTGGCGGCGACGGCGCGGGCCGCTATATGAAAGACCGCGGAGGTGCACTCGCCGGCGATCTTGTACATGTTGGGGATCATCAGGAGGAGACCCTGGCTGGCGGTAAAGGTCGTGGTCAGCGCTCCGGTGGTCAGCGCTCCGTGCACGGCGCCCGCGGCTCCTGCCTCTGACTGCATCTCTACGACCTGGGGAACCGTACCGAACAGGTTCTTCCGGCCCTGGGCCGAGAACTCGTCGGAAAGCTCTCCCATCGGGGACGACGGGGTGATCGGGTAGATCGCGATTACCTCGGAGCACGCGTGAGCGACGTGGGCGGCGGCGGTGTTGCCGTCGATCATTACCATGTTCTTCGTATTAGCCATACGGGTTCCTTTGGAAAGTAGTTGTTCCTGCGCGGCGCGGTTTTCGAACGTGTGCCGAGTAGAGAGGATGCGCGTTGCTGTGAACGTGTATATAGTAGGATTTTTCACGATTTTGCGCAAGGGTTCTAGGGCGCAACGAAGAGAGGGGGTATTGCCATCCGCTTCCCGCTCATCATCGAGAGCCGGCCGGTAGAATCCGGTTGACAACCTGCTTGGCCGGATCTACTATCCGTGGCGCTATTAAAATCATTTTATGGAGGATCTATGAAAAAGGCGCTTCAGACCCTGGCTCTCGTTCTCGTCGTACTGGGTTTCGTCGGTTGCAGTACCGTTCGACCCTTCACCGCTACGTCTAACTCTATCGGTCAGAAGACCGGAGAGGCCTCAGTCTTCTACCTCTTCGGGTACCTGCCCCTGGGAGACGCCGATGCCGGTATCGTAGCCGCCGCCAAGAACGGCGGGATCAAGACGATCTCCGTCGTTGATCAGAAGGTCGCCGTTGGATTTTTCGGTACGACCGTTACTACCATCGTGAACGGTAACTGATATACCTATCTAAACGCGTAGACGCCCTTCTCGCTAGAGGAGGGCGTCGTTTATTAAGGATCTATGAAAGCATCGCCGCGTCGTTCCTCGCTTCCTATCGCGATTAGCTCGTTTTTCGTACTCGTATGCTCGGGCTGCTCGACCGTTATTCCCATGCAGCTGTATATGGTCGATGGCTACAGGACTCAATACTACATTCCGGAGAGCGTCTCGAGGTCCGGCTCCAGCGAGTTGTCGGTCGCGGTCACGTTCCGTGATGATCCCTCTATCGAAGAGGCCGTATCCATTAACTACAGCGTCTTCCTGCCGGATAGGGATATAAAGGTTCCTATACGGGAGAGCCTCGTCTCCGCATCGGGAAAGACGATCGAGTTGGGGCGGATCTCATTGCTATACCGGGAGATCCGCAAGGATATTGGAATAGTCAGGATTTCATCCACCATGACTCGGGCCGCGTTCATCGAGCTTCTAGGCGACGGGTTGGATGCTTTCTTGATTCAGTACCAGGACGGCGCGGTCCTCCGCTTCATCGCCCCCGAACGGCTCAAAGAGGACTTACGGTCGATCGCTCTCTATTTATACGACTAGTCAGGCAATTATAAACCAGTAAAATACCTTATCACGATCGGCTCATGTAGCATTCCCTATACGCTGATCGCCCGCTCTCCGTTCGAGTCGATCGCGCCTTCCGTCGATCGCGCCGACGCGATCAGCGATCTGAGTAGAGCCCCCGTCCTGAGCCTCATAATAATACCGGCTCGAGCCGAATCGAGACGATTACCCTGGCCGAGGCTTGCCGTACACTTTTTTGTATTGCTACTTGATATCGATACAAATAGTATGATATCAAGTATTCAACGCGGCGACGGAGGCGCGGTACAGCTTCTCGAGTCCCTCGTTCGTGTCCTTGGATAGGAATTCGGGCCGCCACTCGGTCTCGGCGAGGGAGTCGCTAATCGTGAAGCAAGCGGCCATGGGCGCCTCTCGGTAGCGGGCGACGGCGAAGAGGGCCGAGGCCTCCATCTCAACGGTGATCGCTCCCTTGGCGGCGACGGAGTCGAGCTCCCCCTTGGTCTCCCGGTAGATCGCGTCCGTGGTCCAGCTAAGCCCCGGGCGGTACGGCACGCCGGCGGAGTCGAAGGCCTCGCCCAGGGCGTTCGATAGAGTCTCGTCGGGGAGGGCGGGCCCTCCGCCGGGGACGTAGTGGTAGGAGACGCCCTCGTCGCGCAGGGCGCCGGAGCATAGGACTATGGCCCCGGGGAAGAGGCCCTTGACCAGCCCGCCGGCGGTGCCTATGGAGACGAACGAGCCGACGCCGTAGGCGATGAGCTCCTCGAGCATGACGGCGGCGGCCGGCGCCCCGACCCCGAAGCGGCCCACGATGGCTACCCGGCCGCCGGTCTCCTCGAGGTAGGCCATGTGGGGCTTGAAGTATCCTGAGTGGAAGCGGACGGGGTGGTTCTTGACGACGTAGTCGAAGAGGCTCTTTTGGTACGAGAGTATGACGGCCTCGGGGGCCCGCTCCTCGTCGCTGATATGGCCGCACTTCCTCATGTACTCGAGGAAGTCCTGCGGCTTGAATATCGAGGGCTCGCGGTATTTATCGGGATTGAGAGGAAGGGGCATAGATTCTCCTGTGCCCCCATTCTAGCGGAGGCCGGCGCGTAAGGCAACATCGCGCGCCGGGGACGACGAATGTTGCGTTATCCGACGCTTCGGGGCATACTGCTTGGAAGGCAACGAGACGAGTATTCTTCATATATATGATTGGAGGAATGGTGAACAAGATCATATCGAAGTCGCGCCTGTCCGACGAGGTGTTCCGCGTCGAGATAGAGGCGCCTCATATCGCCAAGGAGCGCAAGGCGGGTCAGTTCGTCATAGTGCAGACCGACGTGGAATGGGGAGAGCGAGTGCCGCTGACCATAGCCGACGCCGATCCTCACCGAGGCACGATTACGCTAATATTCCAGACCGTCGGCGTCAGTACGCACAGGCTCGCCGAGCTTAACGCGGGCGACTCGATAGAGGCCGTGCTGGG
>JAHIWG010000052.1 GCA_018816345.1 Spirochaetota bacterium | reverse complement strand
GCCGGCGATAGGCGAGGACGCCGAGTCCCTCGGGCTCCGGGCGGCGGCCGCGGGCCTCGGCGCCGGCGCGAGGCTGTCCGCCTCGAAGAGGACCCCGCCCTCGCCGGGCATAGCGTTCCGCCTGGAGTCGGCCTCCATGAGCTATCAGAAAGGCACCGAGAGCGAACGGCTCGCGGTCGACGGCGCGAACCTGACGGTACCCGAGGGCTCGGTCGTGGCGCTCGTCGGCGCGACGGGGTCGGGCAAGTCGAGCCTGCTTCAGCTGCTCGACGGACTGGCCCTGCCGGATTCCGGGGCCGTCCGATCGCTCGGCGTCGATACCTCGGACGCGAGGGCCGACCTTAGGGCAGTCCGGATGCGCGCGCCGCTCGCCGTCCAGCGCCCGGAGACCGCCATCTTCGAGACCTACGCGGGGGACGAGGCCGCCTTCGGCCCGAGGAACCAGGGGCTATCGGGGCGGGCCCTAGTCGACAGGGTCCGCCTTGCGATGGACTCGGCCGGGCTCCCGTACGGGGAGTTCCGCGACGCCCCGACGCGATCGCTCTCGGGCGGGATGAAACGCCGCCTGGCCATAGCGTCAATACTCTCGCTCGATCCGGACGCCCTCCTGCTCGACGAGCCGACCTCCGCCCTCGACCCGGCCTCGAAGGCGGAGATGCTATCCGTGATCCGCGCCTTCTCCGAGCCGGGGGAGCCGGGGGAGCCGGGGGAGCCGGGCGGCAAGCGCCGTACCGTGGTGATGTCGACGCATTCCATGGACGAGGCGGCCGACGCCGATCTGGTGGCGGTCATGAAAGGCGGCTCGCTCGCGGCTTTCGGGCCTCCCGAGTATATATTCGGAGAGGCCTGGGACGAGTCCTGGGGTATAGGGCGGCCGTTCCGCTACGAGCTGGCACTCGGCGCCTCGCGGGGGATAGCACCATGAGGGGCCTCGAATTCTGGAAGCACGTGTCGATCGGCAGGTACGTTGAGTCAGACTCGCCGGTGCATAGGCTGGCCCCGGCTACGAAGTATCTATGGCTCGCCGTCGTGGTTATAGCCGCTAGCGCGTCAAGGTCGGCGATAGTCGTAGGCGCATCCTTCGCGGCCCCGCTCGCCTTCGCGAGGCTAGCGCGGGTCAGGGCATCCTTCCTCCTCCGCGGCTTCACTCCGGTGCTTCCTTTCCTCACCATAGCCGCGGCCTTCCAGGTGCTCTTCTCGTGGCCCGGTGACGCGAGCCGGGTGCTCGTGAGCCTGGGGCCCGTATCCCTGAGCTCCAGGGAAGCCGTCGCGGTCGCTCTGATGGCGCTTCGATTCGCGGCCATCATGACGGCTATAGGCTTGTTCACCTCCGTGACGAGCGAGGGGGATACGGCCCGCGGCGTCGAGGACTTCTTCAAGCCGCTCGAGCGTATAGGCTTCCCGGCGCGAGCCTTCGCGCTTACTATCGCCGTCGCCTTCAGGTTCATACCCATCGTCGCCGGCGAATTCGAGTCGGTAGTCAAGGCCCAGGCCGCTAGGGGCGCCGATTTCGGCTCCGGGACGAGGAACCCGTTGCGCAAGGCGAAGGCCTACCTGCCGCTCGTCGTGCCGGTGACCGTACGGGCCTTGGAGCGGGCGGAGGCCCTCGCGGAGGCTATGGAGGCTCGCTGCTACGGCGTCGGGGAGGCTACGCGCTACGCGGAGACGGCCGGAGGGGCCGCTGACGTGTTCGCCAAGGTCTCGGCCCTCGCCTTCGCCGCGGGAGCTATCGCGGCGGGAGCGATGGCGTCTGGTGCGATGGCGGCTGGAGCCGCGTCTATACGGTAGATCGGCCCGGGCCTGGCCCGGGCCTAGAATACTCGCTCGGACGCGACCGCCCTCGGGAGGCGCGTACCGGAGCCTGGAGGAACCTATGGAAAGAACGAACGTGCGGCGCGTAGTGGTATCGGGCGCGCTAGGCGCGGTGTCGGCCGTCATGGCCATAACGCCGCTAGGATACCTGCCGTGGTTCGGCGGCGCGTCGCTGACCATCATGCACATACCGGTAATAGTCGCCGCGGTGCTGGAAGGCCCGGTCGCCGGGACGGTCGTCGGCCTCGTATTCGGCGTTACGAGCCTCCTCAAGGCCGCGACGGCGCCCGTAGGGCCCTTGGATCCCCTGTTCGCCAATCCTCTCGTCTCGATACTGCCTCGCCTGCTCATAGGCCTGGCGGCCTGGGCCGCCTATAAGCTGTTCCGGGGCAAGATGACGCCGCTCGCGGCCGGGTTCGCCGGGGCCGTAGGCAGCATAGTCAATACGGTCCTCGTGCTGCTCGCCCTTGGCCTGACCGCCTCGGAGCAGCTCTCGGGCGCGTTCGGCGTCGAGGCGGGCGCCCTGCCTGCCATACTGGCCTCCCTGGCCCTGTCTAACGGCCTCGTGGAGGCGGCCGCCGCAGCGGTGTTCACGAGCTCGGTCGTGAGCGCCTGGAAGGGCATCGAGGGCGCCAGGGGGCGTTCCCGCCTAGCCGGAGAGAAGGGCTAAGGCCGTGCTGCTCGCGCTCGACGTACGGAACTCGGGCATCGTAGCCGGGTTCAGGGATCGCGGCGAATGGTCGGCCGTCGTGCGGCTAGGCGTCGACAGGAGCGCGGACGAGCTGGGCATATTGCTCGAGGCCTGCGCCAAGCGCGCCGGCTTCGGCG
>JAHIWG010000051.1 GCA_018816345.1 Spirochaetota bacterium | reverse complement strand
GTAGGACAGGTGGTACAGGTTCTTGGCCCAGTCGTAGCCGAGGCTCTGCAGGATGTAGAACAGCACCTTGAAATGGTACTGCTGCTCGTTGGCCACGACGTACACGAGCCTGTCGAAGGGCCAGTCCTCGTGGCGGTGTATCGCCAATCCTATGTCCTGCGTCATATAGATGGACGTGCCGTCCTTGCGCAGGAGGACCTTCTCCTCGAGCCCTATGGGCGACAGGTCTATGCGCACGGAGCCGTCCTCGGCCTTGAAGAAGGCGCCCGAGGCGAGGCCCTTCTGGACCTCCTCCTTGCCGGTCAGGTAGATCTGGCTCTCGTAGTAGTACTTATCGAAAGAAACGCCGGTGCGCCCGTAGGTCCGGCGTATGCCGCCGACGGCCCAGTCGTTCATCTTCTTCCATAGCGCCATGGTCTCGGGGTCGCTGGCCTCCCACTTGACGAGGAGCTCCTGGGCCTTCTCCTCCGCCTGGGGATCGTCCTTCTTAAGGTCGTTGAACCGGACGTAGTAGTCCCCGACGAAGTGGTCGCTCTTCTTCCCTTCGTCCTCTGGCGTCCTGCCGCCGCCGTAGGCCATATAGGACAGCATAGACTTGCATATATGGACTCCCCGGTCGTTGACGAGGTTGATCTTCATGACCTCGGCGCCGTTGGCCCTGAGGATACGGGAGACGCTCTCCCCGAGGGCGTCGTTGCGGAGGTGCCCGAGATGCAGCGGCTTGTTGGTATTGGGGCTCGAGAACTCGATCATGACCTTGGAGCCGGCCAGCGACGACGACCTGCCGTAGGCCTCGCCGGCCCGCCTGGCCTCGACGGCGGACGCCGCTATGGCGGCCCGGTCGAGGTAGACGTTCAGGTAGGGGCCGACCGCCTTGACGCTGCCGGCGGGAACCGCGGCTGGCTCCAGCCTCGCCGCGACGGCCGCCGCGATCTGCGGCGGGCCCATGCGTAGCGCCTTGGCGAACGGGAACATCGGGAAGCCGACGTCGCCCATCGCGGCGTCGGGGGGGATCTCGGCTGTCACGGCCGACGCGGCCGACGGGTCGACGCCTTTTTCCCGGAGGATATCGGCGACCGCGGCTCGTATCGCGGCTTTCCAGGCTTCTCGTACGGTCTTCAAGGCTAATCTCCTAGGAATAGGCGGCCGATCGATGAGCGGCTCGCGAGGCTGTTGGCGGACAGTGTAACGATTTGGCGAGGTCGTTTCAACGAGTCGGGGAAGCCCTCGCGAGCCGAAGACTTACGCTAGGACCTCCGGTCCGACGCAATAGTCGACCGCGGCTATCAGCTCGTTCTTGTTCCACGGCTTCTGGAGCACGGCGTATACTCCCGCCTCCTTGATCGTCCGCTCCACCGAGGCGGGATCGGCGTGCCCGGTTACCATGATGGTATGTATATCCGGATACGAGCGACGTATGCGCATGAGGAATTCGTCGCCCTTCATGCCCGGCATGAGCCAATCCGAGATGACCAGTATGACGGTGATGCCGTCGGCTACGAGCCCGGATATGATGCGCAGGCCCTCCTCGGCGTCCAAGGCGGTCTCGAACCGGAACCGGTCCTTGAAGTGAGTCTTGAGCTCGCGCTTCATCGCCATCAGGATGATGGCCTCGTCGTCGACGCATAAGATGGCTTTCCTAGTCATGGCATCACGGCTCCGTCGCGCGCCTCGGGCAAGCGGACGGTGAACACCGTGCGCCCGGGGCGACTCTCGAATGTAATAGTACCGGAGTGAGTATCGACGATACGGCGGCACGTGTCCAGCCCGAGGCCCTTGCCCTCCCCCGTGCCCTTAGTCGAAAAGAGCGGCTCGAATATCCTGTCCCGTATGGACGGATCGATGCCCGGGCCGTCGTCCTCGACGGCTACGCTAGCGTAGCCGCCTTCCCTCCTGGACCGTATCTCGACGCGTCCCGTCGTCCCCGCGGAATGGAGCGCGTTCTTGAAGAGGTTTATCCATACGAGCTCGAGACGGACGCGGTCGCCGTGGACTAGTATCCCGTCCTCCAGATCGAAGGCCACCGCCTGCGACGGGCCGGTCGGTACGGAGGAGGCGCTGGACCTGAGGCTCTCGGCGAGCTCGAAATCGGACACGACCTGGTCGCCGGAGCCGGCCACCTCGAGGTACGAGTTTAGCGACATCACGACGAGGGCCGATCGACGCGCGGCCTCCGCCGCCAGGGACGCCGCCTCGAAGAGGGAGCCCAGGGCCCAGGCCGCCTCGACGGCCTGGGCGCCCCCGGGGCCA
This sequence comes from Spirochaetota bacterium, assembly GCA_018816345.1. GTDB lineage: Bacteria > Spirochaetota > Spirochaetia > Treponematales > UBA12059 > SZUA-370. Next base: position 25,201 of record JAHIWG010000051.1, on the reverse strand, counting down.
GCGACGAGGGCTACGTCCCCGTCGCTGGGATCGGCCGCCCCGAGGTCCGCGAGGTCGTCGGCCGTCCCGTCGGGCTCCTCGCAACCGAGGGCGGCGAGCCGCTGCGCCAGGGCCCGCTTCCGGGCAGGATCGGCGCCTAGGTCGTCTCCCGACGCCTTCACGAGCCTCTCGACGAGCGCGGCCAACGGCTCGGGCTGAGACCTTAGCGCGGCGATTGCGTCTATGGCGCTTTCCCGCATCGAGGCGAGGTGCGCGGCGGACGAGACGGCGGACGCGAGCGGGCTATTAAGCTCGTGCGCTATGGACGCGAGCACCCGTCCGACGGACGCCTGGTACCTGGTCTGAACGAGGCTGTCCTGGGCGCCTCGGAGCTCGGCGAGGGCCAGCTCGAGCGAGCGGCTCCGCTCCTCTAGCTCCGAGTTGGCGCTTCTCAGCTCCTCGGTCCGTCGCTCGACGATGCGCTCGAGGTTCTCGTTCAACGCCGCGAGGCGGGCCGCGCTCTCGACGAGGCTGTGCTCCGCGGACTTGAACCCGGGATAATGGCTCTTGACGGAGAACGACTCGTCCAGGCCGAGGAGCTTGCGGTACAGCTCGTCGAACCCGTCGGGCACGCTAGAAGGCTCGCTCAAAGACGCCCTCGATCCGCGCCGCGTCGAAGCGCGCGGGGTTGGTGGCCAGGCAGGCGTCGCGCGCTGCGAACCCGGCGAGCCTCCGTATATCGGAACGGGAAGCGCCCATCCCGCCGAGCCCCGGGGCTATCCCGACGGCGGCCCTCAGCCCGCGGACGAGCCTAAGGACGCAGGCCTCGGCTCCCTCGGCCGCGACGTCCTCCGGCGAGGCGCCCATGTCGAGGGCGAGGTCGGCGTAGCGCTCGCGCGCTGATTCGAAGTTTGCCTCGATGCCCGCGTCGAGGAGCAGGGCGTTGCACAGGCCGTGCGGGGCGTCGAGGAGCCCGCCTAGGGCGTGGGCCATGGCGTGCACTACGCCGAGCCCGGCGTTGGAGAAGGCCCTCCCCGCGAGCATGCTCGCTAGCGCCATCGCGCCCCTGGCCTCGGCGTCCGCCGGGTCGCGGTATAGCCGCTCCAGGTTGCGCGCGACGAGGGCGGCGGCCCTGCGGGCGTCCAGGTCCGTCAGGGCGGAGGAGGCCGAGGAGACGTAGGCCTCGAACGCGTGGGTGAGCGCGTCCATGCCTGTCGCGGCTATCAGCTCGAGGGGCACCGTCGATATGAGCCGCGGGTCCACGAGCGCGGCGTCGGGGACCATCTTGGGGCTGATTATGGCTATCTTCACCTTCCTATAGACGTCGTTGATGATGGAGAAGCGCGACACCTCGGAACCCGTGCCGGCGGTAGAAGCGACGCAGACGAGCGGGGGGCCGGGCAGGCGGATCATGTCGACGCCCTCGAAGCTCCGCACGTCCGCGTCGTTGGCGACGGAGGCCGCTATGCCCTTGGCGGCGTCCATGGGGCTCCCGCCCCCGACGACGACCACTGCGTCGCAACGGCCGTCCTTGAAGGCCTCGACGCCGCGGCCCACCTCGGTACAGCGGGGATTCGGGCTGACCTCGAGGAAGCGCGCGACCGCGAGGCCCTCGGCGAGGCAGGTCTCCTCTACGGCGCCGGCCCAGCCCGCCGCGACTAGGCCCGGGTCGCTGACGAGCAGCACGCTAGTCGCCCCGAGGCTCTTGGCGTAGCGGCCGGCGAGGCCGGCGGCTCCGTCGCCGAACACCGTCTCGGGCATCACGTATTTTCTCATCGGGTACGATTCGCTCATATAGTAACTATAGGAGGCGTATACCCGGTTAGCAATCCTAAAAACGCCTAGGCTACGCCTCCGGGGCCGCCCCGGATATCATCGCCACGAAGGCCGCCTCGTCTATGACCTCGACGCCGAGGGCTTTCGCCTTCTTGCTCTTCTCCGAGCCGGAGCCGGGATCGTTCGTCACGAGGTACGACAGATCCTTGCTTACCGCGCTCTTGACCGAGGCCCCGAGCGATTTCGCTATGGCCTGGGCGCGGGACCGCTTCATAGTCGACAGCTCTCCGGTGAAGCAGAACGACAGGCCGGAGAGGGGGCCCCCCGACTGCGCGGGCGGCTTGACGCGCAGCGCGCCGCCCGCCAGCGCCAGGTCCATCTGGGGGCCGAGGGCGACGAGGCCGTCGGCGAGGGTAGCCGCCATTATTTCGCCGAAGCCGTCGATCGCCGCCAGCTGCTCCCGGGTCGCCGCCCTGAGCTTCTCCAGGGTATCGAAGCCGGCGGCGGCGGCCTTCTCCACGGACAATAGGCCTATGCCCTCTATATCGAAGCCGGCGACGAACTCGGCCAGGGTAGGCTCGGCTCGGGCGAGCAGGTTCTGGACTATCTTTGCCGCGCTCGCTTCGCCCATCCGCTCGTAGCCCGAGAGCTCCCGTATCGACAGCCCGTAGAGGTCGGCTACCTGGCGCACCCTCCCGGAGTCGAAGAGGCGCCTCAGTATCGTCACGCCGAATTCCATCACGTCCAGGGTCGAAAGCCATTTCTCGAGCCGATGCAGGGCCTTCTTGGGGCACTCGGCGTTCGGGCAGTATAGCCTCGTCCCCTCGTCCACGAGCGCGGCGCCGCAGGAGCAGGTAGAGGGGACCGCTATCTCCTCGCTCCCGGGAGGGCTTTCAACGAGCCCCTCTATCTTGGGTATTATCTCGCCTCGCTTGACGACGACCACCCGCGAGCCTATTCGAAGGCCCATGCCGCGCATCGTATTGGTATTGGCGAGGCTCGCCCGCCTAACCGTTGTTCCGGCCAGCCTGACGGGCTCCACTATGCCGACGGGCGTGTAGGTCGCGCCGGATTCGCTCCACTCGACCGCGACGAGGGTCGTGGAGGCCTCCTCGAGGGGGAACTTGAAGGCTATCTGCCTATCGGGGCGAGCCCTCCTCATGTCGTCGATATCTACCGAGCGCGCCTTCACGACGAGGCCGTCGATATCGTACGGCAAGGCGTCGCGGCCGTCCATGACTCGGGCCCTATAGTCCACTACCTCGAACGGCTCGGCGAATACCTGCGCGGGGACGGTCGAGAAGCCCGACGCCCCTAGCCAGGCTAGCTTGGCGATCTCGTCGTCGAACGGAGGCCGGGCCCCGACCGAGAACAGCGAGCCCGGCTCGGCGTCGTAGAGGCCCCGCGGCGCGGCGTCATAGCATATGACGTCGAGCAGCTCGACCCCGAGCCCGTCCTTCCTCTTCATGAGCCCGTTGGCCGCGTTCCTGCAGTTGGCCTTATCGGAGAAGGACTCCCTATGCGCGGCCCTGGACATGACGACCTCGCCGCGCACAGCCCCGCTCCACGGTTCCGGCAGGGCGGCCGGTACGCCCTTCATCCTGCGCGCGTTCTGGGTGATGTCGTCGCCTACGCTGCCGTCCCCGCGGGTCACCGCCCGCGCCAGGCGCCCGCGCTCGTACTGCAGCTCGAGGCTGGCCCCGTCGAGCTTGTGCTCCACGACGTACTCGGGCAGCCCCGCCTTCGCGCACCAGGCGAGGAATTCGTCGGGATCGGCGGCCTTGGCCTGACTGCCCATGGGCAGAACGTGCCTGGCCTTGGGGAACCCGTCGGAGGAGTCCTTGCCCAGGCCCGCCAGGACGGGGCTCTCCGGGGCGAGGCGGGCGAGCTCGTCCCATAGCTCGTCGAATTCGGCGTCCGAGAGCTCGGGCTTGCCGTTATAGTAGAGATCCTGATGCTTCGCGATGAGGGCCTCGAGCTCCGGTATCCTCGTTCGCCTCCGCTCGTCCGTTTCCATTTGGCCACCGCCTCGCCTAGTTCTTTCGCGGGCCTTCGCCGCCCCGCGTAGCGCATTGTAGACGGCGCGTCTTAAGCGGTCAACGCCGCGCCTTAGTCGCTCGACGCCGCGGCAGGGCCGCTTGACCGGCTGGACCGGCGCGAGCTACGTTTGCCGAAGAGGCCGCGACGACGGCCGGGAGCGATATACCATGCGAATCCGCGGCGCGACGAGACTCGGGAAGATGGCGGTCATAGTACCGGCCGCGTTCATTAACAGCCTGGCTATAGGCACTATGGCCCTGGGGATACTGTTCGTCGTCAAGGACCTGTACGGGGCCGGGCCCGCGATGGTCGGATCGCTTGGCGCCGTCTGGTCAACGTCGTACTTCATAGGATGCATCGTCCTTCGTAAGGCCGCTAACCGCCTGAGGCCCCGAACGTCGATGTTCATCATGCTCTCCGGCAGCGCCGCGATCCTTACCGCGTTCCTGCTGGCCCCCGGCCTATGGCGAGCCTTCGCCGCCTACGCGGCGTACGGCTTCATAACGGCTTTCTTCTGGCCGCCCCTCATGGGCTGGCTATCCAAGGGGCTCGAGGGAGCCGAGCTCAACAAGGCAACCAGCCTCTTCAGCTTCTCCTGGAGCGTCGGCGGCATCTTCAGCTCGTATATCGCGGGTTTGCTCTCGGAGCGAGGGAAATTCCTGCCCATAGCCCTCTCGGCCGCGCTCTTCGCGGCTAACGCCGTATTCGTGCTCGCGTCCAGGTCGTTCGTGCGGGAGGACGAGACAGTCGCTCATGACGCGGGCCGCGCCGACGAACCGGCCGTGGACAGGTCGACGGCGCTGCGCTATCCGGCGTGGCTCGGGGCCTTCCTCATCTACGCGGTGATGGGAGTCGTGCTAAACGTGTTCCCCGTATTCGCCCGCGACGAGCTGGCGCTCAGCGAATCATCGATCGGCCTCGTTCTGACTATCAGGGCGACGGCCACGGCTATTGGCTTCTTCGTGCTAGGAAAAGTCACGTTCTGGCAGTTTAAGCGCGCCGCCCTGCCCGCCCTCTCGATCGCGACGGCTGGAGCCCTGATAGCCCTGACGCTGCAGCGCGGCGCTATCGGCTTCGCGATCGGCTTCGCCGCGATAGGAATTCTGCAATCCGTTATGTATAACAACTCGCTCTTCTACGCGACGAGCGGGGCGAGCGACAGGAATAAGAGAGCCAGCGTCCACGAGGCGCTCCTGACCTTCGGCCAGGTCGTCGGTTCGGTGAGCGGCGGGCTCCTCTATCAGGCGTTCTCGATGTCGGCCGTATTCGTGGGGCTAAGCCTTCTCCTCGCGCTCGGGGCCGGGGCCCAATCGGCCATGGTCTATAGACCGGGCCGATCGGGCTCGAGGATACGCTAGAGGCGGACTAGCCGCCGCTCTTGACGAACGCGTCCTTGTAGCCCATGGCCCTGACCCTGACCAGGGCCAGGCCGCTCTCGTCCCTGGACAAGGGGCCCACGAAGACGCGCCAGGCATCCTTGCCCTTGGCGCTCGCCTTCTGGATAAGAACCGCGTAGCTCTTCCCGAGCGTTGCCGACGCGTCCATAGCCGCGGCCTCGCTCCCGAATGCGCCTATCTGTATATAATAGCGCCCCTTCTCCAGGATGCCGGCGATTACGGCCGTCTGGGCCGCGGCCTCCGGCTTCGCCTGTACCGGCGCGGCCGCGGGTTTCCCCGCTACCGGCTTGTCTACCGGCTTGTCTACCGGCTTGTCGGGTACGGCGACGACGGGCGGCTTCGGGCCCGTGGGCTCCATGGCGACTATATATTCGCGGGGGGCGTCGAGGGCGACGGCCGGCTCGGTCTCGCCGTCGGGCCCCTCGACGTACGTCGAGGCGTCGGGCTTCTGCTCGACCGCGTCGGCTAGTTCCGGCTTAGCGCCGGAGTCGAGGGGGCTCGCCTCCGCCCGGGCTTCCGCCCGGGGGCGCTCGCCTTCCTTGTACTCGGCCTCGGCGAGACCGAAATCGCCACGCTCGTCGCTCGGCTCCATCCCGGCCGCCGTTACGACGCTCGGCTCTTCCTCGGGCTCGGTCTCCGCGTCCTCGAGAGCCACGACCGTCTCGGCGGCGCCGTAGGCCGGCGTCTCGAGGGCCAGCGTCGAGGGGCCGGAGCTCTCGGGCAGGATTATCTCGCCCTCGGCGAGGCTCGTAGCCGGGATAGCGTAGACGGGGGCCGCGAGGCCGGCGAACGCTATCTCGGGCATCTCGTCGGCTTCGAGCTCGGGCCACGCCAATTCTATCCCGGAGCCCGGCGCGGCCATGAGCGGCGCTAGCCTCGGGATGGCTTCCGCGCCATCGTCGCTAGGCGCGGCAGGATCGGAAAGTCCGTACTCGCCGCCGAGCGACGCGTACGGAGGCGAGCTGAGCGCTAGCGCCGAGGCGCGGCCGAGGTCGGGCGGCGACGGATCGGTCAGGGCGTAGGCCCCGTCCGTCCCGGCGTAGCCCGGGGCCGCGCGGTCGATTACGGCGGCGCGAGCCTCAGAGACCGGCGCCGGGTCCGCGAGAGCCACGGAGACGGCGGGAGATACGGGAGCTCTCGGGCCGACCGACGAAACGTCGGGCCTCACGGCGGGAGCCTCGTAGCGCTTAGGCGATACGGGAGTAGCCACGCGCAGAGGAGTCTCGTCGGGCACGGGCAGGAGCATGGCTAGGGCTTCCGGCTTAGCCTCGGGGACTGGCGCGGGCGCCTCCGCGGGGGGCGTTACGGCCTTCGCGACGGGTTCCGAAGGCTCCGGCAGTTGCGGCAGGACTATGGTACGGACGGGCTTGGGCTTAGGGTTGAGTACGGGCTCCGGCTTCTCCCGCCCCTTAGGCGAAGGCTCGACGACCGCCACGGGGGCGGCTCCCGCCGTAGAGGCGCGCGGCGCCTCCAATCCTATCGCCGCAGGAGCGGCGGAAGCGGCCGCGGGCGCTACGGCGGCGGCGACCGGAGCCGCGGCGGGGCGCGCGGCCTCCGCGGGAGCGGGCGGAACGACGGGCTCTCGCGTCGGGGCCGCGGGAGCTGTCGTCGGGGCGGGCGCCACGCGCGAGCTCGAGACCGTCGGCTTGGCCGCGTACTCGGCGGCCCCGGTCGGTAGCAGCTCGTAGCCGAGCCGCTTCAGTTCCTGGGCGGCCAGGAGCCGCGGGTTCATATCGGGATCGAAGGAGCCCGAGGCGGCCGAGGCGGGCGCGAGCTCTACCGCGCTCCTAGGCTCGGAAACCCGTATGCGGACGACCTTGCCGGGCGAGAGGCCCAGGACCGCGGAGGCCTCGACCGAGAGCATCATGAACACTCCGGAGCTCTCGAGGCCCTTGGTCACTATGACGGTGACCGTTCGGCCGTTCTCGAGGTTGACGACTTCTACGGACGTATTCCTAGGGAAGGAGTTGCACGCGGCGTAGTACCCGGAGGCCGGGAAGTCGCCGTACGAACCCATCATGGCGCTGCCTTCCCAGGAGGAAGCCGAGGCCATGGCGACGAGGGCGATCATGCCGATCGCTACCGCGAGCTTACGCTTCTTCATACTCATATACCCTCCGCGAGGCTCCGAGCCCCCGCATGACGCCGCCGCACGAGGCGGATATGGCCGAGCCCGCGTTCGAGCACGCTTTCTTAATATCCTTGTCCGATAAGGAGGCCGGAACCTGAGCGGGATGCGAACCCCTAGCGAGCTCCGCCCTGTCGCGCACCCTTACCAGCCTATAGCTGCACGCGGGAATAGGCGACGCGGCCGTATACTCGGCGAGGATTACGATCACGTAGTCGACCATGCCCTCCTCGGCGCCGGGATCGGGCACGAAGGCGGCGAGCGACTCCGCGTCGCCGGGACTCGGCCTCGAGCTGGTCGCGATGAACCCCTCCAGGAACAGGCCGTCCATGGCGCCGTCGATGACGCGCTCCGAGGATAGCGCCGTCCCGGTTCCCCCGCCGGACTCGAGCAAGGCTACCTCGACGGTCTGCGCGATTAGCGGCGAGGACGCGCTCGCGAGAGTGAGGAGGATCGCTACCGAAAGCCTTTTCATCGTTCGTATCCTTTTCCTCTTACTCTATCGGCGGCCTCGGCGCTTAGATTTAGGCGTATCGATCGCCGCGAGCCCGCGGGACTCCTTGCGGTCGCGAGCGGCTTCGTGATAATTATTAGGCCTCTTTATTCGATAGTTTTCGATTAAGGTATAAAATCCATTCGTTAAAAGAATTGTTTTCTTCGCGCAGGGCCGCGCGGGGCCGCGCGGGGCCGCGCGGGGCCGCTCGGGGCGGCGACATCGGAGGCTCGGAAGCTATGGATTACTTCGCCATACAGGTATGGACGGGCAAGGAAGACGAATTCGCTGAAAAAATCTCGGCGAACCCGCGGGTCCGCTCGAAGCCGATGGTTCCGAAGCGCACGATACCGGTACGGCGTAGAGGCAAGACCCACCACGAGGAACGGCCGCTCTTCCCGGGCTACGTCTTCCTCTCGACCGACGAGGAAGAGTTGGACGCCTCCCAGCGATGGCTCCTGCGGTCCACCCGATATTTCGTGCGGGCCCTGCCCTCGACCGCCAAGCCCCTCCCCGTCAAGGAAAAAGACCGCAGGCTCCTCGCCCACTTCATGTCGTTCGGCAAAGTGGCCGATATATCGAAGGTACGCTTCGACGCGGACGATAGGATCGTCGTGGTCGAAGGCCCTCTCAAGGGGCTCGAAGGCATGATCGTCAAGGTCGACGCGCGCAAGCGGCGGGCGAAGATACGCCTGGACATGTGCGAGAATTCGTTCCTCGTCGACATGGGCTTCGAGATACTCGATAGACCTGCGAAAGGACCCGCTAGCGACGATGGGCAAACCTCAAGAGAATCCTAGGATCTATATAATAGGGGCCGGCTTCGCCGGAAGGGCCGTCGCGAGGGAGATACAGGCCAAGGCCGTCCTGGGTTCGATAGTCGCCTTCCTCGACGACGACGAGGCCAAGGTCGGCAAGCGCATAGACGGCGTACCGGTGCTCGGGCCCATCAGGGACGTCGTACGGCTATTCGCGAGGACTCCCGCCGACGAGGCCGTCATCGCGATCCCCAGCGCCTCAAGGGAGCTGCTCAGGGAGCTCTACTACCTCCTCAAGGGCGCCGGCTTCTCGAGGATACGGATACTCCCGGACATAGCCCAGATAGTCGAGGGCGACGCCCACCTCGTCCAGGCGAGGGAGATAGACCCCCAGGACCTGCTCGGACGCAGCCCAGTCGCCATCGGCCTCAAGAAGAGCATAGAGTGGCTCTCCGGCAGGCGCGTCATGGTCACGGGCGCCGGCGGGTCGATAGGCTCAGAAATTTCTAGGCAGCTCCTTTCCGCCGGAGTCGAGCGGCTGTACCTATTCGGCCACGGCGAGAATTCCATTTACCAGATTGACAGGGAGCTACGTGCCCTCCAGGCGGGGGGGGTAGGCGTATCTACCGCGATCGTCCCGGTCATAGGGGAGCTCAAGGACGCGCCGTACATGGCCAGCGTGCTGAAGCGCCTGAAGGCGGACGTAGTCTTCCACGCCGCGGCCTATAAGCACGTGCCTATGATGGAGGCCAATACGGTCGCCGCGATAGAGAATAACGTTTTCGGCACGCGGAACCTCGTCGACGCCTGCCTAGCGTCCGGCGTCAAGCGCTTCGTGCTCGTCAGCACCGATAAGGCCGTCGAGCCCCTATGCGTCTACGGAGCGTCGAAATTCCTATCGGAACGCATCGTCATGGACGCCCAGGCGGGCGCCGGGCCCGGCGAGCACTATATGGTCGTCAGGTTCGGCAACGTGCTCGGCTCCAGGGGCTCGATCCTCCCGCTGTTCATGCAGCAGGTCGCGCGAGGCGGCCCGGTCACCGTCACCGACCCGAGGGCCAGCCGTTTCTTCATGACCATCCCGGAGGCGTGCTCGCTCGTCCTCAAGGCCGGCGGCGTCGGCTCCGGCGGCGAGTCGTACCTCCTGGACATGGGGGAGCCCGTCCTGATAAAGGACCTGGCCGAGCAGGTCATCCGCTTCTCCGGCTTCGTCCCGAACGAGGATATAAAGATAGAGTATATAGGGCTCCGTCCCGGGGAGCGCCTGGCGGAGAAGCTATTCTCCGACGAGGAGAGCCTCGAGCGGACCGATTTCCCTAGGATTAACAGGCTCCGGCGATCCGGTGGCCGTTTCGAACTCGGCGCGGCCCTCGACGCGCTCAGGCCCGAATGCTACCCGACCGAGGGCCGTCCCGATTCGTACCGCAACCGCAGGCGCCTCCGCGCGGCGCTCAGAGCATACATCCCTACGGTAGAGGAGCTCCCCGATGAGCCGGAATACTGATTTCATCGCCTTCGCGAGGCCGTCCATCGGCCCCGAGGAGGAGGAGGCCGTGCTCAGGGTCATGCGCTCCGGGTGGCTGACGACGGGGGTCGAGGCCCTCGCGTTCGAGAAGGAATTCTCCGAGTACGTGGGCAGCCCCCACGCGCTGGCGGTGAACTCGGCCACGAGCGGCCTGCACCTCGCGCTCGAGGCCCTAGGCATCGGGCCCGGTGACGTCGTCGCTACGAGCCCCTATACCTTCACGTCGACCGCGGCCGTAGTCCGCCACCTCGGAGCCGAGGTCGCGTTCTGCGACGTGGCCCCCGGCTCGTACAACATGGACCCCGACGCGCTCGGGAGGCTCCTCGCCGGGACGAAGAACTGCCGCGCGGTGATAGCAGTCCACGTCGGCGGCCTGCCCTGCGACATGAAGGCCATACGGGCGCTCGCGACGCGTTACGGCTGCGCCCTCGTCGAGGACGCGGCGCATTCCTTCCCCTCGGAGACCGCCGGGGGCTACGCCGGCACGCTCGGCGACGTCGGCGTATTCTCGTTCTACGCGACTAAGACTATCACCACGGGCGAGGGCGGCATGCTCGTCACCCGGGACCCCCGCGTGGCCGCCAGGGCCGAGAAGATGCGCATGCACGGCTTCGACCGGGCGGCGTGGGACAGGTACACGGCCAAGCGCGCGTCATGGCGCTATTCAGTCACCGAGGCGGGCTTCAAGTACAATATGCCCGATATACTAGCGGCCATAGGCCGGGAGCAGCTTAAGAAAGCGGGCGCATTCCTAGAGGAGCGCCGCGCCGTCGCGGCCGTCTACGACGGGGCCTTCTCAGGCGCGGCCTGGCTCGAGCTCCCGCCCCGAGGGGAAGGCCACGCGTGGCACCTGTACTCGCTCAGGACGAGACCGGCGAAAGGAACCCCGACCAGGGACGACCTGATCGCCGGGCTAGCCGACCGCGGCATAGGCTCGTCGGTGCACTTCATACCGCTCCATACGATGCCGTACTACGCCGAGCGCTACGGCCTGCGCCCCGAGTCCTTCCCTAACGCCGCCTCCGCCTTCGAGCGTACCGTAAGCCTGCCTATCTGGCAGGGCATGGGGCTCGACGCGGCGAGGCGCGTAGCCGAGGCCGTGCTCGGCGTAACGGCGGGCGAGGGCGCATGAAGAGCTCCCGCGCGAGCAGCATACCGGCTATCGCGCGCCTTTCCGATTTCCCACTCGCCGACGCCGTATACGTCGGCACCGTACGCTCGCCGGCCTCCCGGGGCCGTATAACGTCCATCAGCCTTCCTCACCTGCCGAGGGACTATAGGAGCATCACCGCCGACGACATACCCGGGTCGTCCCTGATGGTCGCGCACGGGGCCTCGGTCCCGGTGCTCGCCTCCGGCCGGGTCTCGTATCGGGGCGAGCCGGTGGCCCTCATCGTAGGCCCCGACAGGCGCAAGGTCGCCGAGGCCCTGGCCCTGACCAAGGTCCGCGTCGAGGAGGAGGAGGCCGATTTCTCGTTCGAGGCCTGCGGCTCGCGTCGCCTCGTCGCTACCGGCAGGCTAGACTCGGGAGACGTGGATAAGGCGATGGCCACAGCGGCCCGCGTCGTGGAGGGCGATTACCGAGTAGGCCCCCAGGACCATTACTATTCGGAGCCGCAGGGCTCGGCGGCCGCCTTCGACTACGACAAGCTAGTCGTGTTCTCGTCGACGCAGTGGCCGTACCGCGTCAGGGCCGCCGTCGCCGAGGCGCTAGGCGTGAAGAAGGAAGAGGTGATCGTCCGCCCTACCCTGCTCGGCTCGCACCTCGACGGCAAGCTATGGTATCCCTCGCTCCTCGCGTGCCACGCCGCCGTCGCGGCTTTCCTGAGCAGCCGGCCCGCCCTGCTGCTCCTATCCAGGGCGGAGGACTTCCTCTATACGACTAAGCGGGCTCCGATGCTGGCCTCGTACCGGGCCGGCCTCGACGAGGCGGGCCGGCTCGTGGCGCTCGACTCCAGGATCATGATCAATACCGGGGCCTACGCACCCTTCGCGGAGGATATCGTCAGGAGGGCGGCGCGCGCCGCCGTCGGAGGCTACGCCTGCCCCGACGTCAGGGTCGTAGCCAGGGCGGTCAGGACCGACCTTCCCCCGATGGGCGCCTTCGTAGGGCTCGGTACCGGGCCCGCGACGTTCGCGGCCGAGCGCCTGGCCGAGGACTGTGCGGCCGCAGCCGAGGTAGATCCGGACAGGTGGCGGGCCGAGAACGTCGCCGAGAAGGGCGACCGTACGCTCGGCCCTCCTCTCAGGCGGTCCGTGCCCTTCGACGCCGTCGCCGATCGGCTCCTGGCGATCAGCGACTACGGCAGGAAGCGATCCTCCTTCGAGCTCATACGGAAGCGCCGGCCGGACCCTTCGATCCCGGCCGGCTACGGCATAGGCCTCGCCTTCGGCCCGCAGCTACCGGCCACGGCCTTCGGACGCGACGGGGCGTCCGTCCCGTCTGTGGAGGCGACGCTCTCGAAGGACTCCATATTGACGATACGCGCGAGCGTCTATCCCGGCTCCCGATCGGCCGCGGAGATATGGAAGGAATCCGCGGCGGCCGCCCTCGGCCTCCAGGCTAAGGCAGTCAGGATACTGGCCCCGAGCACCGATACGGCTCCGGATTCCGGCCCCGGCTCCCTCTCGAGGAACGTGACCGTCGTCACGAGGCTCGTGCAGAGCGCGTGCGAGGGCTTGGCCGCCAAGCGCTTCAGGGAAGCGCTCCCCATCACCGTCAGGAAGGCCCAACGGGCGAGGAGCTCCAGGGCCGCGCCCGAGTCGCCGCTCGACGACGCCTCGTGGGGCGGCGCGGTAGTCGAGCTGGAGCTCGACCCGGTGATAGGGACGCCCGTCGTCAGGGGCGTCTGGATAGTCGTTAAGGCGGGGAGGATACTATCGAGGAAGGCCGCCGCCGCCACCATAGAGCACGACGCGGCCGCGGCCCTGGGCCTATGCGTCGGGGAGCGCCTGGACCTGTCCGGCGGGCCCGCGGACCTCGAGGACCTGCGCCGGTACCGCCTGCCCAGGATCAAGGACGCTCCCGCCATAGTCGTCGAGTTCATCGACGACGACGCCCCGCCCTGCGGGATCGGGGAACTGTCGTACGCCCTCGTGCCGCCGGCCTTCGCCAACGCGCTCAGCCAGGCTCTCGACGCGCGGTCGAACTCGATGCCGCTCGGCGGCGCCTCGGAAGGGAGATAGGCCGTGACCATTGACTTCATCCTGAACGGCGAGGACGTCAGCCTGAAGGCCGATCCCCTCGAGCGCCTCTCGGACCTCCTGCGGGAGCGCTTCGGCCTGTCGAGCCTTATGAGCGATTGCCTCGCGGGCTTCTGCGGCAAGTGCGTCGTCTACCTCGACGGCCGGCTCGTCAACTCGTGCCTCGTCCCTGCCTTCAAGGTCCGCGGCTCCGAGGTCGTCAGCTTCGAGGGCTTCAAGAGCACCGATACCTTCGACGCCGTCTCCCGCGCCTTCAATGACGCGGGGGCGGAATTCTGCGGCTTCTGCGACGCGGCCGTCTTCATGGCCGCGGGCTCGCTGCTCGATTCGGCGGAACGGCCGGGCGAGGACGATATAGAGGAGACGATGTCGACGGTGTACTGCAGGTGCTCCACGCCGTCAATCACGCTGGGCGCCATTCGCGGAGCCGTCGAGGCCAAGGCAGGCGGGAAGTACGACCGTGCGCGTTGACGAGGTAGCGGCGCCCCAGACCGTCGCGGAGGCCCTGGCCATCCTGAAGCGCAGGCCCGACGCCGTGCCTTGGGCCGGCGGGACCCTGCTCATGACCGTGGAGAGCGCGGCCTTCGGGGACAAGCCCGCCTCGCTGCTCGATCTCGGGGGGATCGCCGAGCTGACCGTGATAAACCGCTCCGACCGCTATCTCGAGCTCGGGGCCTGCGTCTCGCTCTCCGCGATACTCGCGCTGCCCCGGAGCCTTTCTCTCGAGCCCCTCAGGGGAGCCGCCGGGCTCGTGGGCACGGCCTCCGTCAGGAATTTAGCGACGATAGGCGGGAACGTCGCCGCCCGAGGCTCGTTCATGACATGCTTCTCCGCCCTCGCCTGCATGGACGCCGCGATGGAGATCAGGGACGCGTCGGGCTCGCGTTGGTCGAGCATCCACACCCTCGTCGACGAGGATGGGCGCCCTCGCTTCCCGCGAGCCGCCCTCCTCACGCGCATCAGGGTTCCCACCGCTCCCTGGGACGCCGCGAGCGTCCATCCCCTCGGGATGGCCCCGCGCGGCGAGGCCTATCCCGCGACGTTCGCGGCGGCCGCGCGCTTCGAGAAGGAGACTATATCGGAGCTCAGGCTCCTCGCCGCGGGTAAGAGGCTCGTAAGGGATAGAGCCCTCGAGCTGTCGCTCGTTGGGAAGCGCCTCCCGCTCTCGGCGAAGGACGTCGACGCCGCCAGGTCCGCCGCGCGGGACGAGGCAATAGAGGCGGAGCTAGGCGCGGGCCCGGCGTCACTGTACGGTACCTACGTAGCCTCGTTCCTGGCCTCGATCCAGGAGGAAGGGCGGTGAGCGGCGCTTGACGATTTCCGATTGCGGGTTACACTGGTAGTGGTATGCAGACTCATGCGGATCTACACGCGCAGTACGAGAACGAGACCGCCTCCATCAACCAGTTCGCCCAGGCGAGGATGGGCCTCAAGCCCGGCCAGACGTCCGTCAAGATCGACACGTACAACATCGTCTGCGTCCCGTACCGCCTATCGATGAACGGGGCTGTCCTCATCGCGTCGTTCTCGAGGGAAGAGCTCGCGTTCTTCCAGCGCTACGTCAACGGCCTCGCCGGGCTTACGCTCATCTTCCAGCCCGCGAGCGCCCAGAACCCGCTTAAGATATTCGCCCGATGCTTCCTCAAGTCGGTGAGCACGATGCAGGGACGGGAATCGATAGGGCTCCTCGACGTCGCCTTCAAGCCCTGCCCGCCCGACCTGCTCTCGATACTCGTCGACCACTTCATGCTCCTCGATAGGCTCAAGGTCGAGTACGACGACTATAAGGGAAAGTCGATATCCGTCAATCCCGATAGCGCCAAGGCCATGGGCTATAATAACTACGCGATGCTCGTCTACGACGGGACGCAGACCAAGGTCGCGCTCTTCGCCCTCGCGAGCGACTCCCTCGATTTCCTCGTGCCCATGAACGGGCCCGTGCTGGAGCAGGACAGGCCGGTACAGATGAAGCTATTCTTCCAGAGCTTCCAGTTCACCGTCCCCGGCTCCTTGTCGTCGGTCGCGAGGCTCCAGAACGGGGTGCAGAAGGTCCGGGCGACGATCAGGTTCTCGTGCGAGCTGGTATCGATCATCGAGCAATACCGCTTCTCGGAGCGCTTCAGCGCCAAGGCCGCCCCGCCGCCGGCTCAGCCCTCGTAGGGGCCGCCTAGCCCGCGAGCGCGGCCAGCTTCTCCCTTATGAACTCGCTCTTCTCCCTGAGTCCTATCGGCCCCGTGGCTATCATCAGCACGTTGGGCCTATGCGGGTCGAGCCGTATCTTCTGCCCGCTCTCCTTCATGAGCCTGAGGAGCCGGTCCACCGATATCTTCGAGACCTTGGAGAACTCGACCGTCACGAAACCCTTGCGCTCCTTGAGCGTCGCGATGCACAGGCGCTTGCAGAGGATTCGTATCTCGGCGAGGGCGAGGAGGCTCGACGCCTCCTCGGGAACCGGCCCGAAGCGGTCCTCGAGCTCCTTGTACAGGGCCTCGAGGTCGTCCTGGGAGAGGATGGAGGCGATCTTCTTGTAGACCTCCATCTTGACCGCCTGCTGGCCTATGTACTCGTCGGGGATGAAGCCCGAGTACTCGAGCTCGAGGTAGGGCTCCTCCTCCGGCTTGTAGCCCTCGTCGGACAGGCGCGCTACGGCCTCGTCCAGGAGCTTCAGGTACAGGTCGAAGCCGACCGAGTATATATCGCCCGACTGCTCCCGCCCGAGCAGGTTGCCAGCGCCGCGCACCTCCAGGTCCTTCATCGCTATCTTGAAGCCGCTCCCCAGGTCCGTGAAGTCGGAGATTATCTGCAGGCGCTTCATGGCGAGCTCGGACAGGGCCTTCCCGTCGGGATAGAACAGGTAGGCGTAGGCGATCCGGTCGGAGCGCCCTACCCGCCCGCGCAGCTGGTACAGCTGGCTGATGCCGTAGATATCGGCGCGGTCGATTATGATGGTGTTGACGTTGGGTATGTCTATGCCGTTCTCGATGATGGTCGTCGACACGAGCACGTGGAAGCCGCGATGGATGAAGCGGTGCATGATGTCCTCGAGCTCGTGCGAGTCCATCTTGCCGTGGGCCTTCTCCACCATCACCTCCGGCACGAGGCGCTGGATGAAGGCCATGGTGTCGTCGAGCGACTGCACGCGGTTATGGAGGAAGAAGACCTGGCCGTCGCGCTCGACCTCGCGCCTGATGGCCTTGGCGATCAGGTCCGGCTGGAACTCGTCCACGACTGTCTGTATAGGGTGTCGGTTATTGGGCGGCGTCGTGAGCACCGAGAGGTCGCGTATCTTGAGCATCGACATGTGCAGCGTGCGAGGTATAGGCGTCGCCGTCAGGGTCAGGCAGTCCACGTTGGCCCTCATCTCCTTGAGGCGCTCCTTGTCCTTGACGCCGAAGCGCTGCTCCTCGTCCACGATGAGGATGCCGAGGTCCTTGAAGGCGATGTCCTTCTGGAGTATGCGGTGGGTGCCGACGAGCACGTCCACCGAGCCCTCGGCCACGCCCGCGAGCACCTTCTTCTGGTCCTTCCTGTCCACGAAGCGCGACAGCATGCCGAAGGTCACGGGAAGGCCCCGGAAGCGCTCCTGGCAGTTCTCGAAGTGCTGTTCCGCGAGTATGGTAGTCGGCGCTAGGAAGGCGACCTGCTTGCCGCCCATGACCGCCTTGAAGGCGGCCCTCATCGCTATCTCCGTCTTCCCGTAGCCTACGTCGCCGCAGACGAGGCGGTCCATCGGGCGCTCGCTCTCCATGTCGCGCTTGACGTCCTCTATGCACGAGAGCTGGTCCGGCGTCTCCTCGTACGGGAAGGCCGCCTCGAAGGCCGTCTGCCACTCGCCGTCGGGGGGGAACGCGAAGCCCCGCGCCATCTTCCGGCGCGAGTATATGCGGATCAAGCGCTCGGCGAGGTCCTCGACCGACTTCTTGACCTTGTTCTTGCGGTTCTCCCAGGACTTGGAGCCGAGGCGGTCCATCCGGGGCTCGTCGCCCTCGTTGCCTATGTAGCGCTGGACGAGGTTCGACTGCTCTATGGGGACGAAGACGCTCTCCTCGTCGGCGTACTCTATCTTGACGTAGTCCCGGTCGTTGCCGAGCACCTTTACGCGCTCTATGCCCGAGAAACGGCCTATGCCGTAGTTGACGTGCACCACGAAATCGCCGGGGTTGAGCTCGACGAAGGTGTCAATGACCTTGGACCGGGCGCTCTTCAGCGACTTCGGGGCCCGCTTGCGGCGCCCGAATATCTCGCCCTCGTGTACGAAGGCTATCTTGGCGGAGGGAACCGTAAATCCGGCCGACATGCCCTCCGCGTGCACGGTCACCTCGTCCCGCGCGATGAGCGACTGGATGCGCTCCGCCTGCACGGCGTTCTCCGCGAACACGTGCACCTCGTACTGGGATCGCAGGAGCGAATCGAGCTCGTCGCGGAAGTAGTTGACGTTGCCGAAGAACGAGCGGGGGGCCTCCGAGCCGAAGGACAGGCGGTCGGCCGCCGCCGCGTCCTTGAGGGACCAGGTCGCCACGGTCCTCGGGAGCGACGACGCGACCGTCTCGAAGTCGACGAGTACGAGCTCGGGGGGAGGCGCGGGGCCGTCGATCATCGCCTTGCGGTACAGGCCCGCGTACTCGCGCTTGACGGCCTCGGTCTGGCCGGACAGCCGCTCGCGCTCCAGGAGGACTATGACGTCGTCGTCGCCGAGGTACTCGAAGAGGCTCGAGGGCCTGCCGTACGCGAGCGGGTAGAGGGTCTCCTCGCCCCTGGCCTCGCCTAGCTCGGCAAGCTTCTCGACGAGCGCCGCCACCGCGGGCTCCCTATCCTCCCCGGACGGAGCCGGGCAGGCGAGCAGGGCCTCGCCCGCCTTCCGGGCCAGCTCGGGGGTCCATACGAATTCGCGGGCGGGACGGAGCAGGACCGAGTCTGGCCTCTCCGGCTCCGAGGCCTGGGATACCGGCTCGAATCGGCGTATCTCCTCGACCTCGTCGTACTCGAACACGAGCCTTAGCGCCGAGTCGTCGCCCGGCATGAACACGTCCAGGACCTCGCCGCGCAGGGCGAACTCGCCGGGGAGGCTGACCCTGGGGACGCGCAGGTAGCCCCACGACGCGAGCCTGTCAGCCACGGCGGACGCGTCTATGGCGTCGCCCTTGCGGACGCGCAGGAGGCCCCTCTCGAAGGCCTCTCGCGGCGGCACGGGCGTCATGGCGGCTCGCTGTCCCGCGACCACGACGCGCGGCCCCTCGTCGTCGAGCATGGCCGCTAGCGCCGCGGCCCGCTGCCCGAAGGCGGCGGAACGCGGCTCTACCGGCCTGTAGGCGGCCGTCTTCCACCACGGGAAGACCATGGCGGCCGTTCCGGAGGCCGCGCAATCCTCGGCGAAGGCGTCCGCCTCGGCGTCGGTAGGGGCTATGACGAGATATCGCCGACCTCCGCCCGGGCGCGCCTTGCCGCTCTTGCCGCTCTTGCCGCTCTTGCCGCTCTCGCCGCCTCTAGCGGCCGCCGCGACGATAAAGGCGGCGAAAGGGGCCTCTAGCTCGGAGCAATCGACGGGGAAAGGGCCTGCATCGAGCCGTCCCAGTACTTCGACTACTGGCCCGTAGCGTAGGAGGCGTTTAGAAACGTTTTCCAGGCGTAAGGAGTTCATGCAAATCGTCCGATAAATTAAGAAGGATAGCGCGCCGCCAATAGTACACGAATAGCGCGGGCGCGCACAAGGAGACGTCGTAGTGAACTCTAAAAGTCGCGTCTTGGCCGCGTTCATCGCCGCGCTCGCGCTGAGCGCCGCGGCGGCGCAGGCCGATATCTCCATAAGCTTCTTCGACAAGCGCATCTACGTCCCGGGTTCCGAGATCCTGGTCAAGGTGACAGTACGCAACGATACGCCCTCGGCGTGGAGATTCATGCTGGCGGACGATAAACGGCTTTCCGTGGGCTTCGACGTACGCTCGATAGCCAATCGGGCGCTCGAGCCCAGCGACTCGTGGAAGAGGGCGATGTCGTCGAGCGCCCCCGTCTTCTACCGCGAGATATCCATCCAGCCCGGCGAGGAATACGCCTTCGTCGAGAACCTCGCTGACTACGTCTCCATAGCCGAGCCGGGCTCGTTCGTCGTCGCGTGCACCCTCTACCCTGAGCTTACCTCCAAGGCTTCCGTCCGCGCGGGGCTTCGCTCGAACGCCCTGTCCCTCTCCGTGCGCCCAGGCGCGCCCGCTCCCGCCATAGCGGAATCCTTCAAGGCGGGGACGGCCGAGATCCTAAAGGCGGAGCGAATCGGCCCCGACGAGGTCGTCTCGAGGACTATCAAGGCCAGGCAGAAGGGGCGATGGAACGAATTCTTCCTGTACCTCGACGTGGAGCGCCTGCTCAAGGCCAATCCCGACAAGAGCCGCTCCTACGACAGGGAGTCTGACGACGGACGGAGGCGGATGGTCTCGGCGTATAAGGCTGACCTTATGGCCAGCGTCGTCGACTCTGATATAGTGGTCATTCCCAGCGCTTTCGATATACTAGAGACCAGGTACGGCGCGTCGTACGGCAAGGTCGTCGCGATGCTCCGTTTTTCCTACGACGGCTTCGCGATGCTCAAGGAATACACGTACGAGCTGGAGCGCCGCGACGACGTCTGGTTCATAGTGGCCTATACCGTCATGAACAAGGGTACCGAATGAAGGCACTCATCGTCGTCGAGGATGACGCGATAGCGGAGATAGTACGATTCTACCTGCAACCGCTCGGACTCGACGTAATACATTATAAGGACCCGCTCAAGGCGCTCGACAACCTCGAAGAGATATCACCAGACGCCGTCGTGATGAGCGCCAAGGACTTCCCGAGGCACTGGAAAACGATCGTGGTCGATATCCGGGCGTCCAGGCCCAAGGCGGCTTGCGTCATAGTGCTCCTGAAGGGCGATTACTTCCCGTTCGAGGAGGCCGCCAAGGCGGCCTATCTCGGGGTCAACGGGGTCGTCAAGGAAGACCTCTCGGATAAGGCTGAGCTAGAGCGCTTCCAGCAGCTGCTCAAGCGATATATAGAGATAGACGATTCAAGGGTCTCGGACCGCCTGGCCCCCGGGCCGTCCGACAGGCTGGGCTTCGTCTTCGCCCATCCCGCGTCGTCCGCGCCGATAATTGGCACCATAGAGACTATATCGAGCACAGGCCTGTCCTTCATACCGGAGGCCGTCGCGGCTGTCGCCGACCTGGAACCCGGCGTTCTCTTGGAGGACGCCTCGCTCCGCGTCGACGCCGCGATCTTGCCTATCGGCATTCGCCTATTACGGACGGGCGCGGTAATGGCGTTCTCGTTCGAGTGCTCCGATGAGGAACGGGCGATTATTTCATCATACATCGCGGGCCGGGTCGAGAGAGAGCTCCGTTCCCTGTTGAACCGTTGATGTATTAATGATACCATATATGCTATGGATGAACAAAAACCGTGCAACCATGAGCTGATAGCCGAGTACGCCAAGAAACTAAAGGCCGTCGGGCACCCCATACGGCTTAGGCTCCTGTGCTTGATAGCCCGGGAAGTGGATCCGTGCGTCTCGGACCTCTGGAAATGCCTCGAGCAACCCCAGCCGGTGATTTCCCAGCACCTGGCCATCCTGAAGCAGGCCGATATAGTCACCGCGGAAGTGCAGAAGACCAAGCGCGTCTACTCCATCCGCGACCCTTTCATCAGGGACATGGTAGCTACGATAATCGCGAGCGGCGAGGTAGACTAGGGAGCATTCCGGGCCCGGGCCCTATCTACGGCTCTATTCGGCTCCCGGCGAGCTAAGGCTCTATTCGGTCCCGGCTAGGCGCGTCACGGCTAGGCGCGTCACGGGGCGGCTCTCCTCACGGAGGAACCGGGATTCGCGACCCGCGCCGTAGCGACCGCGGCGTACGGCTCGACGCCGCTCCTTGCGACCGCCCTCCATAGCGAGGCGGCGGCGATCCGGGAGCCTGACACGTACAGCGCATCGGCGAGCGTAACGAGCAGGCCAGGCAGCTCGACCTCGGCGAGATACGACGAGACGTCGCGGCGCGCGGCCGCCCGCGCCATGAAATCGTCGAGCCCCTTCCAGGAATAGTCCTTATCCCTGGCGCCGAGCAGCGCTATAGCCCGAGTCAGGCACATGCTCACGGCTATGGCCGCGTGCTCCGCCGCCATAGCCCTACCCCGCTCCAGGTAGAACCGGGCCAGGGAAGAATTGGCATCCAGGGAATACGCCGGCTCGATGCGGTACAGCGTCATGAAGCGGTCGAAGCCGTCCTCCTGCAGCGTGGCCATCATGGCCGAGCGGAGGTACGGGTCGATGTCGACGTCGGTCCCCTCGACGATCTCGAGCAGGACGTTCTCCCACGCGACGTAGTCGGATCTCGCTCCGTAAAGCTCCGCCATCGAGTAGAGGATGGTATAGGCCTCGCCCGGTATCTCCAGGGAGTCCCTCATGCCGAAGGCCCGCTTGTACTGGAGCTCTGCGAGCGGCAGTTCCCCCTCCACGAAAAAGACGCGCCCCTTCCAATACTCAGCCTCAGGATACTTGGCCAGGAGCCGGACCCTGGAGCTTAAGTCCGCGATGGAGTCCCCGAGGCCAGCCGCCGGGGAATACTCGTAGACGAGCAGCAGCACGTCCAGGAAGGCCCTGTGGCTATCGGAGATGCGCTCCTTGCGGAGCGCCTCGAGGAGCGGCCTCGAGCCCGGCGCCCGACCCGCGGCGAGCCTATCGTAGTCGCGCTGGATGAAGTCCTCGGATGCGAACGCGGCGAGCACCGCCTTCACGGAATCTCCGCCCGACTTCGCGGGCTTCGACTGCAGCGACTGGTCGAGCCGCGACGCCGCGGTCGTGAAGGACTCCCGCCTCGCGGAGATGGCCTCGTCGAAATGGACGACGGCGGAGCCGAAATCCTTGTCAGCGTAGGCGCGCTTGCCCCGCTCCAGGCTCAGCCAGGCGGGGTCGCCTGCGGCGGGCCTATAGGACTGGGCGTGGCACGGCGCCGTAGAGGCGACGATCAGCGCGACGGAGAGCGAGATCGCGGCGTTCCGTATGGCTGTGCTCATAGTCGGGATAGTTCCTCCCCGAATACAGTATCGGCTTCTTCGGGCGAGCACGTGCGCACAATCTCGCCCTTCCTGAAGACTATGACCTTGTCGCCGGCCCCGCTGATGCCTATGTCCGCGTGCCGCGACTCGCCTGGGCCGTTGACGACGCAGCCCATGACCGCGACCGTCACGGGCCTACGGATGGAATATATCCTATCCCTCCACCGCTCGGAGAAGGCGTGCGAGTCGAAGCTAGCCCTGCCGCAACGCGGGCACGATACTATATCCGCGCTCTCGCGCGTGCCGCTCGCGAGCGCCACTATCTCGACGCCCGCTATCACCTCGTTCTCGGGGCTATCGGAAAGGGATACGCGTATCGTGTCCCCGATGCCGTCTGCTAGGAGGGCGTACAGGGCGACGGCGCTGCGCACGCAGCCCTGGGCGAGCGGGCCCGCCTCGGTCACGCCGATATGGAGGGGAATGTCGTAGCGCTCGGAGAATATTCGGTTGGCGCGCACCGTCTCCTCGACGCCGGAGGCCTTCATCGAGACGATCACGTCGCGGAAGCCAAGCTCGTCGAGCGCGGCCACCTCGCGCTCGGCGGCCGCGACTATCGCCGCGCCCCTGTCCGGCTCGTCCCGCAGGTCGGCCGGCAGGGAACCGGCGTTTACGCCTATGCGTATGGGAACGCCCTTGTCCGCGGCCTTCGCGGCCACTTCCCTGAGCTTCCACGGCTCCCCGAGGTTGCCGGGATTGACGCGTATCTTGGCTATCGGGAAATCGAGGCAGCGGAGCGCTATGCGCCAGTCGAAATGGACGTCCGCCACGAGAGGCGTATCGACCATCGAGGCGAGGGCGCCGAGGAGCTCGGCCTGCCCGATATCGGGAGCCGAGAATCGAAGTATCCCGCATCCGAGCCCGGAAAGCGAGCGCACCCCGGCGGCGGCCGCCTGGAGGCGGTCGGCTCGAAGAGATTCCTTCCACATCGTCTGGACCGGCGGCCTGTGCCCGCCGCCTACGAAGCAGGAGCCGACCTTGATAGGCCTCGTTGCTTTACCCATGCCCGAAGTATACCGGCGGGGAGCCTACTCGTACAATACGAGGCGGGCCGCCCCCGAGGGGCGGCCCGCGCTTGCCGAAAGGCGTATCCGTCAGGCGACGGCGATGAACGTGAAGACCATCACGAAGAGCGCGACCGTCTCGCAGAGGCCTACGACGGTGATGTACTGGCCGAAGCCCTTGCCGGTCTCGCCGTAGGCGTCGCACGACGAGGCCGAGGCCTTGCCCTGGGCTATGGCCGACATGGCGATGCCCGCTCCGCTCGTGACGCCTATCACGGCGAGGAGGAGCGGGTTGGCGGTCGACGCGCGCATCTGGTTCATAAGGAGGAAGCCGTAGATCGTCTGCGTCAGCGGGGCGCCGGCGAACGCCACGAGCAGGAAGGAAGCGGGCTTGTTGGCCAGGTAGTTCCGCTTCCACGCGCCTATGGCGGCTTGGCCGGCTACGGCCGCGCCGATAGCGGAGCCTATGGCCGAGATGCCTAATACCGCCGCGATGCCTATCATTCCGATGTTCATGAGGGACTCCTTTCGGTCGTTACGCGTCCCGTCGGGACGGTATCCTTAAACGGTTCAAATTTATAGCCGGACCATTCCATTCCGAGATGGCCCGAGAACTCGAGCATGTTGAGGCGCACGCCGTGCACTATAACGGACAGGACGCTCAGGATGACGTTAAGGCCGTGCCCGAATCCGAGCAGTATAACGCCGCCTATGAGCCAGAGGCTGAGCTTCCCTAGCATCGGGCCCGCCATCTGGTTAACGGTCTGGCTGATGCCCACGCCGGCCAGGCCGACGGCCCACAGCCGGATGTACGACACCAGGTCGGCGAATATATTCACGACCCCCAGGAAGATCGAGACGATATTGGCGAGGCTTGATACGACGCTAGCGATGATGCCTCCGAGGAGGCCCTTCGAGCCGTCGTAGCTACCGAACAAGACGTTGAGCGAGAAGCCCGCGCCTATCGATACCAGCGCCCAGGAGGGAATGACGTACTTCGCGGCGCTGATGACCAGGTTGAGCACTATCCAGTATATGCCGAACACCATCGCGGCCTGCCCGACCTGACCGACGAGCTTGAGCGAGCGCCGGTCCCTCAGCACGTTCTTGCCGTGGGCGATCACGAGCTGCACGAGGCCTATGGTGAAGCACACGAGCTTGATATTGTCGCCCGCCTCGACGTTAGCGCTCGAGATAGCCGGGATGGCGATATCGAGCAGCAGCCGCGGCAGCCTATCGGCCGGGATTCCGAACCAACTGGCCGTAAGCGCGCCCCAGGCCACGGTCGCGGCCGCTAGCAGGAGCAAGAGCCTCACCGGGTCGGAGACCTTGCCCGTCTTGCGCCTAGAGGCGATCGCCGCCGCGACGCCGCCGGCCATCATCAACGAGCCGTAGCCGCCGTCGCCGAATATCATCGCGAAGAAGACGGTGAAGAATAGTAGGAACAGGCCCGATATATCGTACTCGCGGTAGTTGGGCACGGTGCCGAGGAAGTCGAAAACGGGTTGGATGATGCGTATCACCGCCGAGTTCTCTATCTTCGTCGGGGGCTGCTCGTCGTCCAGCGGCTCGTCGAGCATCAACCCCCAGCCGGCCTTGGAGGCCGCGGCCGTGAGCCGCTTCTCGTCCGCGACGGGAACCCAGGCGGAGAACCACGCGAGGCCCTCGTCGGCGTGCATTCCCGAGCGTGCGGCCTCGAAGGCCTCCTCACGCTCTATCTTAGCCAGGGCCCGGCCGAGGGCCGCGGCGAGCGGCGCCTTCCGGGCGACGGCCTCGCGGGCCGCGGCGGCGCGGGATCGGACGTCCATAAGCTCCG